>NZ_APNH01000002.1:600000-900000 GCF_040361275.1 Salinisphaera sp. T31B1 | reverse complement strand
CAGCATTCTGACCGGCATGGATCTGAGCGTGCCGATCACTGACGGCGCGCTCAACCTCGGAACCTGGCAGGGAATCTATCTCTACGAGCACCGGAGTGCGCCACATCGCCGGGAAGTCGTGGTGACGCTGCTGTCGGCCGCTGGTTGAGAAGAGTTGCCGGCGCCTTCGGCGCCGGCCTCTAGTGGTGAGATGCGGCCGCCGGAGCGATGGGCGCCCATTCGGTCTGGCCGCTGATCGAACTGTCCATCGTGCCGATACGTACCGGAATGCGCCAACGCTTGACTACGGCCAGATCGTGGCCATCGTGTGCCGGCGCGTCGGCCGCCGCACGCGGTTCGATCCAGCCGTAGCTGCCGGTCGACGATACACGCGCCCAGGCCACCGCCGGCGTGCTGTCGGGCGTGGCGGCCGGCGCGCCCGATGGGCGTACACGCGCCCAGGTCGCGCTCGCGCGATTGGCGTCGACGCCCGTCTCCGAAAAGCGTAGAAACGGCGCGCCGTCGGCATCGAGCACGATCAGCGGCTCCGTGCCGCGATAGGACACGAACAACCCGGGCCGCGCGCTGCCCGTCATCGCACGGACAACGGCTTGGCCGTCGAGCAGGCCGGCGTCGATGACCCGGGCCTCGATCATGCCGCGCGCCGGCGGGACATACTCGAAGTGCCCACGGATCGCGCTGCGCTGGCTGCCATAGCGCACCGGGATTGACCAGCGCGCCACCGAACGCGGCTGACCGCCATCCACGACGTGATGGGGTACCGCGATCGAATCACTGCGCAGCCGCAGATCGAACCAGCCCCAGCTGGGCGTCGACTCGACGACCTGCCAATCGGGTCGACTCGAGGCATCGGCATCGATCGCCCCGGGGGCCATCAGCGTATTGGTGCGATGAAAGGCCGCCGCGCCGAGATCCGCCTGCACGCGTTGTGCTCCGATTCGCAAAAAGGGGCGCCCGCGCGCGTCTTCGACGACCAGCAGCCGATCGGTCGGGTTGTAGACCAGCAGCTGAGCCGCCAGCGTATGCCGCAGCTGCACGCGCAGATCCGACAACGCCGGCGGGAGCTCATCGAGTACCGCGCGTACCTCCGCCTGGCCGCCGGCCGTGTCACCGCCGTGCGCCTGAACGCCGGTCAGCGGCAGCCCGGCCAGGACGATCATTCCGATCAGCTGGCGGATCCGGGGGGCTATACCGCTCACGGGGCTTCGCCGCCGGTCTGGCCCGCGCGCTGAGCATCCTCGGCCAGGCCACGTACGGCGTCCGGTGTACTGGCCGCGGTGTCCCGGCCGATGTCGGCGCCCCGCTGTAGCGCACCTGCGAGTTCACCTGCCGTACCCGGTGCGCCTTCGATCAGCGTCTGCGGCCCGGGAATGACGCTGGTCACGCCCGAAAGCAGGTCGGTGACCGGCAGCAAGGGCGACACGCCGTCGGTGTCGCCGATCCGGCCGACTTCACCGATCTTGCCGAGCAGGCTGCCGACCAGTCCGTGGTTAGCCTCGCCCGAAGTCACCACCGGCGCGGGCTGAACGATGGGCGCGTCATCCTGACCAGGCAGTATTGCCACCGGGGTGGACTCGGACGGCAGGCGCATGCCGTCATCAGCTTCGCGGCTGACGAACAGCATGTATTGACCAGCCGGGAGGACGGCCGGGTTGGCGGTCATCTGGAGCGTGATCTGACCGCCGCTACGCGCGACGATCGGCAGAACCACCGCGCGCTGGTCGCCGTCGACCAGATGCGTGGTCGCGGTCCGCCGGATGAGCATGGCCTGATCTACATCGCCGCTATCCACCGCGACATCGAACGTTGTGCCGTCGGTGCGCAGTTCGCTCGGCGCGCTGTCGATTACCGGGCGATCGTCACGCATCGCATAGGGCGGAGTATAGATCTCGAACGATGGGTCACGGCTCTGGTAGTCGGCCAGCCCCAGTTGGTCGAGGTTGATGAAAGACAGATAAGCCGTGTTGATCGGAGAATGGCCGCCGACCAGCACACGGCCGTCGGGCATCAGCAGCGCGGTGTTGTGGTAGGTCCGCTTGCGATGGGCCACGGCCATCGGAGTCCAGTTGCCGGTGGTCGGATCGAAGCGCTCCGCCTGGCGATAGGCGCCCTCCAGGCCCGGCAACACGACGCCGTCGCGGTTGCCGCCGGAAAAAATCATCACGCTGTCGTCGGGCATGACCACTGAATAGCTGTACCAGCGCGGTTCGTTGAGCGGGCCGGTGAGCTCGGAGCTGTACTCCATGGTGTCGCCGTCGACATGCACCGTGTCGATACGCGACGAAGAGATCGGCAGGTAACCGCCCGGGCTGCCCACGGTGACATAGGTCGGTACGCCCCCGGCGGTCAGAAAGCGTGCGTCGTGATAACCACCGTTGGCATCGGGGCGTAGCGGCAACATCGCGGAGAACGTGGAGCCACGCATGCCCGAGCCGATCGCCCGCTCGAGCGCACGGCCGTCGATCGGCGTATCCAGCAGTCCTTCGATCAACCCGGTCGGGTTGGCCAGGGTCTGACCGACCAGATCGCCAAGCAGTCGCTGCACCTGGCCGGCATTCAGGTTGGTCACGTTGAGCGTGCTGGCCAGTGCGCCCAGTCCAACCTCGTTGAGCTTGAGCGGCAGGCCGGCGTAGCCGAGATCGGTCCATTGCTGGCTGTCGGGATCGTAGGCGGCGACAATATTCCACAACGCCTGATCGTAGGCCTGTCCGAAGGGATTGAAGGCCTGGCCCCCGGCGTTATAGAACACCTGGCCGTTGGGCAGCAGATGCATACGGGGGAACAAGGGCAGCGAGCGCTGGGCGGGGCCGCCGTTTTCTGACCAGGTGCCGCTGTCAAGATCGTAGGTCTCGGTCTGGACCACGTTACGCCCGGAATTGAGTGGCTGTTCGGGATAGACCGGCTTGAGCAGCTTGGTCACCCCGCTGGCCACGAACACATCGCCATTGGCCAGGGTGACCAGTGACGGGTACCAGCGCCCGTAGCGCATATCGCCGCTCTGCGACCAGGTCTCGGTTTCCGGATCGAAGATGCGCGAAGCCTTGAGCCCCTCTAGCTCGACTACGCCCACCGGCAGTCCGTCGACACCGGGTTCGGTGTAGTAATCGGTGCCGCCGACCGCCATCATCCGGCCGTCAGCCAGGAACGTGACGTCGGCACAGAACAGTGCGCCGTCGTTCTTGGCCGTATTGTCGGCCGTGTCCAGCAGGCCCTCGGGCACGCCGGTCAGCGCACCGGACAGCGTCGTACTGTCGGCACCGTCGGGATTGGCGCCGCCGTCGACCGGATCGGGCCGGCTCCAGCTCGGGCGGTCTTCGTCATCCAGTGTGAGTACCCGCGACTGGTCGTTGACCGACACCTCGCCGAATTCGGCGACGATCGACAGCTCGACGTTCTCGGTGCCTTCAAGCGCGTTCAGGTATACGAATCGGCCGTCACCGAGATTGGCGACCGTGCCGGCCGCCGGCTTGCAGCTGAGCATCCCTTCGGCATTGGGAAGACAGCGTTCATCAGTGGCCATGGCCTGACCGTCCACAACGATGGTGGGCTCGGCAAACGGTGTGCTGAAGCGACCGACCTTCTCGGGCGAGCGCTCTGATGCGTCATCGGTGCGGATGGTCTCGCTCGGACGGGTCGAGTCCGGCTCAGTGACAGGGGCGAGCAGATCGCCCAGAAGGCCGGCGGAGGCCGGCGCGCTGAACGCCACGAACACGAGGGTCGCCGTGGCGGCGGAAGGAGTCAGACGCATGGGTTATCTCCCCTGACCGACGGTCTGCAACCGTCGTGACTATTTATAGTTATCGAAACGGTCAATCGCTCGACCGGTCGGTCAGGGGTAACATGGATTTCGCGGTTGCCGCAAGGCAGCGCGCGCGGCCGGGCAACGTCAGCGCACAGGCCGTGCGCGTCAACTATCTGAAATATCAGTGACGGAAGTGGCGAACGCCCGTGAACAGCATGGCAATCCCGGCCTCGTCGGCGGCTGCGATTACCTCCTCGTCGCGAATCGATCCGCCCGGTTGAATGACCGCCTTCACGCCGACCTTCGCTGCGGCGTCGAGACCATCCCGGAACGGGAAGAACGCATCGGAGGCCATGACCGAGCCGGCCACGTCGAGCCCGGCATCGGCGGCCTTCAGGCCCGCGATGCGGGCCGAATCGACGCGGCTCATCTGGCCGGCGCCGACGCCGACGGTCGCGCCGTCGCGCGCATAGACGATGGCGTTGGATTTAACGAACTTGGCTACCCGCCAGGCGAACATCAGATCCTGCAGCTGACTGCCGTCGGGCTGGGCCTCGGTGACGATACGAAGCTGCTGATCGTCTAGCAGCTGCTCGTCGGCGTCCTGAACCAGCAGACCGCCGGCGATCTGCTTGATGGCCGGTTCGCTTGGCCGGCCGGCCGCCGCCTCGCCGGTGGCGATCACGCGTAGATTCTTCTTCCGGGCGAACAGGGCCAGGGCCGCGTCTTCAATGGCTGGGGCGAGGATCACCTCGGCGAACTGATTGGCCAGAACGCGTTCGGCGGTCGCCACATCTAGCGTCTGGTTGAAGGCGAGAATGCCTCCGAAGGCCGAGGTCGGGTCGGTGGCAAACGCGCGCTCGTAGGCCTGTTCCAGGCTGCGTGCGACCGCTACACCGCAGGGGTTGGCATGTTTGACGATCACACACGCCGGTGCCTGATCGAACGCACGGACACAGGCCAGCGCGGCGTCGGCATCGGCCAGATTGTTGTAGGACAGGGCCTTTCCCTGAACGACATGAGCATCGACCAGACTGCCCGCGACCGGTTCGGCGGCCGCATAGAGCGCGGCCCGCTGGTGCGGGTTCTCGCCGTAACGCAGCGTCCTCCGTCGTTCGTAACTGGGCGCGAAGCGACTCGGCAAGACGGCATCATCGGTATCGTTGCCGGCGCTGTCGGCGGCGTCCGACAGGTACGTAGCAATGGCGTGGTCGTAGCCGGCAGTGTGCGCAAAACCCTTGGCCGCCAGACGCTCCCGGGTGGATAGGGTGGTGGCCCCGCCGTGCGCCTGCATATCGGCAAGCACCGCGTCGTAGTCGACCGAATCGACCACCAGTGTAACGAAGGCGTGGTTCTTGGCGGCGGCGCGCAGCATCGCCGGTCCGCCGATGTCGATGGTTTCGATGGCCTGGTCGCGCGTGGTCTCCGGCCGCGCGATGGTTTGTTCGAACGGGTATAGATTGACCACCACCAGATCGATCGGTGCGATCTGCTGTTCGGCCATGACTGTGTCATCGATGCCTCGGCGACCGAGAATGCCGCCATGAATCTTCGGGTGCAGCGTCTTGACGCGGCCGTCCATGATTTCCGGGGCGCCGGTATGGTCGGCGACGTCGATGACGGCCACGCCGGCGTCGCGCAGGGCGCGGGCCGTGCCGCCCGTGGAGAGTATCTCGACGCCGTGGTCGGCGCTGAGCGCGCGCGCGAATTCGGCGACGCCGGTCTTGTCAGACACGCTGATCAAAGCGCGACGAATAGGCTGGGCGGGGCGATCGGTGGTCGAAGTCACGGTAGGCGATGGGTCCGGTTGAAATAAAAACACCCGCGGCGCGGGTGGAGTCTGCAGGGTAGGCGGCGGCCGGTCAGCCGTCGAGATCGTAGCTGCGGAGTTTCTTTCGAAGCGTGCCGCGATTGATGCCGAGCATGGCCGCCGCTTTGGACTGATTGCCACGGCTGTAGTCGAGTACACGCTCGAGCAACGGCTTCTCGACTTGTTCGAGTATCATGCGATACAGATCGCAGGGGGGCGCGCTGCCGTTGAGCGATTCGAAGTAGCGATCGAGACTGGCGCCGACGTAGTGGCTGAGGGGTTGGCCGTCAGCATCAGAATCGGTATCGGTCTGCGTCTGCGTCATTCGTGCCAGCGGCGGGCGGGGGATGAGGAACGGCGAACTATAACGGCAATCGCCACTCAGAGAAAGACGACTTTCGGCGAGCGCCGGTCAATCAGCGCGGCGGTGGGCATCCAGTCGTATCCAGTCGTCGCGTTCGGCCCCGGGCGTGAACGAAAACGCGCGCTCATAGGCGCTGCGAACCGAGTCCGCCTGGCGGCTGAGCAATCCGGACAGGATCAGGGGGGTGCCGGGCCGGGCATGCTCTGCAAGTCGTTCGGCCAGTGCAATCAGCGGTTTGGCGAGGATGTTGGCGACCACCACATCGAAGGGCTGGCCGGCGATCGCATCCATGTCCGGGGTATGGATGACGTCGGCGACCTCGTTGGTTCGGGCGTTGTCACGGGTGGCGCGGACCGCCTGTGGATCGATATCGACGGCCGTCACCGAGGCCGCGCCCAGCCGCGCCGCCGCAATCGCCAGGATGCCCGACCCGCAGCCGTAGTCGAGCACATGGCGTCCGGCCAGGTCAGCGCCTGCCAACCATTCCAGGCACAGGGCGGTCGTGGGGTGGGTGCCGGTACCGAATGCCAGTCCCGGATCCAGCCGTACCACCACGGCCTGATCGTCGGCTTCGACCGGCGCGCTATGTGGTGCGATCCACAGCCGCGCACCGAAGCGAAGCGGCGGGTGCTGAGCCAGCCAGGCGCTCGCCCAGTCCTGATTCGCCAGATCGGTAATCTCGATTTCGACCCGTGCGCCCAACATCTGTCGTAGTGCTGTCTTGATCGGCTCGACCGGCGTGCCGTGCACGAACAGCCCGACGATGCGTGAGGCCTCGAAATCGGGATGCTCGTGTGGGGCGTTTTCCACGGCCATTTCGCTGCCGGCGTCCAGCACGGTGACCGCCTCGGCGTCGAATTGTTCGAACACCGCTTCGGCGATCGCCGCCCGCTCGCTGATAACGGTGATCTGATGCCAGGCCGGTAGGTCGCCGGCTTCAACCACGCGCCGCTTCCTCGCGCAGTTTCTTTTCCAGCCAATGAATCGACACGCCGCCCTCGATATGGGACGGGTCGTGAATGATCCGCTTGTGCAGCGCGATGTTGGTGTGGATGCCTTCTACGACCATTTCCGACAGCGCCATGTCCAGCCGGGCGGTCGCCGCGGCACGGGTATCGCCATGTGCGATCAGCTTGCCGATGAGCGAGTCGTAGTGAGGCGGTACGCTGTAACCGGCATAGATATGCGAATCCATCCGGATGCCGGGGCCGCCAGGGGCATGATAAGCCTGGATCTTGCCGGGCGAGGGCACGAACGTCTCGGCATGCTCGGCGTTGATCCGGCACTCGATGGCGTGCCCGCGCACCACGATGTCTTCCTGTCGATAACGCAGTTCTTCGCCGGCAGCGATCCGAAGCTGTTCGGCGACCAGGTCCACGCCGGTGACCATTTCGGTCACCGGGTGCTCGACCTGGATACGGGTGTTCATCTCGATGAAATGGAACTCCCCGTTCTCGTAGAGAAATTCGAACGTCCCGGCGCCACGGTAGCCGATACGCTTGCAGGCATCCACGCACAGCTTGCCGATCTCGGCACGCTGTTCGGGCGTGATGCCGGGTGCCGGTGCTTCCTCGACGACTTTCTGGTGACGTCGTTGTGGCGAGCAGTCTCGCTCACCCAAGTGGATCGCGTTGCCGTGGCTGTCAGCCAGTACCTGCACCTCGATATGCCGGGGCAGCTCAAGGTACTTCTCCATGTACACGGCCGGGTTGCCGAAGAAGCTGGCGGCTTCCCGACGGGCCATGTCGATCGCGCCGGCCAGGGCCTTGGCTTCATAGACGACGTGCATGCCGCGTCCGCCGCCGCCGCCGGCGGCCTTGATGATCACCGGGAAGCCGATCTTCTGGGCCAGCTTGCGATTGGCGGTGTCGTCTGCGGTCAGTGGTGCGCCGGAACCGGGCACACAGGGTACGCCGGCGGCCTGCATTTCCTGAATGGCCGAGGTCTTGTCGCCCATCAGCCGGATGGTTTCTGCCCGGGGGCCAATGAACACGAAACCGGACTGTTCGACGCTCTCGGCGAAATCGGCGTTCTCGGAGAGAAAGCCGTAGCCTGGATGAATCGCGGTCGCGCCTGCGACCTCGGCCGTGCTCATGAGCGTGGCCATGTTCAGGTAACTCTGTGTGCTGGGCGGCGGGCCGATACATACGGCCTCTTCGGCCAGCAGCACGTGCTTCTGGTCGCGATCAGCGGTGGAGTAGGCGGCCACGACCGGGATATCGAGTTCCCGACAGGCGCGCAGTATACGCAGTGCGATTTCGCCGCGATTGGCGATCAGTACTTTGCCGAGCATCACTTCACCACGAATAGCGGCTGATCGAATTCCACCGGCTGTCCGTTCTCCACGAGTACGGCGGTGATCTCGCCGGAGATCTCGGCTTCGATCTGGTTGAGCATCTTCATCGCCTCGATGATGCACAGCGTATCGCTCGGGCCGACCTTGTCACCGACCTCGACGAACGGCTTGGCATCGGGCGAGGGGGCTCGGTAGAAGGTGCCGACCATGGGCGAGCGCACGAGCTGGCCGTCCGGGGTGTCGTCCTCGCTGTTGTCGGCGGTGTCGGCGGCGGAGGACGGCGCCGGCTGCTCGGCCGGTGCCTGGGCCGGCGGCGCGGCATAGTAGTTCTGCGGCGGCATGCTCGGCATGCTGCCCGGCGCCGGATACCGACCGATACGAACCGATTCCTCGCCCTCGGTGATCTCGAGTTCGGCAATGCCCGAATCCTCGACCAGTTCGATCAGCTTCTTGAGTTTGCGAATGTCCATGATGCGTCTAGTGCTCCCGCTGGGTATCGGATACACGTCGCATGGCCGCGTCGAGCGCCATGTCGTACCCCTGTGCGCCGAAACCGGTGATGGTGCCGATCGCGATGTCGGCAAAGTAGGAATGGTGTCGAAACGACTCACGCGCGGCGGTGTTCGACAGGTGAATCTCGATGAACGACAGATCCGTGGCCAGCAGCGCATCGCGCAGCGCGACGCTGCTGTGGGTATAGCCGGCCGGATTGAACAACGCACAGGCGACGTGCTCGTCGCGTGCGGAATGGATACGCTCGATGAGCGCGCCTTCACTGTTCGACTGAAAGCAGCTCAGCGTATGGCCGTTATCCTGGGCGCGTCGGGTCAGCCTTGCCTGCACATCGGCGAGGGTGTCGTGTCCGTAAATCGTCGGCTCGCGCGTGCCGAGCAGATTGAGATTCGGGCCGTTGAGCAGCAGAAGATGAGCCACATCGCCGTCCATGCAGTGCGATAGCGCGAAGTCTGCCCCATGCAGGAGCGCGTTACAACAGCGGCCCAATCATTTCGCGACCGTTCGCCGCCGTATTGTCGAAAATTCGGCGACGTTTAGCACAGAGATGACGCCGATTGTTGCGATGCAACGTGATGCGGTTCAGTCGGGACGGCCGGCGTTGTCCCCCAGCAGGGGTTCGATACGATCGGCCAGCTGCTGGTGTGTGATTGCGCCTGCGATCCGGGCCACGACCCGGCCGTGTCGATCGATGATGGCAGTAAACGGTAGCACGCCGGCGGGCGCACCCGTGCGGGTATAGCGATCCTGGATACGCGCCCCCTCGGTGGCATCGGCCAGTACCGGATAATTGATCTCGTAACGCTCGGCGAACGCTTTTGCAGCCTCGCGGCTGTCGATGGCCACGCCGACCACGGACAGGCCCTGTTCGCGCCATTGGTTCTGGGCCGCCACCAGCATCGGAATCTCCTTGCGGCAGGGTGCACACCAGCTGGCCCAGAAGTTCAGCACCACCACTCGGCCGTCGAAGTCCGAGATCGATCGCGGCGAGCCGGATAGATCCGCCAGCGTGAAGGCCGGCCGCATGGGTTTGTCCGGCCCTGCGAGATGGTAGGCGCCCAGCACCCCGGCGACAGCGACGGTGAGCAACCCCAGGCCGGCCAGCCAGCGTCGTACAGATGGCTTCATGGCCCACCCAGTGCTTCGAGATGAGCGAGCAGTCCCGGGGCATCGATCGCGCCGATCACCCGCCGATCGGCGGCCTCGCGGCCATCCGCGCGATAGAACAGCATCGTGGGCGGGCCGTATACGCTGACCGCGCGCAGCAGTGCGCGGTCGGCGGCATCATAGTCTGTCACATCGACCTGAAGGGCAGTCATCTCGGCAAGTTCGGCGCGCACGGCCGAATCGGCGAAGGTGGAATGTTCCATCTGTACGCATTCCACACACCAGTCTGCATAGAAATCCACGATTGCCGGACGGCCGCGCTGCGCTGCATCCGCCAGTGCGGTCTTGAGTTCGGCCAGATCGTCGACACGGGTGAACGGCGATTGTTCGGCCGATGCGCCCATGTTCGACGGGCTGGCGCCCAATCCGGCCAATGGCGAGATGGGGCGTCCACCCCCGACGGATGCGCCGACCAGCGCGCAGCCGGCGTAGATCAGCAACAGGAACACGAGCGCGCGTCGGCCCGCACGTATGACGGCCGGGCCGCCGCTGTCTATTGATAGATAGGCGCCGTAGCCCAGGGCGAGCAGCCCCCACAAGGCGAGACTGATTTCGGGATCGAGAATGCGTGAGACCAGCCATAGCGCCACGCCGGCCAGAACCACCCCGAAAAAGATCCGGATCTGATCCATCCAGCGGCCGGCGCGCGGCAGCAAGCGCGCACCGAACGTGCCGATAAGCAGGAGCGGCATGCCCATGCCGAGGCCCAGCATGAACAGCGCGCTTGCTCCCAGCAATACGTCGCCGCTGCTGGAGATATAAAGCAACGCACCGACCAGCGGAGGCGCCAGGCACGGACCAGCAATCAGCGCCGAGAAAAACCCCATCACTGCCGCGCCGGTCAGCCCGCCACGTCCCTGGCCAACCCGGCCCACCCGCTGCTGGATTGCGCTCGGCATCTGCAGTTCGAATGCTCCGAAGGCCGCCAGGGCCAGCGCGACGAAGACGGCCGCGAAGACGATGACGACCGCCGGCATCTGCAGGGCAGCCTGCAGATTGGCGCCAAAGGCGCCGGCGATCACGCCGAACACCGCGTAAGCGCAGGCCATGGCTACGACATAAGCCAACGACAATTTGAGTGCCCGGCCAGGGCCAGCGCCCGCGCCGACAATCAGTCCGGACAGGATCGGGATCATCGGCAGGATGCAGGGCGTGAATGCCAGCAGCACGCCCAGGCCGAAGAACAGCGCCAGCGTGGCGATCGTGTGAGCGCCGGCCAACCGGGCGGCGAGCGCATCTTGCTGAGCGACGGGCCCGGCCGTGGTGGTGGCCGATTCGCTTGCGATCCCAAGGGTCCGTGTCTGCGGCGGGTAACACAGCCCCATGTCGGCGCAGCCCTGATAGCTGACCTTGAGCCGCGCGGTATCGGGCAGCGGTGTATCGCCCTCGATATCGATCACGGCGGTCACGCGATCACGATAGGTCTCGACTTCGCCGAAGAACTCATCGGTGTGTCGTGCGCCGTCTGGTAGACGGATAGCGCCGATCGTGTGTCCAGGTGCGTCGGTCAGCTCGAAATCGAAGCCGTGTCGATACAGGTAATACCCGTCGGCGATCGTCCAGCTGACCTGCACACTGTCGTTTGCGGCCGAGGTGGCGGCTGCCGAAAACGCCTGATCGACGGCCAGAGGCTGTTCGGCCGCGTGAGCAGCCGCGCACAGCAGCAACGCAGCGAACAGCCACGACCACATCAGGACACGACACGCGCCGCGCCGGGTCCGCCGGGTTGCACGGTCGTTTCGATAATCGTCAGCAGGATCAACCAATCGGGCGCGCCTTGAGTGCATGCAGGTCTGTGGACTTCGACGCCGGCGGTTAAGTTCACCGTGCCGGCCATGCGTCCGCGATCATTCTAAAGCGATCCGGACGCTCGGTCTTGTGGCGCCGCCCTGTCAGCCCCATGCATAACTAACGAAGCGATCGTTATTTAGGCACGCGCGACGCGACTGCTATAGTCGCGCCAGATATTGCACAGGAGGATTACATGAGCTTGCGACTTGGTGACGACGCGCCGAATTTCACGGCCGATACGACAGAAGGCCATATCGATTTTCACGAGTGGCTGGGCGACAGCTGGGGCGTACTGTTCTCGCACCCGGCAGACTTCACGCCGGTGTGCACCACCGAGCTCGGCGAGACCGGGCGTCTGAAAGACGAGTTCGCCAAGCGCAACACCAAGGTGATCGTGGTGTCGGTGGATTCCGTCGAGGACCATAAAGCCTGGTCTTCGGATATCGAAGAGACCCAGGGCTGCGCGGTAAATTTCCCGATCATCGGGGACACCGACCGCAAGGTCGCCGAACTCTACGACATGATTCACCCGAACGCCGGCGACACGTCGACGGTACGCAGCGTGTTCGTGATCGATCCGAACAAGAAGGTCCGCATGACGCTGACCTACCCGAAGAGTGCCGGCCGCAACTTCCGCGAGATCATCCGCGTGATCGACTCCATGCAGCTGACCGACAACTACAAGGTCACCACGCCGGCCAACTGGGAAGACGGTGACGACGTGATCGTCTCGCCGGCGCTGTCCAACGAAGAGGCCGAGAAGCTTTTCCCGGCGGGCTGGAACGAGCTCAAGCCCTATCTGCGTATGACCAAGCAGCCGAACAAATAGTTCGCCGGCGTGCAGCGATCCGAGGCGCAGCCCGCAGGGGGCTGCGCCTTTTTTGTGCGTGATGCATACGAGCCGGCATAATACGGCGCCTTCCCACAACGAGAACGTTCATGGCCGAGGACAAGCCGCTCAAACGCCGCAGCCAAGTCGTCACCCAGGGCACCGCGCGTGCTCCCAATCGCGCCATGCTGCGCGCGATGGGCTATACCGACGCGGATTTCGACAAGCCCATCGTCGGGGTGGCCAACGGCTACTCGACCATCACGCCCTGCAATATCGGTCTGAACGTGCTGGCCCAGCGCGCCGAATCGGCGCTGGAGAACGGCGGCGCCAAGTCGCAGATGTTCGGCACGGTGACCGTGTCCGATGGTATCTCGATGGGTACCCCGGGCATGAAGTATTCGCTGGTCTCGCGCGAGGTCATCGCCGATACCATCGAAACGGCGGTCCAGGGTGAGTCCATGGACGGGGTGATCGCGATTGGCGGCTGCGACAAGAACATGCCGGGGGCGATGATCGGCATCGCGCGCATGAACGTGCCAGCCATCTTTGTTTACGGCGGTACCATCAAGCCGGGCCATCTGGACGGCGAGGACCTTACGATCGTGTCGGCCTTCGAGGCCGTCGGCCAGCGCGTGGCGGGCACCATTGACGACGAGCGCGTGCACCGCGTGGAATGCAATGCCTGCCCGGGCGCGGGCTCGTGTGGCGGCATGTACACCGCCAATACCATGTCCAGCGCGATCGAGGCGATGGGGCTATCGCTGCCGTATTCCTCGACCATGGCCGCCGAGGACGCCGAGAAGGCCGACAGTGCGGCAGCCTCTGCCGAGGCCCTGATCACGGCGATCGAAAAGGGCATCAAGCCGCGTGATCTGCTCACCTTCAAGGCCTTCGAGAACGCGATCACGCTGATCATGGCCGTGGGCGGTTCGACCAACGCGGTGCTGCACCTGCTGGCCATCGCCCAGGCCGCCGAGGTCGACCTGAGTATCGACGACTTCGAGCGTATCCGTGCACAGGTGCCGGTGTTCTGCGATCTCAAGCCCTCGGGACGCTACGTGGTCACCGAACTACATCGCGCCGGCGGCATTCCGCAGGTGCTTAAGATGCTGCTTAACGCCGGCCTGCTGCACGGCGATTGTCTGACCATTACCGGCCAGACCCTGGCCGAGGTGCTGGCCGACGTGCCGGATGCGCCGCCCACCGATCAGCAGGTCATCCACCAGTTCGACGATCCGCTCTATGCCCAGGGGCATCTCGCCATTCTCAAGGGCAATCTCGCCGAAGAAGGCGCCGTCGCCAAGATCACTGGCCTGAAGAACCCGGCCATTACCGGTCCCGCGCGTGTGTTCGATTCCGAAGAGGAAGCCATGGCCGCCATCGTCGACGAACGGGTCGGTGCCGGCGATATCGTGGTCATCCGCTACGAGGGTCCGAAGGGCGGTCCCGGCATGCGCGAGATGCTGTCGCCGACCTCGGCGATCATCGGCCGTGGGCTGGGCGAGAAGGTCGGCCTGATCACCGATGGGCGTTTCTCGGGCGGCACCTACGGCATGGTCGTGGGCCACGTGGCGCCCGAGGCAGCGGTGGGCGGTGCGATCGGCCTGATTGAGGAAGGCGACACCGTGACCATCGATGCGCGTAAACGCCTGTTGCAGCTGGAAGTCGACGACGCCGAGCTGGAAAAGCGGCGCGCAGCCTGGAAACCGAAGCCGCCGAAGGCGACCCGCGGCGTGCTGGCCAAGTACGCGCGCCTTGTCGGCACCGCCTCCAAGGGCGCCGTGACGGATCAGCCGGACTAGCCGCGGCTGTGCGTCCACCAATCGGCGTATTGAAAAGGCCACGCCGCAGCGTGGCCTTTTTCAGCTCCGGCGTTGCCGGCCAGTCGCGCCCAGGCTAGAACTCCAGGCCGGCTCGTGCACCGGCGACGAGCACGTCGTCCAGCGTCGGGTCGAAGCCGCTGTTGTTGACGTACTGCAGATCAGGGGTGACATAGACGTCTCTGCCCAACGGTATGCGCGCATACACCTCGGCCTGGACGACCGAATCGGCGGGTTCCGGTTGGTCGTCGGAGACACCGATACGCGCGACGCCAGTGCCGACGATGACATCGCCAGCGGGGTGTTCGTAGGCCAGACCCATGAAGTTGGCCGCCGCGGCGACCTTGTCGTTGGCGATACCGCCCTGGGCGACCCATTGACCGCCCGCCAGACCACTGCCGATGCTGGTATAGGTGCCGTAATTTGTTTTCCTGTCGCGCCCCGGATGGGCGAGTTCGGTGTGATCGGCGCCGTTGTACCATACCCCCACATCACCATAGAGCGGGCCGGCTTCCCAGAGCATTTCGGTTCCGGCGAACACGCCCTTGCCGCTTTCGCCCACGTCGAAGACGTTGCCGTAAGTGGGATCGTCCTGGTCGCCTAGTCCGCCAGAGCTGCTCAGAAAGGCCTGAAAACCGAGATTGTCATTGATGTCGCGCTGGTAGTCCGCGCCCAGAGCGAAGCTCGGGTAGTCGACGCTGGGATTGTTCACGAACGAGGTGCCGAGAAACTGGGTGTACTCGTCGTCGGCGACGTCGTTGGCGTCCAGCAGGCCGGTGGCATCAAGCAGGCCCACCGCGAGGTCGCCGCCGGCCGCGTCGAGCTCGTAGTAGAACTGGGTGGCCGCAATACGTCCGTTGCCGTCGGCATCGACCGTTTCACCGACGGAATCGTTGACCTCGCCATAGAAGCGTGTCACCCCGCGGCTGCGCGGCGTGGTGCCGGCGCGTACCTCCAGGTGCCAGGTGCCTGGCCCCATATCGCGGTCGCCGAACAGATAAAGCTGGCCGTTGCCTTCCGCCTCGACCGACTGTCCGTCAACGCGATCCTGGCTCGTATTCTGGAACGTGCCGATGAGAATGCCGGAGACGGCGGCACGGTCTTGCCGGGTATTGCCCTGCTGGGCTGTGATCTGCTCGGCGCCTTGCGCCGCGCTCTGGTCCGCCGCGCAGGCGAGGCCGGTTCCGGTGAGCATGAGTACGCAGGCTGCCGTTATACGGTGATTCATTTCTCCCCCTTGGAAAACGGTGTCCTCTATCGGGCCCTGTAGTGAGGTAGTGCGAATGAGCAGCTTCGGATGCGCGCTCACCCGGATCGGATACGACTACGGGTCAGTGGCGCGGGCAAGCGCGTTCACCGACATGTTGGAATAGCCGGGGTGAGCCGAGCCTGATCTCGACATAACGAAAGGTGGGCACAAGCCTGCCGAGAGACGCCTGGCGGCGCGTGGGCATGGGGCGCGCAGCCTCTGCTGCGGGTCGAGCCCATTGGCAAGTAGGTGATCGCCCGGCGTGAATCCGCGGATTGGTCGTTCGGCCGGTCTGGCCGGCCAGGCGCATTTGATACGTGTCCGGTTTGCGGCATGCGTGCCAAAAAAAAGCGCCGAATCGCGTGAACGAGTCGGCGCCTTGATCGGCTTCGCGTGGCTTAGCCAGCCGCGGCGCGGCGGTCAGTGACTGTCGGTCAGATCGTTGAACGTCTGCATGATCCGGCGTGTCGCCAGCGGGCCGGCCGCACCGATCAGCAGCGAGCGGAAACGCGGGCTGGCGGCCAGGATGACGCCGGCCGACAGCGCGCCGACCACGGCCAGACCGGTATTCTGCTTGGCCCAGTTGGTCGCGCGGTCGCCCAGCACGGGTCGCAACTGCTGTTCGATCATGTTGTCCGGCTCGTGCGTGGCATTCTTGCTAGCCGATGCCTTCTTCTTCTTTTTGCCGCCGCTGCTACTTGCGATGAGCACGACGATCAGCGCGAGCGCCACGATCGCGATCAGCCCGCCTCCGGTCAGAAGCGACGCCTGAGTGGCGCCCAACCGCTCGGCCAGCAGCATGTAGACGCCGACGGCACAGAACATGAGTCCGGCAAAGAACGTCAGCATCGCCATCCAGATGATGACGTTGAGGCTGAACACCTTCGCCAGCGTGGCCTTCGGATTCATCGATTATCGACCGATGAGTTTGCCGAGCACGAGCCCGATGCCGAACGCGGCGAGCACGCTGGTAAACGGGCGGGATTCGATCTCGCTGCCCAGATCCTGTTTGCGGCGAACCGCTTCATTGCGCAGATCGTCGTAGTGGCCGCGGGCCGAATCCAGACCGGCCTGGGCGCGTTTCTCGCCTTCCGCCCGATAGCTCTTGGCAAGCTCGGACAGGTCGTTGCGCAGCCGCTCGATGTCTTTCTTCAGCGCCTGGGTGTCTGCGTTGTCGCTCATACCGCTTGATCCTTGTGTTGGTTGATCTGAGCCAGCATAGCGCGCTTGGGCAGCATGCGGCCATCCGTAGTCGTCACTGATCGGTCAGGCCGAACAGGCGTGCGGCATTGGCATGGGTGGCGGCGGCGACATGCTCCGGCGTCTGGTGACGTGCCGCAGCGACGGTAGCGAGCACCCACGGCAGGTTGGCGGGCTCGTTGCGGCGCGTTTTGGGCCGCGGGCGAATGGTCCGCGGCATGAGATAGGGGCAGTCGGTTTCGATGAGCAGCCGATCGTCGGGGATACGCGCAACCAGATCGTAGAGCGTGCGGCCCCGTCGTTCGTCGCAAACCCAGCCGGTAATGCCGATATAGACATCAAGCGCCAGATAGGCATCCAGCGCTGCATGGCTGTCGGTAAAGCAGTGTACGACCGCCTGAGACAACCGCGGGCGTGCCGCTTCGAGAATCGGCAGGAAGCGCTCGTGCGCATCGCGTTGATGAAGAAAGGCCGGCAGCCGATGACGGCAGGCGATATCCAGCTGCTCTGCAAAGACCTGTTCCTGGCGATCGCGCGGCGAGATGTCGCGGAAGAAATCCAGCCCGGTTTCGCCCACCGCCACGATTGCCCCACGTGCTGCCGCATCGTCGATCTGGCTGAGCAGCGTGTCGGACCACTCGGCGGCGTGATGCGGATGCAGACCGGCCGTGGCAAAGCAGGATCCGTGGCGGGCGGCCAGATCGATGGCATGGGCATTGCTCGCTGCATCGCTACCGGTGACGATCAGGCGCTCGATGCCGGCGGCTTGCGCCCGGTCTATGACGGCGTCGCGGTCGTCGTCGAAGCTTTCATGCGCGAGATTGGCGCCGATATCGGTCAGCTGCATGGACAGGCGGTCACAACGAATGGCCCGCGCAGTCTAGCGACGATCGCGACCGACGAGAACCGTCGCGCCTTCTGATGACGTGTCACCGGTTCCGAGCGGTTTGCTACACTCGCGCCTCGACGTCGCCGGCTTGGCTCCGGCCCCGGGTTCCGTGCCGTTCATCAAGGGTCACGCATGCGTTACAGAATCGGACTGCTCGCCGGCCTGGCGGGTCTGCTCATCGTCAGCACCGTCGCCACCGCAGCCACCCGGTATGTCAGTGACGAGCTGTCGATCAACATGCGGCGGGGCCCGGGTACGGGTTATCGGATTACTCAGCTGCTGGATGCCGGGGAGAAACTCGAAACCCTGTCCGAAGACAGCGGCTGGACCCAGATCCGCACCGCCGGCGGGGCGACCGGCTACGTGCTCACCCGTTTTCTGTCGGACGAGCCGGCCGCGCGCACCCAGATCGACCAGCTCAAGGCACAGACCCAGCAGCTCGAAAGCGAGAACGCGGATCTCAAGAGCGAGCTGTCCGAGGCGTTGAGCGGCTCTGAAGAACTTGGCAATACCAAGCGTGAGCTCGTCGCGGAAAACAAGTCGTTGTCCAGCCAGCTGCAGCAGATTCGCGAGACCTCTGCCGATGCGATCCGGATCAGCGATGAGAACGAGAAATTCCGCGAGCAGCTGCTGTCAATGCGCAGCGACAACGAACGCCTGCGCCACGAGAACGAGGCGCTGCAGAGTCGCCGCGAAGGCATGAAGATCGGCGCCTTGATCATGATCGGCGGTATCGTCGTCGGCCTGTTGCTGCCGCTGTTCCGCAAGCGTCGCAAGGGCAGCTGGGATTCGCTCTAGTCCCGAGCGTCGGCCGATCGCTGTATTGTCCCGCGTAGGCAACCTGTCTATGGTTGCGTGAATTCCCGCGCACGCGACGTCGAGCGCGCCGCCGCCCTTCGGGCGACGACCCCGGACACCGCATGGAACATCATCTTTCTCTGATCCTCATCACCATCGTCGCGCTGGGCGTGTTCTCCCAGTGGATCGCCTGGTCGTTGAAGATGCCGGCCATCGTGCTGTTTCTGGTCAGCGGCGTACTCGCCGGGCCGGTGCTCGGAATCGTGCACCCGTCCGAAGATATCGGCGCCGTCCTGTCGCCGCTGGTGGGGCTGGCGGTCGCCGTGATCCTGTTCGAAGGCGGGTTGAGCCTGCGGCTGCACGAGTTCAAGGAAGCCGCTTCGGGGGTGAAGCGGCTGGTCTCTGTGGGGGCGGCCCTGTCGTGGCTGCTGTACACGCTGGCCGCCTATTACATCGGCCAGCTGAGCCTGCCCGTGTCGTTATTGTTCGGCGCGATTCTCATCGTCACCGGCCCGACCGTGATCATACCGATGCTGCGCCAGGCTGGGCTCAACCGCCGCACGGCGTCGTATCTGAAATGGGAAGGCATCATCAACGACCCCATTGGGGCGTTGCTGGCGGTGCTGGTTTTCCAGTATTTCGTGTTTGCCGGCGTGGACGCCGGCGACGGTGCCCAGGTGTTCGTGGATCTGGGCTGGGCGATCCTGATCTCGCTCGTTCTGGGCGGCGGTGTCGCCTGGATGCTGGCCAAGGCATTCAACCAGATCTGGGTGCCGGAGTATCTCAAGGCGCCGTTGACGTTCGCTTTCGTGCTGGTGATCTACGGTATCGCCAGCGAGATCTTCGCCGAGGCCGGGCTGCTGGCGGTAACGGTCATGGGCATGGTGATGGGCAACCTGACCATCGCCGGCATGGCCGAGCTCCGCCGATTCAAGGAATACATCACGATTCTCATGGTCTCGACCGTGTTCATCGTGCTGACCGCGGACCTCGACCCGAACGTGCTGCTGCATCTGGACTGGCACGCGGCCGCGCTGGTGCTGGCGGTGCTGTTCGTAGTGCGCCCGGCTGCGGTATTCATCTCGACGATGTTCACCGACATGAACTGGCGCGATCGGGTGCTGGTCGGATGGATCGCGCCGCGCGGTATCGTGGCCGCCGCGGTCGCCGGTGTGTTCGGCCCGCGGATGGTCGAGGCCGGTTACGGCGGCGCCGAGCAGCTGCTGCCGTTGATCTTCGCGATCGTGTTCTCCACGGTCATCCTGCACGGTTTTTCGATCGGCCGACTGTCGCGCTGGCTGCGGCTGTCGGCCGAGCCCAATGGCGTGCTCATCGTCGGCGCATCGCCCTGGTCGACCGAGCTGGCGAGAGCGCTGACCAATGAGCTCAATGTCCAGGTGCTGCTGGTGGACTCATCCTGGCACCGTCTGCGTACTGCGCGCCTTGCCGGTGTGCGCGTGCTCTACGGTGAGGTGCTGTCCGATCAGATCCAGCAATCGCTGGAACTCAACGAAATCGCCTGTCTGCTGGCCGCGACCAGCAACGACGCATACAACGCCCTGGTGTGCTCGCATTTCGTGACCAGCCTCGAGCACGACCGGGTATTCCAGCTGCCCATGTATGCGGCGGACGAATCCAACGACTCGCGCGTGGTGGCCCGCCCGCTGCGTGGCCGGCCGGCCTTTCACGAGGATGCCCAGTACGAAGAGCTCTGGCGCAAACACTTCCAGAACTGGCAGTTCTACAAGACCCGTATCACCGACAGCTACACGCGCGACGACTTCAAGCGTGACTGCCCGTCGGATGCAGTCGTCATCGCCACACTGTATGCCGACAAGACGCTGCTGTTCCATCCGGCCAGTGGCAATGCGCGGCCCGACGAGGGCGATACCGTGATCTACTACGCCCCGAAGAAGGACGCCAGCGAACGGCGGCGGGCGCGCGCCGAACGCGCCGAGGCGGCCAGTGAACGTTCGGCGGCGATACAGTACAACGAGGGAGCCTGAACCATGCTCGAATGGCCCGTGGACGCCCGGTCCGCTACCGGTCTGATCGATGGTCCGGCCGGCGCAATCGAGGTCGATGTCGATCTGCCGGACGATTCGCCGCGCGGGGTGATCGTGGTCTGTCATCCGCATCCTCAGCAGGGCGGCACCAAGGACAACAAGGTCGTGTTCATGCTCGGCCGGGCAGCGACCCAGTCCGGCTTTGCCTCGGTTCGCTTCAATTTCCGCGGCGTGGGCCGCAGCGAAGGCGGCTACGATGCCGGCGTTGGCGAGGTCGACGATGTACACGCAGTGTGCGACTGGGCCGCGGACGCCTCGGCGCTCGAGCTCGGCGGGCTGGCCGGGTTTTCGTTCGGCTCGGCCGCCGCGCTGCGAGCCGCCGAGCGCCGGACGGTGCCGCGACTGGTGACCGTCGGGTTTCCGGCGGCCTATTTCGAGGCCTCGGTCCCGCGCCCGGACACTGACTGGCTGGCGATCTTCGGCGATGCAGACGATGTGATCGATGTCCGGGCCTCGATCGAGACGGTTTCCGAACTCCGACCGCCGGTGGATGTCCAGATTCTGGAGGGTGCAGGCCATTTCCTGCACGGGCGGCTGACCGATCTGCGAAAACGCGTGGCTGCCTTTCTCCAAGGCTAGGCTCGGTGGACCGGAACGGCAGCGCGATCTGCCCGCCAGGCATTTGTCGGTGACAGGAATCGTCAAGAGGACAGCATGGGATTATTCGATACATTGCGCCAGGCGCTGGAGCCCGAGCACCACACCGAGCGTGACCCGGAACGGGCAAAACGTATTGCAGCGGCCGTGCTTCTGCTGGAAATGGCGCACGCCGATCACGAGCACGATTTGGCAGAATACGACGAGATCCGTCGCCAGCTGAAAACGCATTTCTCGCTCGATGACGTGGAAGTCGAAGACCTCATCGACGCTGCGGCGCCGCGCGCGGAACAATCGGTATCGCTCTACAGCTATCTGAAAACGCTCAACGATGGGCTCGCGCCGGAGGAAAAGCGCGAAGTACTGGAGATGCTATGGCGCGTGGCCTACGCCGACCAGCGTCTCGACGCTCAGGAAGAACATCTGCTGCGCGAGCTCGCCGAGCTGCTCTATCTGCCGCACAGCGAGTTCATTCGCGCCAAGCTGGCCGTAACCGGCGAGTAGGCCTCGGGGGCCATGCCGCGGTCGGTCCCAGCGGTCGGTCCCACCCGTTCGGGCGCAGATCACTATTCGGTATAGAACGTCTGGTTGAAGCGGACGGGGATGGTCGCACTGCCGTCGCTGGCTTTTACGGTCAGATCGAAGGTCAGGGTCAGATCGTCCTCGACGGCGACGCGGGCCAGGGAATAGACACTGCCCGCGCCTTCGACGCGGCGGAACGTCAGCGTACGGCGATCGCCCATCAGGGTTCTCGCGCTGCCGGTGACCGTCGCGGGTACCGCTTGTAGCGGAGCGTCCGGCGCGGGTTTTTGCAGCGTGATCATGACGACCGCGGTTTCGCCGTCGCGCTCGATGCCGTTGGCCTGGGCGACCGCCGGTGGAATCTGCAGGCTGTTGACCGCGCTGTACTGGACGGTAAACGCGCCGCTGCCCACCGAGCCAGCCGCATGTGCGAGGTTCGCGGCGACTTGGCCGGCGACCAGCCCGGCCAGCAGGATCAGATTCAGAAGCCCACGGTACGACGCAGCTGGTAGAGCGCGATCTCGCCCAGAAGATTGGGAAACGCGCGCATGCCCAGATTGCTGCGGTGGGCATGATTGACGACATGGCGCCGTACGATATCGACCTGTTTGTCCCGACATAGTCCCTCGAAGTCCCGAACGGTACACAGATGGATATTGGGCGTATCGTACCACCGGTTCGGCAGGGCCTTGGACACCGGCATGAGACCACGCAGGCCCAGCGACAGCCGTGGCCGCCAGTGACCGAAGTTGGGAAAGGTCACGATCGAATCACGGCCGATGCGAAGCATTTCCTCGATGAGCTGATCCGGTCGCTGGACTTCCTGTAGCGCCGAACTCATGACCACGAAATCGAAGCTATTGTCCTCGAACTGATCCAGGCCCGCGTCGAGATCGAGCTGGAGCACGTTCACGCCGAGGCCGATGCAGGCGATGGCGTTGTCGGGATCGATTTCCAGGCCGTAGCCGGTGACGTTCTTGGTGCGCTGCAGATGGGCGAGCAGGGTGCCGTCGCCGCAGCCCAGATCGAGCACGCGCGCGCCCGGGGTGATCCAGTTCGAGATCAGCGCGAGATCATCGCGCAGGCCGTCGTGGGTCTGGGTGAGCAGCGTGTTCACGTACCGGCCTCGTCGGCGACTCGCCCCAGATAAGCACGCAGCGAGTTCACATAATGCGGCATGGTCAAGAGAAAATCGTCATGGCCCAGATCGGAGGTCACCTCCGCATAGCTGACCTCCTTGCCGGCATCGACGAGCGCATCGACGATCTCGCGTGAGCGCGCCGGCGAGAAGCGCCAGTCCGAAGTGAACGACACCACCATGAACCGAGCGGTCACCGGTGCGAACGCTGCTGCGAGATCGCCCCCGGTGGCATAGGCCGGATCGAAATAGTCCAGCGCCTTGGTCATCAGCAGATACGTGTTGGCATCGAACCGGTCGACGAACGATGCGCCCTGATAGCGTAGATAGGATTCGACCTGGAACTCGACGTCGAACCCGTAGTTGATCCGCCCGGCACGTAGATCGCGGCCGAACTTGGCCCGCATGGCTTCGTCCGACAGGTAGGTGATATGGCCCAGCATGCGCGCGAGCATCAACCCGCGCCGGGGAACGACATCGTGTTCGTAGTAGCGTCCGCCGTGGAACTCGGGGTCGGTGACGATCGCCTGACGGGCGATTTCGTTGAAGGCGATGTTCTGGGCCGAGAGTTTCGGCGCGGCCGCGATCACGATGGCGTGGGCCAGCCGGTCCGGGTAGTCGATCGACCACTGCATGACCTGCATGCCGCCGAGACTGCCGCCGACCACGGCAGCCCACTGCTCGATATCCAGCGCGCGGCGAAGAATATCCTGCGAGCGGACCCAGTCGGCACAGGTCAGCACCGGGAAGTCGGGGCCGTAGTGGCGCCCGGTTTCGGGGTGCAGGCTGTGTGGCCCGGTCGAGCCGTTATAGCCGCCCAGATTGGCTGGACTGACCACGAAAAAGCGGTCGGTATCGATCATCTTGCCGGGGCCGATGCATTTGTCCCACCAGCCGGGTTTCACGTCGGCTTCGCTGTGATACCCCGCGGCATGGTGATTGCCTGACAGCGCATGGCAGATGAGGATCGCGTTGGAGCGGGCTGCGTTGAGCTTTCCGTAGGTTTCGTAGACGAGGTCGAACTGCGACAGGGTCTTGCCGCAGTCCAGCCCCATCGGCGTATCCACATGCAGTGTCTGGGGCTCGACCAGCCCGACCGAGTGAGAGCGTCGCTCAGCCATGATCGATCAGCGGAACAGGCCCGGTAGCGGCAACAGACGGCTTATGACCTGCAGGCCGATGATCACCACCAGCGGCGACAGATCGAGCCCGCCCAGCGGTGGCAGGATGTTGCGTACCGGCCGCAGCAGCGGCTCGTTGATCGTGAACAGCATGGCGGTCGCGGGCGAATACTGGTTCGGCGATATCCACGACATCAGCGCCTGGATCAGGATGGTGAAGAAATAGAAGTTGCAGATGAGCACGCCGGCCTTGAGCACCGCCCATACAACGGCCATGGCCGGCTGTGCCCCGAATCCGGGCGCTGCCAAGGCCAGGTCGATCTCGATGTTGATAAAGCAAAGCGCGATAGCGAAGACCAATGCAGGCACATCGAGATTGCGCCAGCGTGGCACCAAGCGTCCGATCAGGCCCACCGGTGTGGCTGTGAACCGCCAGACAAACTGCGAGATGGGGTTGCGAAAATCAGCGTGCACGAGCTGCAGGATGACCCGCAGCAGTACCACGACGATATACAGCGCGAAGACCGTATCGACCAGGAACAGCAGCGCGTTGTTGGCGTGACCGAGCATCATGACGCGTCGTCTACCAGTTCGCGGCCCAGCGTATCGGCGCGTTCGGCCGCCGAGCGCATCGCGCGCGCGACCAGCCCGGCCAGATCGCCTTCGGAAAAGGTGTTCAACGCCTGTTCCGTGGTACCGCCGGGTGAGGTGACGTTGCGACGCAGCGTGGCCGGGTCGTCGCCGGATTCGATCGCCATGCGGGCCGCGCCCAGGGCGGTGTTGAGCACCAGCGTTCGGGCAGCGTCTTCATCAAGCCCCAGAGCGCGTGCGCCTTCGACCATGGCTTCCATGAAAGCGAAGAAATAGGCCGGCCCGCTGCCCGATGTGGCGGTGACCGCATCCAGTAGCGACTCCTGCCCGACCCAGGCGGTCATGCCCGCGCTGGCGAGCATCGTTTCCGCGACCTCCCGCTGGTCGGCGGTCACGCTGTCGTCGGCATACAGTCCGGTCGCGCCCGCACCGATCAGTGACGGCGTGTTGGGCATGCAGCGTACGTAGGCCAGGTGCTCGCCCAGCCACGTGCGCAAACCCGCCAGGGGGACGCCGGCCGCGATGGAAATCACCAGTGGCGAGGCCCCGTCCAGTCGCTCGGAAAGATCGGTGGCCACGGCACGCATCATCTGTGGCTTGACTGCGAGCACCACCACGTCGGCGTCGAGCGCCTCCGACGAAGCCTCGGCGACGGCGCATACGTCCCAGCGCTCGGTCAGCGTGGTGCGTTTGTCGGCATCGGGCTCGACCACGGTGATCCGCTCGCCCGGATGGCCGGCGCTACGCAGGCCGCTGATCAGGCTGGTGGCCATGTTGCCGCCGCCCACGAATACGATGGTCTGGTTCATTGGGGAACCCGGAATTCCAGTGCCTTCAAACTCGGCGCATGATACGTGATCGCGTGCGCACAGGGCGAGCCGGGCGCCCCGTCGGCGACAGACATATATGAATAGGTGGTGGCTTCATTTAGCATTGACGCCTGTTCCAACCGTTGCTCGTCATGAACAGCAGTCTCAAACAGACCGCAGAAGCCGTATCGGCATCGCCCGTTGATATCGGCGACGCCGAGTATCTCAAGCGTATCAACACGGCCCGTGTCTACGATGTCGCGATCGAAACGCCGCTGGTCGCTGCCGAGCAGCTCAGCCAGCGTATCGGCAATCGGCTGTTTCTAAAGCGTGAGGATCTGCAGCCCGTCCATTCGTTCAAACTGCGCGGTGCCTACAACAAGATCGCGCAGCTGAGTCCGGAGGAACGGGCGCGTGGCGTGATCTGTGCCTCGGCCGGCAATCATGCCCAGGGTGTGGCGCTGTCCGGGCGCAACATGGGGATTCGTGCGGTGATCGTCATGCCGCGCACCACACCGGCGATCAAGGTACGCGCGGTGGCCGGATTCGGCGGCGAGATCGTGCTCCATGGCGATAGCTACGACGAGGCCGCCGCCCACGCTGCCGAATTGCAGAAGCGCGACGGACTGGTCTATGTACATCCCTACGACGACCCGGACGTGATCGCCGGGCAGGGGACCATCGGCATGGAGATCGTGCGCCAGCATCCGCAGGATATTCATGCTGTGTTCGTCTGCGTGGGTGGCGGGGGCCTGCTGGCCGGTGTCGCGGCCTATATCAAGAGCGTGAGGCCGTCGATACGGGTGATCGGCGTCGAGCCCGAGGATGCGGCCAGTATGGGTGCAGCGCTGGCCACGGGCGAACGCGTCATGCTCAAGGACGTCGGCCTGTTTGCCGACGGCGTGGCGGTCAAACAGGCGGGTGTGGAGCCGTTCCGGCTGTGCTCCAAGCACGTGGACGCGATGATGACGGTCTCGGTCGACGAGATCTGCGCGGCCGTGCGCGACATCTACGAAGACACGCGGTCGCTCGCCGAGCCGGCCGGGGCCCTGGCGGTCGCCGGAGCCAAGAAGTATGCCGCCGAAACCGGCATCATCGACGAACATCTGGTCGCCATACAGTCCGGAGCCAACGTCAATTTCGATCGGCTGTCCTATATCGCCGAGCGCGCCGAGCTGGGCGAGCAACGCGAGGCTCTGCTGGCGGTCACCATTCCCGAGAAACCGGGCTCGTTTCGCCGGTTCTGCACGATCATTGGCGATCGCTCGATCAGCGAGTTCAACTATCGGTATGCCGATGCTGCCTCTGCCCAGATCTTCGTGGGCGTGAAGCTGACCAACGGCGTCGCCGAGCGCGATGCCCTGATCGGCGAGCTCCAGGACGGCGGCTATGCCGTGCTGGACATGAGCCGTAACGAAATGGCGAAGCTCCATGTGCGCCATATGGTTGGTGGCCGGGCGCGTGGTGCCGGCGACGAGATTCTGTTCCGGGTGGAGTTCCCGGAGCGTCCCGGGGCGTTGCTGAAATTCCTGGAAAGTGTCGGCGATCGCTGGAACATCTCGTTGTTCCACTACCGAAATCATGGCCATGCCCATGGCCTGGTACTGGTAGGCATGCAGGTCGGCGCGCACGAGCAGGCCGACTGCCGTGCCGCGCTGGACGCACTCGGCTACGAATATGCCGAGGAGACCGGCAATCCCGCCTATCAGCTGTTTCTCCACGACGCCTGATGTCGTTGTTTCGAGGTAGCGTCGCCGATGTCTGAATCGGGTTCCAAGACCGTCATTCTGGCTGCACTGGCGGGCAACAGCCTGATTGCGGTAAGCAAGTTCGTGGCGTCCATATTCACCGGCAGTACTGCCATGCTGGCCGAAGGTATCCACTCGGTGATCGATACCGGCAACCAGGGTCTGCTGCTGTTCGGCATGAAGCGTGCCGCCAAGCCGCCGGACGCGAAATATCCGTTCGGCTACGGCAAGGAGATCTACTTCTGGAGCTTCATGGTGGCCGTGCTGCTGTTTACGCTCGGCGCCGGGCTGTCGATTTTCGAAGGGGTGGAGAAGATCCTGCACCCGCACCCGATCTCGCATCCTTACATCAACTACCTGGTCCTGGGGCTCGCCATCGTCTTCGAGGGCACCAGCTGGCTGATCGCGGCGCGCGAGTTCCGACGAATCAAGGGCAGCTGGGGCGTGTTCGAGGCGGTTCGGCGCGGCAAGGATCCGAACAAGTTTCTCGTGCTGTTCGAGGATACGGCCGCGATCGCCGGCCTGCTGCTGGCGATCGCTGGACTGGCGCTCGTACAGATCACCGGCATCGAGTTGTTCGATGGCGTGGCCTCGATCGGCATCGGGTTGATCCTGGCCGTGGCCTCGGTGGGCCTGGCCATCGAGACCAAGGGACTTTTGATCGGCGAGGCTGCCAACAAATACGTGGTCAGCGATATTCATGAGGTGCTGACCGCGGATCCGGCCGTCGAGCGGATCAACGAGATCCCGACCATGCATATCGGCCCGGAGTACGTGCTCGCCAATATCAGCCTGCGATTCAAGCCGGACCTGTCGGGTCGGGAGCTGCAGGATGCGATTGCGCGCATGGATCGCAACATCAAGCAGCGTTGTCCCACGGTCAAACGGGTGTTCATCGAAGCCGAATACGAGGCCGATCGGTCGCCGGCGCACGGCCAGACGGCCGACAAGATCGGCGAAGATTCCACAACGCCCGCCTGACCGTACGGCCCGGCACTTGGCTTGCGGGGGCAGGTTCGATTTGTGTCAGACTCATTCCGATCATGACGTGAGAACGCGTCGACAACCGGCGCATCGCGTCTGAAAGGGGGGCAGAGTTCATGGCCAAAGGTTCCAAGACCGTCATCTATGCGGCATTGGCCGGTAATCTGCTGATTGCGATCACCAAGTTCATCGCTGCCTCGTTCACCGGCAGTGCCGCGATGATGGCCGAAGGGATTCATTCCACGGTGGATACCGGCAACCAGGGACTGCTGCTCTACGGAATGAAACGCGCAAAGCGCCCGGCGGACGCGCGTTTCCCGTTCGGTTACGGCAAGGAGATCTACTTCTGGAGCTTCATGGTGGCCGTGCTCATCTTTGCCGTGGGTTCGGGCATTTCGATCTATGAAGGGGTCAACCGGTTGCTGCATCCGCATCCGGTGGAAAGCCCGATCGTCAACTATGTCGTCCTCGGTCTTGCGATGTTGTTTGAAGGCGCTGCCTGGTTCATCGCCGCGCGCGAATTCAATCGGGTGCGCGGCAAGTGGGGCGTATTCGAGGCGGTTCGCCGTGGCAAGGATCCGGCCTCGTTTCTGGTGCTGTTCGAGGATAGCGCCGCCATGCTGGGGCTGGTCGTCGCGTTTGCCGCGCTGCTCGCCGGTCAGCTCACCGGCATCGCCTGGTTCGACGGTGCGGCCTCGATCTGTATCGGCCTGATCCTGGCGGTGACCGCCGTATGGCTTGCCATCGAGACCAAGGGCCTGTTGCTGGGCGAGGCGGCCAATCAGCACGTCGTACAGAAGATCCGCGCCATCGTCGGCCGCGAAGACGTAGTGGCACGGGTCAACGAGGTGCTGACCATGCATGTCGGGCCCGAATACATCCTGGCCAATATCAGCGTACGTTTCCGGGCCGGGCTGACCGGCGAGCAGATCCAGCAGGCGATCGAACGGATGGATGGCGAGATCAAGGCCGGCTGCGAGCACGTCGAGCGTATATTCATCGAGGCCGAGCGCGAGGCCGATCGCCCGAACGGCAAGCCGGCCGGTCAGCCGGCGTGAGCCGTGTGTCTATGCCTGCTCGGTGCACGGCCCGGGAACCTGCCGGGTCGCCCATTCGTTGCTGACTGCCGATGACCGATCTGTCCGATACGTACGAAGTGCCGCGGGAGGTTTGTATTCTGCGGCTCTCGGCGCTTGGCGACTGTGCCAACGTCGTACCCACGATCCATACATTACAGGCGGCGCGGCCGGATATTCGTATCACCTGGGTGGTCAACCGCGCCGAGGCCGGGCTGGTTGCCGATCTACCGGGCGTGGAATGCGTGGCCTATGACAAGCGGGGCGGCCGATCCGCGATCAGCGAGCTCAAGCGGTCGCTGGCCGGCCGGCGCTTCGATGCGTTGCTTGATATGCATGCCAGCTGGCGGGCCAACCGTATCAGCCTGCTCATTCGGGCCCGGCGCCGGATCGGCTTCGATGCCAGGCGCGCTCGCGATGCACAGCGGCTGTTCGTGCGCGAGCGCATATCGGCGATCGCGAGTCGACACGTAGTCGACGGTTTCCTCGCGTTCGCCGGACGGCTCGGTGCGCGCGCTCCGATCATGGACTGGCGCGTGCCCATCAGCGATGCCGATCGTGCACACGCGCAGGCGTTGGTCGCCGAGACACCCGGCGAGCTTTTGTTGATCAGCCCCTGTTCCAGCCATACCCGCCGCAACTGGCTGGCCGAGCGGTATGCGGCCGCGGCCGACCATGCCGCACGCGCCCACGGTCTGCGTGTGGTGCTTGTCGGCGGGCCCAGCGATATCGAACGCCGGATGGGGTCGGATATCGAAGCCGCGATGCAGTCGCCGGCGCTGAATCTGATCGGCCAGACGTCACTCAAGCAGCTGCTGGCGGTGTTCGAGCAGGGTCGGATTCTGCTCACTCCGGATTCCGGGCCGGCTCATATGGCCAATGCCAGCAATATCGACACGATCTCGCTGCATGCGGCCACCGATCCGCGACGAAGCGGTGCCTATCGCAGCCGCCAACTATGTGTCGATTATTTCGCAGAGGCCGCTCGGGTCTATCGAAACGCGACGCCGGATACGCTGAAGTGGGGGACACGGATCGAAGACGACGACGGCGTGATGGCGCTAATCCCGGTCGCCGCGGTCACCGAGCGTATCGACCAGGCCATGGCGCGCCCGCCCCGTGCGCGCGTGTCGTCCGACATGCCCGTCTGCCGCGAACGCATCACGCGCTGATTATAGCCACGCGTCCCCCCTGCAACAGCCGGGCTTGATGCGGTACATCGTGTTGTCATTGTCCGCCTAACGGGCGGCAGGGCGTCGATCAGCGGCGATATGCCGCCGGAAAGCGGCGCGCATCGAGGGGGCAGGCGAATTCACTCGGCCGGTTTTTTCTCCAGCTCGAGAATGAAGTCCCAGTGCCGCTTGTCGACCGGCATCACCGACAGACGGTTGCCCTTGCGCACCAAGGGGAAGCCCTCCAGCGCGTCGGCGTGATCCTTGATTTCAGCCAGCGGGACGAGCCGATCGAGTTCACGTTCGAATGTAACGTCGACGCGGTACCAGCGCGGGTTGGCCGGGTCCGATTTCGGATCGTAGTGCGGATCATTCGGGTCGAACGCCGTATCGTCCGGATAGCCGGCACGCGAAATACGCATGATTCCAGCCACCCCCGGCACCTTGGTGTTGGAATGATAGAACAGCGCCAGATCGCCTTCCGACATGTCGTCGCGCATGAAATTGCGGGCCTGATAGTTACGCACCCCGTCCCAGCCCTCGGTCTGCTCGGCGCGTTCCTGCAGATCCTGAATGCTGAACTCGTCGGGCTCGGATTTCATCAGCCAGTAGCGCATGCGGCGATCCTTAATATGCTTTCAAACGACCGCCATTCTAGCCGACACTGGCTCCGGGTCCAGAGCTGTCCAACGCTGCGCCCAACGGCGCCGCCGTGGTCTTTGCAAGGCGCGGAGTGGCCGGACGTCGAGCACGTATGGCGAGTGCCGGGGCCAGCGCCGGACGCCATATGGACGGGTCGCGCTATATGTTCTTTCAATACAGCCCAGGCCCGTCAACTCGGCGATAACCTGGATAGACGGCGCGTTCGCTGACGACCATATCGAGGCTGACGTCCCAGGGCTTCGGCCGTATGGCGTCGACCCGCTGCACGTCATAGGCCAAGCCCACCAGCTGTGGACAGGCATATGGACGTTGGCGATACCCGGACAGTGTGCGGTCGTAGAATCCGCCGCCCAGCCCGATCCGGTGGGCTCGGGCATCGAATGCGGCCAGCGGCATGATCAGCAGGTCGAGGGTGTGGACGGCCACGCTACGTCCGCCGCGCGGCTCCCGTACGCCCAACGAGCTGTTACGACTGGGAAAGTCGGGGCCGGTGATCGCTACAAAACGCAGGTGATGTGCCTGCACGCGCGGCAGATACACACGTTGTTCGGCCCGGCATGCGGCCAGCAGGGGGCGAGGATCGATTTCGCTAGACAACGGCCAATACAGGCCGATCCGCCGCGCACGACGGAATACCGCCAGCCGGGACAGTCGGGTACAGGCACGGTGGCTGAACCGCCGTCGAACGGCGGGGGTGAGCCGGCGCCGTGCGGCAAGCGCACAGCGGCGTTGATCGGCCGGATCACTCACGTAAACCTGCGCATAAAAAAACACGCCGAGGCGTGTGCGTTGAAATGCTGGCAAATAAGGACCGCCACTCCCGCCTGTGCCGTCGACCGTCCACTATCCTTGAGACAGACGCTCAAGTGGGGCGTTCCACGCCGCATTAGGTTTCCCGCAGCGAGGCGGGCGTACTCACCTGCGACGTTTTCCACCCCGGTTTAGGTAATTAGGCTCAAGGGGAACCGGGAGGTCGTCGAACACCGCAGGAGTGTCGGCCACTCGATAATACGCGTGCTCAGGGCTGCTCATCAAGCGCGGTGTCGATGCGCAGTTGCAGTTGGGTGAGACGTTCGTCGAGATCGCGTGGCGAGTCTGACGCGGGCGCGTTGCGTGCTTCCAGCCGGCGCTCGGCGGCGATCAGGTCGCGGGCCATATTGAGCGCGGCCATGACGGCGATGCGCTCGATGCCCAATGTCTTTCCCTGTCGCTGGATCGCCTGCATGCGGCGCGAAAGATACTCGGCGGAGTTCAACAGAGTTTCGCGTTCACCGTCCGGGCAGGCGACCGAATAATCCCGGCCCAGAATACGAATCGTCAGCGCGGTCTGTTTTTTTTCTGGAGGCATGGTCTCTCTGTCGCGCGTGGAAGAATTGGGGGGCCGATCAGACGTTATCGGCTTCGGTTTCGAGCGCCTTGATACGCTCGATCACACCGTTGAGTCGTTCGCGCGTCTCGCGAGTGCGCTGCTGCTCGGCTTCGAGTGCCTCGCGCAGGGCGCGGTAGTCGGCCAACAGCCGCTGGTGGGCTCTGAGCAGCGTATCGACGCTGTCTTCGAATTGCCCGATATCGAACTGGCTCATGAACGCTCCATGGGCGCCGCTGGCTGCGGCACCGCCTGAATGAGTATAGCCGCAGGTCGCGGCCGGTTGAAACAGGCCGTGACCTGCGGCCGCGATGCCGGATGATTGCAGCAAAAAGGCCCGGCGTCCGAGGACGCCAGGCCCGATGCCGATCCCGAGATCGGACGATCAGCGGATGAGCAGGAACAGCGCGCCGCGTCCGCGTCTGACGTGCAGCAGCAGCTGCTTGGTATCAGGGCCTGCCAGCTCCGATAACTGCGATACATCGGTGATCGGCTGGCGGTTGATGGAGGTGATCACATCACCGGGCTGCAAACCGGCACGTGCCGCCGGGCTGCCGGGCTGGATATCGGTCACGGCGATGCCTTCGACTTCGCCGGCCAGCGGATTGTCGTCGCCGATGGGGCCGAAGCTCGCCCCGGCCAGCCCTTTGGCCAGATCGCCCCCCGCGTTGCCGCCGGCCGAGTCGGCCGAGGCGACGTCCTCGGCGTTGGCGAGCGTGGCCTCGACCTGTTGCTGCTTGCCGTTACGCAAAATCGTGATCTTGACTTTCTCGCCCGGCGATTTCAGCCCGATTGCATTGGCCAGCTCGGAGAAGTCGTTGATCGGTTTGCCGTTGACCTGAGTGATCACGTCGCGCTCCTTGAGCCCGGCCTTTTCGGCCGGCGAATCCGGCATGACTTGCGCTACGACGACGCCTTGATTGATATCCAGATCGAACGCCTTGGCCAGGTCGCTCGTCAGGTCCTGGCCGACTACACCAAGCCGCCCGCGCTTGACCTCGCCGTACTTGGAGATCTGCTTGTAGACCGTGTTCACCAGATTGCTGGGAATCGCGAAGCCGATGCCGATATTGCCGCCCGTGCGCGACAGGATGGCGCTGTTGATGCCGACCAGCTCGCCGTCTAGATTGACCAGCGCGCCACCGGAGTTACCCGGGTTGATCGAGGCGTCGGTCTGAATGAAGTCCTCGTAGCGATTGCCCAGGCCATGGCGGCCCAGACCGCTGACGATGCCCGAGGTCACCGTCTGGCGCAGCCCGAACGGATTGCCGATGGCCACCACGAAATCGCCTACGCGCAGGTTGTCGGAGTCGGCGATCGGCAGCTGGGTGAGCTTGTCGTTGCCCGCGTCGATCTTGAGCACGGCGATATCGGTTTCCGGATCGTCGCCGATGACCTTGGCATCGTATTCACGGTTGTCGTTGAGCCGGACCACGATCTTCTCGGCGTCCTTGACCACGTGGTGGTTGGTGATCACCACGCCCTTGTCGGCGTTGACGATCACGCCCGAGCCGGTCGCGGTCGGCTGGCTCGGCGCCTGTTGACGCTTCTGCTGGTCGGGCATATCGAAGAAGCGGCGAAAGAACGGGTCGTTGAACAACGGGTTATCCGGCATCTGCTGCGGCTTGCCGGTGACCACGACGTTCACGACCGCGGGCAGGGCCTTGTCCAGCATCGGCGCGAGCGACGGATTGTCGCCGGCCAGCATGCCGCTGGGCACTGTGGCCTGAGCGCTGGCGCCGGCCAGCATCAGAAAAACAAGAAGAATGAACGCCTGCAGGCGCGTTGAAGCATGTGTCCTCATAGATTCGTACTCGTTGGCGTGGTGACCATACGACCGGCAATCCCCGGGTCGTCCCGTGGTGTCAGACCGTCAACCCTGCCGCGAGTTTCATTGCATCTGGCAGCTATGCCCCGATGAAGCCCCTGGGCGCATGTGGCTCATGCCTCGTGCGAGCGATGCACCACTCTCGCCAGACCGCTGTCGACCAGCCCCCGGTGCACGGCCAGGCGAGATTGATGGGTCAGTCGGCTGAGCAGGCTGCGCCGGGTCTGAACCTCGAGGGTGAATACATCGCGACCGTCCCGAGCCGCAGCGAGCATCAAGTCATCGCTGGTGGCGAGTTCGTCGACCAGCTCCAGTTCGAGCGCCCGGGTGCCGTACCAGTGTTCGCCAGTGGCCACCCGGTCGATATCCAGCGTCGGTCGATATCGCTGAACGAAATCCTTGAACAGGCCGTGCGTCTGCTCCAGCTCCTCGCGGAACTTTGCCCGGCCCTCGTCGGTATTCTCGCCGAAGACGGTCAAGGTGCGCTTGTGATCGCCGGCCGTATGCAGTTCGAAATCGATCTGCTTGTCCTTGAGCAGGCGGTTGAAGTTGGGGATCTGAGCAACCACTCCGATCGAGCCGATGATCGCAAAGGGCGCGGCGACGATCCGCTCGCCCACGCAGGCCATCATGTAGCCGCCACTGGCGGCAAGCCGGTCGACGCTTATTGTCAGGCGTACGCCCGCATCGCGTAGGCGGGCCAGCTGCGAGGCGGCCAGACCATAGCTATGTACCATGCCGCCCGCGGATTCCAGCCGCAGCAGGACTTCATCTTCGGCCTCGACGACCTGAAGGACGGCGGTGATCGCCTCACGTAGCGATTCCACCGCGCTGGCGCGGATATCGCCGTCGAAATCCAGTACGAACAATCGGCGCGACTCATGCCGTTTACCGAGTTTTTCCGCCTTGGCCTTCTGCTTCGCCTCGACCTTTCGACGTTTGGACCGCGCCTTGCGCTCGGTGTCGTTGAGCAGTGCATGGCTGAGCGTATCGGCCATGCGATCGAGCCGCTCGTTCACGTGGTTGACCTGTAGCGACTCGCCCTGGCGAGCGGCCCGCGCCTGGGCGAGGGCCGATACGATCCAGGTGACGCACAGCCCGATGGCAATCACCACCGTAGCGGCCTTGGCTAGAAACAGGCCGTAGTTGACGGCGAAATCGGCGATCAGCTCCATGGACAGTGTCTCGGTTGCTCAGGCGGGCGGGGTCGGTGTGTGCTTACAGCCAGCCGGCGAGTTCGCGCTGGATCAGCTGGGTGAACATCTCGATATGATCTTCGCGCGCGTTGAGCGCCGGGATATAGCGCAGCTCTCCGCCGCCCGCGTTTTCGAAATACTCGCGGTTTTCCTCGCGGATCTCTTCCAGTGTTTCCAGACAGTCCGCCGAAAACCCCGGGCACATGACATCGACGCGCTTCATGCCGGCCTTGCCCCAGGCCTTCATCGTCTCGTCGAGATAGGGCTGCAACCAGGGCTCGCGTCCGAAGCGACTTTGAAAACACACTTTGTAGTCGTTGCGCCCCAGCCCTAGCTCGCTGGCCAGCAGCTGCGCGGTCACTCCACAATCGCGCGGATAGGGATCGCCCTGTTTGACATAGCGCTTGGGAATGCCGTGAAACGACATCACCAGCTTTTCACCGCGGCCATGCTGCTGCCAGTGTTCGCGTACGGACTGGGCCAGCGCTTGGATATAGGCCGGATGATCGTGATAGCGATTGATCTGTCGCAGCTGTGGCGGCTCCGGCCAGTCGGCCAGCACTTCACCGACCTTGTCGAAGGTGGTGGCCACCGTGGTGGCCGAGTACTGCGGATAGGCCGGCAGCACCAGCACCTGCTTGCAGCCCGCTGCATCCAGTTCACGCAGGCCGGCCTCAATCGACGGGTTGCCATAGCGCATCGCCAGTGCCACATGAACCGGCGTCGAAACGTCGGCGTCCAGCCGTTTCTGGATCGCATCGACCTGGCGCCGGGCATAGACCATGAGCGGCGAGCCCTCGTCCATCCAGACCGAGCGGTAGCCCTCGGCCGAATTCTTTGGTCGAAACGTGAGGATCACACCGTAGAGGATCGGCAGCCACAACGCGCGGTTGAGATCGACCACGCGCCGATCACTTAGAAATTCCGCGAGATAGCGGCGTACCGCCGATACCGACGTGTCGTCGGGCGTGCCGAGATTGGTGAACAGCACCCCGATCGGGCGCGGCGCGTGGCGGGAACTCATGATGTCATCTCGCTATCGTGTCGCGGAATGCGATACGTAGGGGCAATAAGACGGGATGCAACCAGCGGGCTGCATCCCGTCCGAGTTCGCGCCAGCCTGACAGGGTTCAGGACGGGTTGAAATAGGCTCGAGTGAGCTTGAACACGACCGGCGCCAGCAGGATCAGCGCGACCAGGTTCGGGATCGCCATCATGGCGTTCATCACGTCTGCTACCAGCCAGACGAAATCCAGTTGGGCGATCGCGCCCACGAACACGGCGATCACCCAAAGGATCCGGTACGGCATCACGACACCGGTTCCGAACAGATACTCGGCTGTGCGCTCGCCGTAGTAGCTCCAGGCCAGCATGGTCGAGAAGGCGAAGATCACGAGACCGAAGCTCACGATCCAGCCGCCCGGCCCGGGCATGCCGGTGGTGAAGGCCTCGGCCGACAGCTGTGCGCCGGTCGTACCCGACGACCACGCACCCGTGGCGATAATGACCAGTGCGGTCATGGTGCAGACGATGATCGTGTCGATGAAGGTGCCGAGCATGGCGACCACGCCCTGGCGTACCGGACTGTCGGTACGAGCGGCCGCATGCGCGATGGGCGCGCTCCCCAGGCCGGCCTCGTTGGAGAAAATGCCGCGTGCCACACCGAAACGTATCGCCATGATGATGCCGGCGCCCGCGAAACCGCCGGTAGCGGCCGTGCCGGTGAAGGCATCGGAGAAGATCAGGGCGATGGCACCGGGCACTTCGCCGGCGTTGAGAATCAGCACGAGCAGGGCGCCGAGCACATAGATGATGGCCATGACCGGCACGAGCTTGTCGGTAACATTGGCCAGCCGTTTGACGCCGCCGATGATCACCGCGAACACGGCGGCGGCCATGACCAGCCCGGTCAGCCAGCGCGGTATCGACAGAGTTTCGTCGAACACCTGCGACACGGAGTTGGACTGTACGGTGTTGCCGATACCGAACGCCGCCACGGTGGCGAACAGCGCGAACGCGAAGGCCAGCCATTTCCAGTTCGCGCCGAGGCCGTTGCGGATGTAGTACATCGGCCCGCCTACATAGGCGCCGTCACGGTTGGTTTCGCGATACTTGACCGCAAGCACGGCTTCGCCGTATTTCGTGGCCATGCCGACGATGGCGGTGACCCACATCCAGAAGATGGCGCCCGGGCCGCCCAGGTGGATCGCCGTGGCCACGCCCGCGATATTGCCGGTACCGACGGTGGCCGCGAGAGCGGTTGCCAGAGCCTGGAAGGGGGTGATATCGCCGGGCTCGGTGGTCTGTTTGCGCCCGGCGAACATCATCGAGAAGCCGTAGAACAGCTTGCGCTGCGGGATACCTTTCAGGCCGATGGTCAGATAGATACCGGTGCCCAGCAGAAGGATGAGCATGACCGGGCCCCAGACCCAGCCGCTGAGCGTGCTCAGCGCGTTCGATAGCGTTTCCATGAGCGTTGTTCCCCTTAGTCCCTTGATTGAGCGGGCCACCATGACCCGCGAGTTGTTTCAGCTGAACAGTCCCTGGAGCAGTATCCAGCCGATGCCCAGCGGTGCCACGAACCGAAGTATGAACAGCCATACGGGCGCCCACGGCGCATGGATACGGCCCTGATTGGACAATGCGTCGATTGCCCGCGGGCCCATGACCCAGCCCACGCATAGCGCGGTCAGCAGTCCGCCCAGCGGCAGGGTGATCGAACTCGAGAGATAGTCCATTAGCGCGAAGAACGTCATGCCGAAGAGCTTTGTATCGGCCATCAGGCCGAACGACAGGGCCGCCGGCAGAGACAGCGCGAACACCGCCACGGCGCTATATGCGGTCGCCTTGCGTCGGCTGACGGCATGTTCGTCCACGAAATAGCAGACCACTGTCTCCAGCAGCGATACCGACGACGTCAGCGCGGCGACCGCCAGGAGCAGGAAGAAACCCAGCGCAAACCACATGCCGCCGGGCATGGCGTCGAACACGGCCGGCAGTACCTTGAACGTGGTGCCGGCGCCGCCTTCGCCCGGGGTCATGCCGGCGGCGAACATTGCCGGTATCACCATCAGCCCGGCAAGTACCGCGATCAGGGTATCCAGCGAGACCACTGCAAGGGCATCGGTGGGCAGATTGCGCTCACGAGGCATGTAGGAGCCATAGGTGAGCATCGCCCCCATGCCCAGTGACAGCGAGAAGAATGCCTGTCCGATGGCGGCAGTGAAGGTCGCCCCCGTCACCTTGCTGAAATCTGGAATGAGGAAAAATTCGAGTCCGGCGGCGGCACCGGGCAGGGTCAGCGCCCGCACGACCAGCGCGATCAGTATCAAGAATAAAAGCGGCATGAGTATCTTCGAGGCGCGCTCGATACCCTGGCCGACGCCGCCGATGACCACGCCGGCCGTCAGCGCAGTGAACAGGGCCGCGTAGGCGATTGGCTCCCAAGTACCGGCCGTCAGGTGATCGAAAACAGCGTTCAGCGCATCGGCGTCGGGGTTGGATAACGACCCGTTCACCGAGAACAGCATGTAGGCAATGGTCCAGCCGGCCACCACGACATAGAACGACAGGATGACGAACGCCGTAACGATGCCCATGGCGCCTACCGCCGGCCACCCGCGGCCTGCAACATGGCGAAATGCGGCCACGGGGTTGCGTTGTGCGCTACGCCCGATCAGCAGCTCGGCGAGTACGAGCGACAGACCGAACACGGCGATACAACCGAGATAGATGATCAGGAAGGCGCCACCGCCGTTTTCGCCGGTCATGTAAGGAAACTTCCAGATATTACCCAGACCGACGGCCGAACCGGCTGCGGCCATGATGAAGCCCAGGCGGCTGCCCCAGTGTTCGCGCGGCGCACTCATCGGGTGCGTTCCGCGGCCGTGTTCTGGCCGATTGGATGATCGATCATGTGGCTGGCTCCCTGCACAGGCGATGCCCCCGGCATCTCAACTGGCCGAGACGCGCGTTTTGCGCCACGACCCCCTTGTCACAGCACGTATCGTGCCGAATACGGCCTACCGCACGTCGATAGATGTCGTGCCCCGACCAGCGGCTCCGTCACAATCCCCGAGATTAACCGCTGATCGGACCGACGTCTAAGAGCGATTCGTCGTAGACGCAGACCGACTGCGCGAGCCCGGTGTGACCGGTCGCAGGCCGTATGGGCGTACGGCCGGAAAAAAAGGCGGGCCGTCATCGGCCCGCCTTGTACGCTGACCGCCTTTCTACGGCCGCGCTACGGTTTTTCCAGGATCGCGGTCACGCCCTGTCCGCCGGCCGCACAGATGGAGATCAGCCCGCGGCCGCCGCCGGCCTCGTCCAGGATCTTTGCCAGGGTGGCGACGATACGTGTGCCCGTGGCCGCGAACGGATGCCCGAGCGCAACCGACGAGCCTTTGACGTTGAGCTTGGCCATGTCGATCGAGCCCAGCGGTGTGTCGCGGCCCAGTTTCTCGGCGCAGTATTTCTTCGACTCCCAGGCCTTGAGCGTGCACAGCACCTGTGCCGCGAACGCTTCGTGGATTTCGTAGAAATCGAAGTCCTGTAGCGTCAGGCCGGCCGCATCGAGCATGTCGGCCACGGCATAGGTCGGCGACATCAGCAGACCCTCACCGCCGTCGACGAAATCCACCGCGGCGGTGCGCGAATACGGCGTGAAGTAGGCCAGCACCGGCAGACCGTGTTCGCGGGCGTACTCCTCGCTGGCCAGGAGCACCGTCGACGCACCGTCGGTCAGCGGGGTGGAATTGGCCGCGGTCAGCGTGCCGTTTTCCTTGTCGAACGCCGGCTTGAGCTTGGCCATCTGTTCCACGCTGGTATCCGGGCGCAGGTTGTTGTCACGCTCCACGCCGAGATAGGGGAAGACCAGGTCGTCGTAGAAGCCATCGACATAGGCCTGGGCCGCATTCTTGTGGCTGGCCACCGCAAGCTCGTCCTGCGCCTTGCGCGAGATTTTCCATTCCTTGGCCATGAGCTCGCAGTGCTCGCCCATCGACATGCCCGTGCGGGGTTCGGTCACGCCGGGGAAATTCGGTACCACGTGGCGCGGCCGGATGCGGGCGAGCAGCTTCGCGCGCTCGCCGCCGGTCTTGGCGCGGTTGACGTCGAGCAGGATCTTTCGCAGTTCCTCGTTGATGGCGATCGGCGCATCGGAGGTGGTATCCACGCCGCCGGCGATCGCCGAGTCGATCTGACCCATGGCGATCTTGTTGGCTAGCAGCAGGGTGGTTTCCAGGCTGGTACCGCAGGCCTGCTGGACATCGAAGGCCGGCGTGTGCGGGTCCAGATCGGTGCCGAGCACCGCTTCTCGGGTGAGGTTGAAATCGCGCGAGTGCTTGAGCACGGCGCCGGCCGCGACCTCGCCGATGCGCCGGCCCGCGAGCTTGTATTTTTCCGACAAGGCCTTGATGGCGGCGGTCAGCAGATCCTGGTTGGACTGGTGCGAATACTTGGTATTCGATCGACAGAAGGGAATACGGGCACCGCCGACGATTGCGACGCGGCGCGGCATGTCCTGGCTCATGGAACCTCCAATATCGCCGAGCGGATTCGGCGCACGATGAGTGATGTCGTCAAGATAAATGTTGCACTGCAATCTGACAAGAAATCCTTTCAAAATCCCGTCGAATCAGGCGCCCGATCATCATGTTCCATGTAAAAAATTTTCGTCGCGCTCTTGAAAGGGCCACCCCTGCCCGCATCAATGGCGGTGATTGAGAAAGCCAATGGTGGCTGTCTCACGCCGGCCGCGCATATCGCCGTCCGGCAAGCGTTTTCATCAACAACCAAGCTTCGAGGAGAAGGGTGGCATGAATATCCGTCCTCTACATGACCGCGTCGTCATCAAACGGCTCGAGGAAGAGCAGAAGACGGCCGGGGGAATCGTCATTCCCGATACGGCGGCCGAAAAGCCCCAGCGCGGCGAAGTCGTCGCCGTCGGCAACGGCAAGCCGCTGGACAACGGCGAGACGCGCAAGCCGGAAGTCAAGGTGGGTGACAAGGTCATGTTCGGCAAGTTCTCGGGTACCGAAATCAAGGTCGACGGCGACGAAGTCGTCGTGATGCGCGAGGACGACATCCTGGCGGTGCTGGGCTGATACGCCCGCGACGTCTCGCATCAACCTTCAACGAACACAGTATTTAGGGGAAGCTAGCAATGGCAGCTAAAGAAGTACGTTTTGGCGAAGACGCGCGCTCGCGTCTGGTCCGCGGCGTCAACACGCTCGCGAATGCAGTGAAGGTCACGCTGGGTCCGAAGGGCCGCAACGTGGTGCTCGACAAGAGCTTCGGCGCGCCGACCATCACCAAGGACGGTGTTTCGGTCGCCAAGGAAATCGAACTGGACGACAAGTTCGAGAACATGGGCGCGCAGATGGTCAAGGAAGTCGCTTCCAAGACCTCCGACATCGCCGGTGACGGCACCACCACCGCCACGGTGCTGGCCCAGGCGATCGTCCGTGAGGGCGTCAAGGCCGTGTCCGCGGGCATGAACCCGATGGATCTCAAGCGTGGCATCGACAAGGCTGTCGACGCCGCCGTCGCCGAGCTGGTCAACCTGTCCAAGCCCTGTGATGACGAGAAGGCCATCGCCCAGGTCGGTTCGATCTCGGCCAACTCCGACGCGGATATCGGCAAGATCATTGCCGATGCCATGAACAAGGTCGGCAAGGAAGGCGTGATCACGGTCGAGGAGGGCTCGGGCCTGTCCAACGAGCTCGACGTCGTCGAAGGCATGCAGTTCGATCGCGGTTATCTTTCGCCCTACTTCGTCACCGACAATCAGACGATGCAGGCCGAGCTGGATAACCCGTACATCCTGCTGCACGACAAGAAGATCTCCAACATCCGCGACATGCTGCCGCTGCTGGAGAACGTGGCCAAGGCCAACCGTCCGCTGATGATCATCTCCGAAGACGTCGAGGGCGAAGCCCTGGCGACGCTGGTGGTGAACAACATGCGCGGTATCGTCAAGGTCGCCGCCGCCAAGGCGCCCGGCTTCGGCGATCGTCGCAAGGCGATGCTGGAAGACATGGCCGTGCTCACTGGCGGTACCGTGATCTCGGAAGATCTCGGCATGAGCCTCGAGAAGGCCACGCTGGAAGACCTGGGTGAGGCCAAGAAGGTCCAGATCACCAAGGAAAACACCACCGTGATCGACGGCGCCGGGTCCAACAAGGACATCGAAGCCCGTATCAAGCAGATCCGTGCGCAGATCGAGGAATCCTCCTCGGACTACGACAAGGAGAAGCTGCAGGAACGCGTGGCCAAACTCGCCGGCGGTGTGGCGCTGATCAAGGTCGGCGCCGCCACCGAAGTCGAGATGAAAGAGAAGAAGGCGCGCGTCGAAGACGCTCTGCACGCGACCCGTGCGGCCGTCGAAGAGGGCATCGTGCCCGGCGGCGGCGTGGCCCTGCTGCGCACCCTGAAGGCGGTCGAGAAGGCCAAGGGTGACAACCCGGATCAGGAAGCGGGCATCCGTATCCTGCGTCGCGCGGTCGAAGAGCCCCTGCGTCAGATCGTGTACAACAGCGGTGCCGAGCCGTCCGTCGTGGTTAACGAAGTGCTTTCCAAGGAAGGCAACTACGGCTACAACGCGGCCACCGGCGAATACGGCGACATGGTTGCCATGGGCATCCTGGACCCGACCAAGGTCAGCCGTACGGCGCTGCAGAACGCGGCCTCCATCGCGAGCCTCATGCTCACCACCGAGGCAGCCATTGCCGACGTCCCCGAGGACGACGACAAGGGCGGCGCCCCGGACATGGGCGGCATGGGTGGCATGGGCGGTATGGGCGGCATGATGTAAATCACGCTGTCCACGCCCGAGGGATAACCCATCCCCGCGTGTGAACGAAAAAGCCCCGTACGGCGACGTGCGGGGCTTTTTTATGCTGACTCTGGGCGCAAGTTTCGTGCCCTCGCGCATTGGCCGTAGCCGGCGCGGGTCTGCGTCGACGATTTGATTCAGACCATATGGTATGCCAATCGGGTATGAGTCGGTTGAGACTCGCGGCGGGTCGGGGGACGAGGGTTTTAGATATGCGACCGGCCTCCCGGTCGAAGCGCGACAAGGCGTGACGATACGCTTCGATCTGCGCCATGCTGTCGGCAACGGTCTCCTGTTGTTTTGTCTCGACGAAGTGGGTATCAATTACGCCCTTGTCGGTGAGCGCGAGGAGCAACGGCCTCAGTTCACGCCCGAAGCACTGAGCACACCGCGTCCGCGGTGGCTCGAGGAGTGCGGCCGGCGCGAGCGCTATGGCGGTAGCCGGGCCGCCGAGCTATTTCTGTCGGTTCGAATTCTGGCAAGCTCGTGAGATTTCGGTCGCGGAACATAAAATCGAGTGGTGTTACCCGTGCATCGAGACTCGGCGACGGCGAGGCGAGGCGATGGCGCGCCGGCTTGCTTGAAATCGCTGGCCTTGGAAATACGCGCTAGCGCGGCTCAAATTCAACAATGAGGTCGGTGGGCAAGTGAGTAGTGAGTTGTTGCGGCGCCTCGAAGAAACGCTGGCGTAACTCGGTTCGGCCTACATATGTTGAAAGCACGAGGGTCGCTCCTAAGCGAGCCAAGCGGCCCATGCGACGGGGCCCCCGACGTCGACGTGGCTTCAAACCGTCGGGGTCCACGGTTGATATGCGGTTATCCTCGACGAACTATCATGAACTTTTTTGCGGCGCCTGACGGGCTTGTGTAAATGGCGTGTGCTAACAATCGATACGCCTTTGGAAATCGAATCGTTGTACTGTCTCAACTTGCATCACGTCGAAATCTACGGTCGCGCATGCGATGACCGGAGCGAACGCTAATGGCCAGTGATCGAGCCGGACGCGTAAAGCGCCCGACCATGCCGCGGGTAGTTTTCTACCTGTCGAGCCTGCCGGCCGGCGGATTAGAGCGCGTAACACTGACACTGATGTCCGCGTTCATTGCAGATGGCTACGCGGTGGATCTGTTGCTTGAGCGCCGAGTCGGCAGCTACCTTGCGTTGGTACCAAAGGGAGTTCGTTGTCTGGAGCTTCAAGCGGGGAGTAAGTGGCAGGCTTGTCTCAGGCTGATCGTCCATTGGCCGTCCGAAGGTTTCCGGCTGGCGGCACGCATGCTTTGGCGGCCCTCCGAGCATGTGCCGCTCGCAAGGCTGGGGTCGGTGTGTCGCTACCTGGACCACTACGCTCCCGACGTAATGTTTGCCTCGGCTGGACGCATTCCTTTTCTGGCGCTGTGGGCTAAGCGTCTTTCTCATACGCGATGTCGAGTGGTGATTGCCGAGCACAGCACGTTTACAGCCCGGCTGCGGGCTGCTCGCGAAGCGCCGGCCGCTTATAAGCGTATGCGCTACCGGCAAGGACTCATCGCCCGTCTCTATGCCACCGCCGATGCGCTGCTCGCGGTGTCGTCGGGTGTTGCAGACGATCTCTCGCAGACGGCAAACGTGCCGCGTGAGTCGATTCATGTAATCCATAACCCTGTAGTAACGGACGAACTTCGAGAAAAAGCAAAGCTCGAACCGTCGCATCCATGGTGCCTCGATACAGGTTTGGACGTAATTCTCGCGGCTGGCCGTCTAGCGCCCGAGAAAGGGTTCGACCAGCTCGTCGACGCGTTTGCGAGATTGGCCGAATCCCGGCCCGCGCTTCGATTACTTATCGTCGGGGAAGGCCCAGAGCGATGCGTTCTGGCATCCAAGATTGCGGATCTGAGCCTGGAAGACCGGGTCGCGCTACCGGGTTGGGTCGATAACCCTTACGCGCTGATGAGCCACAGTCGCGTGTTCGTGCTCAGTTCTCTCTTCGAAGGGCTGCCGGTGGCTCTGATCGAGGCGCTCGCGTGTGGCTGTAAGGTGGTCGCCAACGATTGCCCGAGTGGCCCACGGGAGATTCTAGACGACGGTCGATACGGTGAACTCGTGTCGGTCGGCGACGAGTCCGCACTGGCCGAGGCGATCGCAGCCGAGTTGGTGCGCGATCGATCCCGAGCCGCGCTGATCGAACGAGGCAGTGATTTCGCAGCCGGTCCCGCCGTGGCGTCGTATCGTACGTTGATCGACGATCTCATGCGGCCCGACGCCCGTATAACGCTGGGTTAACGCTATGCCTTTAGAACCTCGTGTGAGTGTGCTTATTCCCGCTTACAACGCAGAAGATACGATCGATGCCGCGCTAGAAAGCGTGTTGACACAGACCTACACTGACTTCGAGCTGATTGTGGTGGACGACGGGTCTGTCGACAGGACTCTGGAGCGGTGCAGATTCCATGCAGTGGACGGGCGGCTGCGTGTGGTCAGCCATGAGCGCAATCTTGGCCGACCAGCGGCTCGAAACACCGCGTTCGCGACAGCCACCGGCGAATACGTGGCCATGCTGGATGCAGACGACTGCTGTCTTCCTCAGCGGCTCGCTCGGCAAGTTTCGTTTCTTGACCAGCACTACGATATCGATGTGGTCGGTAGCTGGTGGCGCGGGATGGACGCCGGTGGCCGGCTTATGCCGCTCAAACGCAATCAGCGCAAACTGGATGCGGACACGGTGAATTGCCTTCTGCTGTTTCGTGGCATTATCCACAACCCGACCGTGATGGCGCGGCGCGTAGCGCTGACCGGTTTCGAATACGACTCGAGCTTTCCTGTAGCCCAAGACTACGATCTTTGGGCACGCATGCAGCAGGCGGGGCATCGCTTTGCGCAGATACCGGAAGTGCTGCTCCATTATAGGCAGCATGAATTGCAGGCATCTGTCGCGCGCGCCGCGGAGGCTCGAGACCGACGGTGTGAAATTCAGGCTCGCCTGTTGACCTCACTGGGTATGCAATTCAGCGATCGGGAAGTCGTCAATCATAATCTGCTTTACACGGGGCGGCGGCTCTATGAGGCGCGGATCGGCAAGCCGATGGATCGGGAATTCGTTGCCTGGGCCGAGCAATGGTTCGAGCGGCTGATGGGTGCAAATGCCACGAGTGGTTTCTACCCGGAACCAGCATTTTCAAGCCTGGTATCGCGCCTATGGTTCGATTGTTGTCGTAAGGCCGCACGACCGGTGGGGCAGCTGTCTGTCTGGCGTCGATTTCTGGGATCGACGGCAGGGCGGTACTACCTGCGCCGGGTCTGGCGTGCGGCGGCGCTTTGAGCTTCGAGCTGGGACCGGGTAGCACGTTTTCGGTCGCGCCGATGCATCCGCCGCACTTCGCCGCTGAGATCGCATCGTGGTATATCGAGGCGCCCATAACCAGGGATACGGCTACGCCAATTTGAGGTTTCGGTCACATATGCCGTCCTGTATCCCGCACGGGCCGCGGCGCGCCGTACCCGCTGGTCGGTATCGCCGAATGGATAGGCCAACGTGTCGACCGGTTGGCCCAGCCATGATTCCAATGTCCGCCGCGCGCCAGAAAGCTCCTCGTCTAATTCATCATCGCTGCAGTAACGCAGATCCGGATGTGTGCAGGTGTGCGCGCCGATGGTTACCAGATCGTGCCTGGCGAGCCGGTGCAGTTGCTCTCGGTCCAGATAATCGGCGGTCAGCGTCGGCGTGTCGATATCGTAGTCAGCCATCAATGCGTCATGGTGCGCGGCGCGCTCGGCGACGGTCATGCGCTTGAGTAGATCACGCAAAGACTTATAGACGCCGCTTGCATCCAGGCCTCGCGTGTCGAGCAGCCGTGTCAGGGATGTACGAGTCCAGTCGCCGTGACGAGCCACTGCCGCAGCAACGCGGGCCAGTAGAACCGCCCGTCGCTCGACGAAGCCGGTGGTGACGAAAATGGTGGCCGGTTGCTGATAGCGCTCGAGCACGGGCAATGCTGAAATCAGATTGTCCGCGTAACCGTCGTCGAATGACAGGATGGCGCGACGGCCGAAGCGGGCGACGAACATATCCAGGTCATCTGGGTGCACATGGGTCACACGATCCGAACTAATCTCCGGGGCAGACATCGGGTCGGCGATACCGTGGCCAAAAAAATGGCTAGATCTAAACAGTTTGTTTCGAGACATAGAGCCTCACGGTGAGCGGGCGAACGAGTGGAATGCCAACCAAACGGCACATTTCCTCAAACAATCGTTGAGGGTGAAAAGCGTGATAAAAACGGATCAAATCCTATTATCGTGCTCTCGTCGCGGCCCCATGTTCTGTAGCCTTAGCTTTAACTTCAGATAGTGCGCATACGCCAGGGACCCGTAGGGCCCAAACCAACGGCTTCTGGTTGCGAGCGTGTATAGCCTGCGATGTTCGGCGTTCGGGTGTAGCTTCAGGCTTCTTAGGAACATCTGGGCGGCCTCGCGTTCCTCTCCCAATAGAAGATATTCTTCGCCAACCCTTCGGTATTGGTACGACAAATTCCGGCGTCCAACTCGTCTGTATTCATGCGCGTTCTTCTCCAGCGTGCGGCGTAGGCTCGCCGGGTCGGGCGTGCTGGTCAAGCCGTCAGATGTGTCCAGGCATTCTACGACGACATCGTCGATGCCGACGATTCGAGACTGCTGCAGTAACCTGATGATGAAATCACGGTCCAGGGACTTTCGTATCGCGATGTCGAAACCCTTGACCGCTATAAACGCGTTGCGTTTGACGAGCATTCGGCCGCTGCCAAACGTGCTGCCAGTCAACGCGTCGACCAACGATAGATCTCCGGCGATTGATCGTTCGATGGGTGGAAAATACCGGGTGACCGTATTGGTCGTGTCGACAAAAGCCGCTCGACCAAATACTCCGTTGAGCCTGCCGCTGGAATCGCTATCCCGATCGACCGCGCGCAGCTGCTTTTCCAAACGATCAGGCAGTGATCGATCGTCACTGTCGGCGAGCATGAGCCACTCGCCGCGCGCCTTTCGTGCGCCGTGATTAGTAGCAAACGATTGTCCACGGTTTCGGTTGAGGCAGAGTAAGCGAACTCTAGGGTCTACGATCGAGCCGACTATCGCCTGCGTTTCGTCCGTCGAGCCGTCGTCCACAATCAGAAGTTCGAAGTCCTGGAACGTCTGGTTCAAGATCGATTCGACAGCGCTTCGAAGACAATATGCACGATTGTAAGTGGCCAGTATCACGGAGACGCGAGGCTTTACACTTGCCATATTGGTTAACCATCCCGTACTTCACTTCTACTTCTCTGACCCACAATAATACGTCCGAAAAGAGTGAACGGGCGTTTTAAAACCCGGTTTGAGCGATTGGGCGCGGCCCGCCGAGCCTTTGAGGCAATAGCCGGCTCAGTCGATCGATCATGGTTGCGGGTCCACCGCGAATTACCGGGGCCTTTGCTCTAACAGTTCGGTAAGTAAACGCCGGTAGCCTTCGGCACTCGCCGATTCGCTGAAATCTAGCGCGCGCCGCCGTAGATAAGAAGCAGCGGGCGGTTGCGCAAGCGTGGAGTTTATGGCTTGGGCTAAGCCATGCACATCGTCAACCGCAGCGAGTTTACCGTATCGCCCGTGATCCAGGATCTCGCGCGGGCCGTGAGGGCAATCGAAGGCTACGACAGGGCATCCGCAACTTAACGCCTCGACAATGGCGTTGCCGAAGCCTTCCCACAGCGAGGTGGATACAAATAGGCGAGCACGGTGAATTTGCTGCAGTGGCTCTTCGACCCAGCCCGGTAATTCAACGCGCCCGATCAGCCCCATTTCTCGGCATAGTGCTTCCAAGGCGGGCCGCTGTTGACCTTCACCAAGAATTATTAGTCGCAGCGAGTGGTGCGCGTTCAAGTGCGCGAAGGCCCGAATCAGTGCCGAGAAGTTCTTTTCTGGGCTTAGCCGCCCCACCGCCACGATAAAGTTTTCAGTAGGGCGGCAAAGCTCTATAGAAAGTTCCGACTCGATCACAGCAGCATACGTGTCGGAGATTACCGGATTATGTATGACCCGGATACGGCTGTCGTCTATGCCGACAATAGCTGACAGGTCCTGAGCGATCCCGCTGGAAACGGTCACGATCGCATCGGCTCTAGAGTAAACGCGCTGGCAATACTCCAGAAAACGTCGCCACTTCCTTGGTCGCTTGGAAGCCGTCATCGTGTGGGCGCACTGGGTAAAGAATGCACTGCGGAAGATGCCTACTACCGGCATGCTCGGCGCGGCGCATGCCCGGGCGGTGATGGCCGTGATCGCAAGTTGCCACAGGTTCGAGAACAGAATGGCTGGCCGGTTGGCTCGTAGGTAGCGGGTCAGGGCAGGCAGATACAGCAGCTTGTCGAGCTGTTTTCTTGACCTAAACATCGAACGTGAAAACAGGTCGATATCGTCCGTTGCGGCGTAGAGCATGTAGATACGTGTGACTATTTCGGTGGATCGCTGCAACTCGATCACACGTACTCCTGCGGGTGTTCGCGAACTCAGACTACCCGTCCGGTCGTGGACCACCAGATCTACTTCGTAGCCGTCGCCCAAGAACAACTCCGTGAGTTTGAGTACGTTCTTCACAGCGCCCCCGCCGTTCAAATGCTGGTGATAGATTGCGATCTTGCGTTTGCTGGGCACGGTCAATAGCGGTTCTTCCTGCATTTGCGTTTCGAGTGCGACGACGATTTTTACGGGATCGGTCGGGCGGCCGTGCTATCCCTTCGCGGGCTCAGTGGACGGCTTGGCGGCTACGGCGCAGCCGGAGCCGTTTATCTACCACTCAGGCGCGTGGTGCGGCTGAGCAAGTGGGTGAGGCTGACGCGCGAATCGATCGGCCGGGATCGTGCGCTAGTGTTATGAACTGAACCTGCCCTTGTCGCGCATTGAGACTGTATCGGAGTATATGCGGTCTTGCCGTACTGGAAAATGTTATGCACGGTCGATTCATTCGGCGTCTGCCGCTGGAAACGCAGTGGTGGTCGTTCCGATTGCTGCACCCCAAGATAGCCAAGAAGTTCCGCAAGCGCCGGCAGCTTCTGGATGTGGACTACTCCTATCGCCCATTCGATGAACGTAAGGCAATCTTCATTCATATACCGAAGTGCGCGGGTGTCGCGGTTAGCCAGGCGCTGTTCGGCAATATGGCGGGCGGACACAAGACGCTATCGCACTACCGTCACGTCTTCGAGCCTCGTATTCTGCTTGACTATTTCAAGTTCACCATCGTGCGTAATCCGTGGGATCGGCTCGTATCGGCTTATTCCTTTCTCCGCGCCGGTGGCATGGATGATGCGGACAGAAATTGGTACGCCGCGGAATTGAGCCATCTTCCGGACTTCGAGGCCTTCGTCACACAGTGGCTGAGCCGAGAAAGTGTCTGGCGCGGCGTACATTTCTATCCGCAGAGCTATTTCGTCGAAAGCGAAGATCCACGCGTCGCGCTTGATTTCATCGGCCGCTTCGAGAATCTTGCAGACGATTTCGCTTACATTGCCGAGCGGCTCGGAGTCGAAGCCACACTAGCGCTTCGTAACGACAGTCAACGCGGTAACTACGAAGATTATTTCACGCCGAAAACGCGCGATATCGTGGCCTCTGTTTACGCTGAGGATATTCGACGTTTCGGATACGAATTTTGACCGGCCCCAGCCACGTTAAAAAGTCGCTATCGCCGATTGACCGCGATCAGACCGAGCCCGCGGCACTGGCGATCTATATCCCCACGCTGGCCGGTGGTGGGGCGGAGTTGTCCATGCTGCGCCTGGCGGGCGCGTTGGCCGAGCGCGGCTATCGTGTGGATCTGCTGCTGAATCGGCGTCGCGGCGCCTATGTGGCGCGTATTCCGGCAGAGGTGAACGTCGTCGAACTGTCGCGCTATAACAAATGGCGCGCGCGTCTGGATGTCTGGCGAGCCGAGCCGGCCGATCTGGATGTGGTCTGGCGGCCGGTGCTTGCGGCGAAGACGCCGATCATGTCGTTACGGTATCTGGGCGGCGTGGCCGACTACCTTGAACAACAGCGCCCGGCCGTACTGATATCGGCCTTGTTCTATACCAACCTGCTGGCCGTCTGGGCCCGCGCGCTTGCGGCTACCGACACGCGTGTGGTGGTCACCGAGCACAACGCACTGTCGCGACGCATCGCCGAAGGGTGCAAGCGCGCCGGCGAGATGCCGCGCTGGCGTCATCTCGGCGCGCTGATCGGGCGTGTGTATGCACGCGCGGACGCGATCGTGACCGTATCGGATGGAGTTGGCGACGATCTGGCGGCCACCGCCGGGCTGGCGCGCGACGAGATTTCCACCATCTACAACCCGGTGGTTTCTACCGAGCTGGCGGGGCTGGCCGCGGCGCCGGTGGATCACCCGTGGTTTGCGCGCGCTGAGCCGCCGGTGTTGCTGGCTGTCGGGCGTCTCGAGCCGCAGAAGGGGTTCGATACGCTGCTCGAGGCCTTGGCCGCGGTCCGCGCGCACCGGCCGGTTCGGCTGATGATCCTGGGCGAGGGGGGCCAGCGCGAGGCGCTGTCGGCACGCGCACGTGAGCTTGGCATCGCCGACGACGTATCGCTGGGCGGCTGGGTGGACAATCCCTATGCCTACATGGCGCGGGCGGCGGCATTCGTGCTGTCGTCGGTCTGGGAAGGGCTGGGCAACGTGCTGATCGAGGCCATGGCGTGCGGGTGTCCCGTCGTCGCGACCGACTGCCCATATGGTCCGCGCGAGATTCTGGCGGGCGGCCGCCACGGGCGGCTTGTACCCGTCGGCGATGTGCGCGCGTTGGCCGGTGCGATCGTAGCGACACTGGACGGGCCGCCGGCGCCTGCGGCTTTGCGTGAGCGCGCGGCGGCGTTCTCGACCGATCGCAGTGCTGATCGGTACGCTGCACTCATCGAGAATCTGACACAGCCCGCCCCTATATAACGACGCGCGCAGCACCGGGCTGGCTTCGGTGTGCCGGTTTGGTGAGAATCGGCCGCGCAAGATTGGAGACACGCCGCGCGTCGCCGCGGCTAAAGAGACAAGCCATGGCCAAGGAACTGCCCGCCGATATCGCGGCCACGCATGAAAAAATCGCCGGGTTGAGCCGGTTTCTGGACGACTGGTGCGCGGCCAACGCCGACGCACTCGCCCGATGGGCCGATACCGGACGCCTGAACGCCGACGAGCCCGTCTCGATCGCACCGCCGCCGACGCACAGCGACACCGACGACTTCGATGCGGCGTTGCGCCGCTACCGCGATGAGCACATGGCGCTGATCGCCTGGCGCGATCTGGCCGGGCTGGACCGGCTCGAGGACACGCTGGGCGCGCTGTCCGAACTGGCGGATCAATGTATTCAGGCCGCGCTGGACTACGCGCATGCCGGCGTCGCGGAGCGCTACGGCACGCTTCTCGATGACGATGGCCGAGCGCTCTCGCTGATCGTGATCGGCATGGGCAAGCTGGGTGGGGGTGAGCTGAATTTCTCCTCGGATATCGACTTGATCTTTGCCTATCGCAGCGGCGGGGAGTCCGACGGCGATCGCACCCTGGATGCCGATGGCTATCTCAAGCGCGTCGCCCAGAAACTAGTGCGTTGTCTGAGCGAAACCACCAAGGACGGCTTCGTCTATCGCGTCGATACACGGCTGCGGCCGTTCGGCGATGCCGGCGCGCTGGTCGCGAGCATCGGTGCAATGGAGGGTTACTACCAATCGCACGGGCGGGAGTGGGAACGCTACGCCTGGGTCAAGGCACGGCCGGTGGCCGGCGATATCGAGGGAGGCCATGCGCTGATCGATGCGCTGCGGCCGTTCGTCTACCGTCGCTATCTGGACTACGGCACGTTCGAATCGATCCGCGAGATGAAAGCGTTGATCGACCGCCAGGTGGTGCAAGCCGAGTTGCACGACAACGTCAAGCTCGGGCTTGGCGGTATCCGGGAGATCGAGTTCGTCGTTCAGGCCTTTCAGCTCATTCGTGGCGGTCAGGAGCCGACCCTGCAGGACAGCCGGCTGCTGCCGACACTCGCCCTGCTCGGCGAGGCAGGTCATCTGCCGGCCCATACCGCGCGTGAACTGGAGATGTCGTATCGGTTCTTGAGGCGGGTCGAGAACCGGCTGCAGATGGCCGACGATCGCCAGACCCATGATCTGCCGGAAGCCGAGGCCGAGCGGGCCGCCCTGGCGCGATCAATGGACTATGCCAACTGGGAAGCCTTCGAACAGGCCATTCGCGATGTGCGATACGGCGTGCACGACGCCTTCGAGCAGGTATTCGTCTCGCCGCAGGCTGACGATCGCGATCCGGATCGTGCCAGCCAGGAGCTGATCGCACTCTGGGAAGGTGATCTCGACGACGATCTGGCCGCCAAGCTGCTGGCCGACTATGGCGTCGAACAGGCCGAGGACGTGCGTGCCGCGCTCGATGCGCTGCAGGATCAAAGCCTGTATCGCACGCTCGAGGACCGCGGTCGACGCTGGATCGCACGGCTGGTGCCATTGCTGTTCGCCGCCGCGGCACGCAACAGTCATCCCGATCGCGCCCTGATCCGGACCTTGTCGGTCCTCTCGGCCATCGTCGGGCGCAGCACCTACATGGCGCTGCTGGTCGAGCATCCGGCAGCGTTGTCGACCCTCATGCGCCTGTGCTCGGCCAGCGAATGGATCACCAGCCGGATCCGCGAGCAGCCGGCGTTGCTGGACAGCCTTCTGGATCCGCGTCAGCTGTACAAGCCGCCACGGCGCGCCGAGCTGGTGGCCAGTCTGGAAGAAGACCTCGACGCGATCGATGCCGACGACCTGGAACACCAGATGGATGCCCTGCGCCGCTTTGCCCAGAGCGCGACGCTGCGCATCGCCGCGGCCGACGTCAGCCGTTCGATGCCGCTGATGATCGTGTCGGATAACCTCACCGAATTGGCCGAAGTCGTGCTCGATGCCGCACTGGATATGGCCTGGCAACAGATGATCGCTCGCTACGGTACGCCGCGCGACGAAGACGGCGAGCGTCAGGGTTTCGCGGTGATCGCCTACGGCAAACTCGGCGGCCTGGAGCTGGGTTATACGTCGGATCTGGACCTGGTGTTCGTCTACGACGGGCCGACCGAGAAGATGACCGACGGCGAACGCGAGCTGACCCATCAGGCGTTCTTCACCCGGCTTGCCCAGCGGCTCATTCACGTGTTGTCCACCCAGACAGCCGCCGGGCGCGCCTACGAAATCGACATGCGCCTGCGCCCGAGCGGCAAGGCCGGTCTGATGGTCTCTCATATCGATGCGTTCGCGCGCTATCAGCACGACAAGGCCTGGACCTGGGAGCACCAGGCGTTGGTGCGCGCGCGCTTCGTGGCCGGGCGGGCGTCGCTCGGCGAGTCGTTCACGCGCATTCGACGCGAGGTGCTGGCTCATCCGCGCGAGCTCAGCCAACTGGCTGGTGAGGTCTGCCACATGCGCCGCCGCATGCGCGAGGTCAAGGACGAAAGCACCTCCGAGCGCCTGGACGTGAAGCAGATGACCGGCGGTCTGATCGATATCGAGTTCATCGCCCAGTTCATGGCACTGCGATACGGTCACGAATGCGAAGAACTTCTGTTGTTCACCGATGCGATCCGTATTCTAGAGACGCTGGAATCGGCCGGCATCGCCGATTACGATTCGGTTCGATCGCTGACCCATGCCTATCGCCAGTACCGCCAGCAGATCCATGCCGATTCGTTACAGCGTCAGCGGGCGATGATTGATGCCGATCGCTGGCCTGAATTCCGACGCGAGGTCGCACGCATCTGGCAGGAATGGGTGGCAGCTCATGCCGAATAGCGGATGGCGTGGCGGGTTGGCTGCGCCCTCGACACCGCTCGCCCGGCCGGTCACGGGCCGATGAGCCCGGTAGACAACGGCCGTCTGACCCATATCAACCTTGCCCGCGGGTTTCGCGGCGGTGAGCGTCAGACCGAGCTCTTGATCCGCGAACTGGCTGCCGACGATATCCGCCAACGCGTGATCCTGCGCGCCGGCGAGCCTCTGGTGGAGCGGCTCGCCGATGTTCCGGGCCTGACCCGCGTACCGATCGGTCGACCATTCGTCTGGCATGCGCTCGGTCTTCGGGGGCAGCGGCTGCACGCGCATGACGGCAAGGGCGCTCATTTCGCCTATGCGGCGCATCGGCTGAGTGGCTGCGAGTACGTGATCACCCGCCGGGTCGACAACCGCCCGAGCGGCAGCGGCAGTACGCGACGGATGTATCTGCAGGCGGCCAAGGTCGTGGTGCTGTCGCAGGCGATCGAGCGCGTGATGACCGATTATCTTCCGGGACTGGCCACGGCGCGGATCCCGAGCGCAGCCGGCGGCTTTACCGTCGACCGTGCGGCCGCAGCGGCCATTCGGGCCGAGTTCGGCGGCGACTATGTCGTCGGCCATGTCGGCGCGCTCGACGATAGCCAGAAAGGGCAGATGGACCTGATTGCTGCCGCGCGTCAGCTTTACGCAGAAGATGCCGGGTGGCGCTTCGTGCTGGTCGGCGGCGGCCGCGATGCCGATCGGCTACGGATGGCCGCGGGCGATTGTCCGGCGATCCATTTCGCCGGCCATGTCGACAATGTGGGCGACTATCTCGCGGCATTCGATGCATTCGCGTTCCCGTCTGTTCACGAAGGCCTGGGCTCCACGCTCATCGATGCGATGCATGCGGGTCTGCCGATCGTCGCAGCGGGCGTAGACGGTATCCCGGAGCTGGTCAGCCACGAAGTCCACGGCCTGCTGGTGGCGGCCCGGGCGCCGGACATGCTGGCGGATGCCCTGCGCCGGCTGCGTGCACGACCCGACCGGGCCCGTGCGATGGCCGAGCGGGCATACGAAAAATCGCTCGCGTATACTGCCGCGGCAATGGCCGAGCGCTACCGTCAGCTGTATACCGAGATCGGCTGGACACGGGACGAACGCGCGGCCGCGACCACACATCGCAACAGGACACGGGCAGGGCAGTGATCATCGTTACCGGCGCGGCCGGCTTCATCGGCAGCAATCTGGTCGCCGCGCTCAATGCGCGCGGTACTCGCGATATTTTGGTCGTGGACGATCTGGCCGACGGGCGCAAATGCCTGAATCTGGCCGATCTGGATTTTGCCGATTATCTGGAATACGACGATCTGCTGATGCGTATCGAGCGCGGCGACGATCTGGGCGATGTCGAGGCGGTCTTTCATCAAGGTGCCTGCTCGGATACCACCGAGTGGGATGGCCGCTATGTCATGGCGCGCAACTACCGTTATTCCAAGAGCTTGCACGACTGGTGTGTCGCGCGCGGGGTGCCGTTCATCTACGCCTCGTCGGCATCGGTTTATGGCATGGGCCCCGATTTTGTGGAAACGCGTGCGGCCGAACGGCCCTTGAACATGTACGCCTTTTCCAAATTCGCCTTCGACCAGTACGTGCGAGCCCAAGCGCCACGTGTATCGTCTCAGGTCGCGGGTCTGCGTTATTTCAACGTCTACGGTCCGCGCGAGCAGCACAAAGGCAGCATGGCGAGCGTCGCCTGGCATTTTGCCCAGCAGATCCGTGCTGACGGCGAATGCCGCCTGTTTGCCGGCGCCGAGGGCTATGCCGACGGCGAGCAGCGGCGCGACTTCATTTATGTCGACGATTGCGTAGCGGTCAACCTGTGGCTGGCGGATCATCCGGAGGTCTCGGGCATCTTCAACTGCGGCACCGGCGCCAGCCAGACGTTCAACGAGGTCGCCGACGCCGTCATTGCCTGGCACGGCCGCGGCGAGAAGCGATATATCCCGTTCCCGGAATCGCTGGTCGGCCGTTATCAAAGTTATACACAGGCCGATACCGCCGCCCTGCGCGCCGCTGGCTACGACCGGCCGTTCGCGGATGTTGCCGAGGGCGTGCGGCGTTATCTGGACTGGCTCGACGACAGCACGCTGCGCGCTTGAAGCCTACGCGCGCTAAAATGCTGCCAAATACAACAAAAGCGCTGGCGCCGGGCTGGCCGGCTGTGCTCAAATAGCGGGCTTTTCCGGGCGCATCGGGCGGCCGGACAGTGCTAGCGGACAGGAGAAAGTCCATGACTTCGATGGCGGATCGCGATGGCCTGATCTGGATCGACGGCGAGTTCGTCGACTGGCGTGAGGCCAAGGTGCACGTACTCACCCATACCCTGCATTACGGCATGGGTGTGTTCGAGGGGGTACGCGCCTACGAGACCGCCCAGGGCACCGCGATCTTCCGCTTGGCCGATCACACCAAGCGTCTGTGCCGCTCGGCCAAGATCATGGGCATGCCGATGCCGTTCTCCGAGGAACAGATCAACGCCGCGCAGGTCGCAACAGTGGCCAAGAACAATCTCGCCTCGGCGTATATCCGGCCGATGCTGTTCTACGGCTCGGAAGGGATGGGGCTGCACGCGGACAATCTGAGCGCGCATCTGATGATCGCAGCCTGGACCTGGGGCGCGTATCTCGGCGAGGAGAACATCAAGCGTGGCATACGCGTGAAGACGTCGTCCTACACGCGTCATCACGTGAATTCCGCGATGACAAAGGCCAAGGCGAACGGTCCGTACTTCAATTCGATGATGGCGGTCACCGAAGCCAACAAGGCCGGCTATGACGAGGCGTTGATGCTCGATGCTAACGGGTTCGTCTCGGAAGGCAGCGGCGAGAATCTGTTCATCGTGCGCGACGGCGTGCTCTACACGCCCGATCTGACCAGCGCACTGGACGGAATCACACGGCGCACGATCATGACCTACGCCAAGGAGATGGGTATCGAGTGCCGGGAGAAGACGATCACCCGCGACGAGGTCTATATCGCCGACGAGGCGTTTCTGACCGGCACCGCGGCCGAAGTCACCCCCATGCGCGAACTCGACGACCGAACCATCGGCGAGGGCACGCGTGGCCCGATCACCGAGGCCATGCAGTCGCGCTATTTCGATCAGGTCGCCGGAAAGCGTGACGATCACGCGGAGTGGCTGACCTACGTCTGAGCCACGCTCGAGCACGCTGGCGCGTGGCGACGAGAATGGCCGCCACGTACTCTGGGATGCGGCCCGTTTCGACGGGCCGCCATCGCTGGTCATATTCTCGGCCCAGTGGTGGCGCAGCCGCCGGCGTTTGACCGGCGAGGCCGCCGGGCGCGGCGCCGCCTATTTTCTGGACGGCCTGGACGGGCGCCCCTGGGTGCTGCGTCACAACCGCCGGGGTGGCGCCATTGCCCATATCAACCACGACCGTTTTCTCTGGAGTGGGGCCGCGCGAGCGCGCTCGCTGACCGAATTATCACTCCTGGCCGATATGCGTGCCGCGGGGCTGCCGGTGCCGGCACCGGTGGCCGCGCTGGCGGATCGGCGGGGTCTCGTCTATCGCGGCGACGTGATCACCGAGCGGATCGCGGATAGTCGACCGCTGGCCGAACACTTGATGGTCGCAGTCCTTGCCGACAGCGGCTGGCAGGCGTTGGGTCGCGTGATTGCGCGTTTTCATCGGGCGGGCATTCATCACGCGGATTTGAACGCGCGTAATGTGCTGCTCGATGGTACCGGGCAGTTCTACGTCATCGATTTCGACAAGGCGCGCCAGCGCCGGCCCGGATCATGGTGTGCACCCAACCTGGCCCGTCTTCGCCGCTCGCTCGACAAGTTCGCCGGCAAGACCCGAGGCTTTGCGTTCTCGGGCGCCGACTGGGCTGCGCTCGAGCGCGGTTATCGTCACCGCATGGGTGAAAAACGCGACTGAGGCCAGTTTTCAACGGCGTTTGTAGGGGTTGTGTCCCTTGCGCTTGAAGCGTTGATGCAGCCAGAAGTACTGGGCCGGGTCCTCGGCCACGACCTGCTCGATGATGCCGTTGATGCGCTCGGCATCGGCCCGGTCGTCGCCGCTTGGGAAATGGTCCAGCGGCGGCTTGACGATCAGTCGATAGCCGTCGCCATCGGCTCGTCGCAGCGTGAAGAAAGGCACGACAGTCGCACGACTGATGCGTGCCAGACGGCTTATGGCCGAGTGGGTGCGCGCCGGCTGGCCGAAGAAATCCACGAGCACGCTCAAGCGCCGATCGCCCTTCTGATCGCCCGCATACCAGACGGCTTCGCGTCGTTTGAGCGCGGCCAGCAGAGACACCACGTCATCATCGGGAATGCTCGCGCCGCCGATGTGCGCTTCGCGGCGCGTACGCATCACATGATCGACGACCGGATCGTGAGGGGCTTTGTACATGGCCGTGGTGGTATAGCCCAGTTCGCGCAGAAACGGTTTGGCCATGCGCACGCCCAGCTCCAGCGAGGTGAAATGGGCCGACAGAAGAATGATGCCCCGGCCCCGGGTAGCGGCCGCTTCCAGGTGTTCAAAGCCCTCAATATGCGTCAGTCGATCGACCTTGGACTGGCGACCCCACCAGCAGATGCCGGTCTCAAGTGCACCTTTGCCCACCGAACGGAAATGCGCTCGAAGCAGGCTCTGACGCTCGTCTTCGTCCATTTCCGGATAAGCGAGCTTCAGGTTGATACGCGCCACGCGCCGTCTCTCACCGATCACATGATAGGCGATATCGCCGAGCCAACTGCCCAGTGCCATTTGAAGCCGATAGGGCAGCTGGCTCAATAGCCAGCCGAGGCCCATGAGCAACCAGCTCGGCCAGAAGCGCGCAGCGGTAAGCGAGCTTGGTTTGGCGGACGAATCAGACACGGAGCGCAGCCGGCGTCGGCCGGATTGGAATCATGGGCACGGCATTGATGCAAATGGGGCCTGTCGGCGCTACCCAGCAGCCGACAGGATTTGTATGATGCGGCAATTGCACTCCTTGCGAAAGCCGCGAATGCTGCCCATTCCCTGTTTCGAAGCCGCGCGCGTGCTGGTGGTCGGCGACGTCATGCTCGATCGCTACTGGTATGGCGACACTGGCCGGATCTCGCCGGAAGCGCCGGTGCCGGTGGTGCGGATCGGTCGTGAAGAGCGTCGGCTGGGTGGGGCGGCCAACGTGGCCCTGAACCTGGCTCGGGTGGGCGCGCGAACGCGTCTGATCGGCGTAGTGGGGCGTGACGAGCCGGCCGCGGCGGCGCGTCGTCTGCTTACCGATGCCGGTGTGGCGACCGAGTTCATCGAAAGTCCGGCGCATCCGACCATCGCCAAACTGCGGGTGCTCAGCCGCAATCAGCAGCTGATCCGGCTGGACTTCGAAGAGTCGTTCGCACACGCCGGCGCCTTCGATGGCCCGGCATTGGCTGAGGCCTTCGAGGCCGCATTGACCGATACCGATGTCGTCATTTGTTCCGACTACGGCAAGGGCACGTTAGCCGGCGTGGAGCAATTCATCGCCGCCGCCCGCGCGGCGGGCGTGCCCGTACTGGTTGATCCCAAGGGTGGCGACTGGCAGCGGTACCGCGGGGCCACGCTCATTACGCCCAATCTTCATGAATTCGAAAGCGTCGCCGGGCCGATCGGTGACGACGGTGAACTCGAGCGGCGCGCCGAAGTGCTGCGCACCCATCTGGAGATCGATCATCTGCTGGTGACCCGTAGCGAGAAGGGCATGAGCCTGTTTTCGGCCGAGTCGCACCTGCACCTGCCGGCCCAGGCCCAGGAGGTGTTCGATGTCACCGGCGCCGGCGATACGGTGATCGCGATACTGGCTGCCGGCCTGGGGGCCGGAGTGGCCGTCGGCGAGGCGGCCGCAATCGCCAATCTTGCCGCGAGCATAGTGGTAGCCAAGCTGGGTACGGCCACCGTCTCGCCGGCCGAGCTCGAACGCGCCGCACGGGTCGGTCGCGGGCAGCGGCACGGTGTGGTCGACGAGGAGCAGCTGGCCGGCCTGGTGGCCGAAGCTCGCGCGCACGGTGATCGCGTGGTGATGACCAATGGTTGTTTCGATCTGTTGCACCCGGGCCATATCGCCTATCTGGAAGCGGCCCGCGCACTCGGCGACTGGCTGATCGTGGCGGTCAACGACGATGCGTCGGTCAAACGACTCAAAGGGTCGAGCCGGCCGGTCAACGATCTGGACCACCGCATGCAGGTACTGCGCGGCTTGAGTTCGGTCGACTGGGTGGTCCCGTTTTCGGAAGACACGCCGGAGCGTCTGATCTGCCGGCTGTGTCCTGACATTCTCGTCAAGGGCGGAGACTACCGGCCGGACCAGGTGGCCGGCGGCGCCTGTGTCATCGACGCTGGCGGTGAAGTCCGTATTCTCGATTTCGTCGAGGGTTTTTCCACCACGGCGATCATCGACCGGCTCAACAGCCCGGACCGTATCGGCTGATATGGTCTGGCGCGCGATCTATTGTCTAGCCACCTGGCTGGTTCTGCCGTTCGTTTTTGCCTATTTTTACTGGCGCAGCCGGCGTGAGCCCGGCTATGCAGGCGATTGGGGCGAACGATTGGGTTATATCGCGGAGCAGCCGGGGGCTCCGATCTGGGTGCATGCCGCTTCGGTCGGCGAGGTGCTGCTGATCGCGCCGTTCGTGCGCGCGCTGCGCGAACAGCATCCGCGGGTGCCGATCCTGATCACGACCATGACGCCGACCGGGCGTGCGCAGGCACGCGAGCGCTTCGGGGACGACGGCGTTCGCTATGCGTATCTACCGTTGGACACGATGGGCGCTACTCGGCGTTTTCTCCGTCGCGCCGCGCCGCGAGTCGGCCTGTTGGCCGAAACCGAGTTATGGCCCAATCTGGTGGCCGCTTCCGAGCGCGCTCGGGTGCCACTCGGGTTGCTCAATGCAAGCCTGTCGCGGCGTTCGGCCGCGCGCTATCAGCGCCTGGGCGTCGCTGCAATCATGCGCTTCATGCTCAGCCGGATTGCCGTAATCGCCGCGGCACACGAGGTGCATGCAGAACGGTTCTTATCGCTCGGAGCCAACCCCGATAGCGTCCACGTCACCGGCAACCTGAAATACGACGTATCCGACATGGAGTCGATCACCCGGCGGGGCCAGGCGCTACGCGAGCAGTGGGGCGCGCTCGAGCGGCCGGTCTGGGTCGCGGCCAGCACCCATGCCGGAGAAGAGCGGTTGCTCATCGAAACCTTCGACCGCCTGCTGCAGACGCACGGTGATGCGCTGCTGGTGATTGCGCCGCGTCATCCGCAGCGTTTCGAGGCCGTGGCACAGATCCTCAGCGGCAGCGGCTATCGGGTGGCCCGTCGCAGCCGCGGGGAGGCTGTCAACGAGGCGACCGATATCGTGTTCGCCGACACGCTGGGCGAGGTGCCGATGTTCTATGCGGCGGCGGATATGGTCTTCGTCGGCGGCAGTCTGTTACCCGGCGTCGGCGGCCACAATGTGATCGAGGCCGCGGCCCTGGGCCGCCCGCTGTGCGTGGGCGCGCATATCGAAGAGTGGCGCGAGGTCATAGAGGCACTGGCGGAAGCCGGTGCGGCGGTCGTGTGTGACACCCCGTCTGCGCTCGCGGCCTGTCTCAGAGCCTGGATCGACGATAGCGGCTCGCGTGAACGGGCCGGGCAGGCAGCCGCCGAGATCGCCTCCACACATCGCGGCGGGCTGCTGCGTTCGCTGGCGCTGGTGCGGCCTCTGATCGTCGGGTAGCGGCCGTCCGACCGGAAAAGATCTGATTGATACGTCAGCAATTAGTCGCGCAGCGTACCGGTGGAGATTCTCGGCCAGCGGTACGACTCATGTCGAGTCTGTGGTGCCCTACCGAGCGTTCCAGTGAGGCTTCAAGCGCGATGCGGCGGGGCTTTGCGGCCCGCGCGAGCACGGACCCGGTTCCGGGATTTGTCTCAAATCTAGGCCGCCCGCACGTGTTGCAAGTGGCGGAACAGATTTGGTTCTGTCTTCACAGCACTATCGGAATATGAAACGCTGGCTGTCGATGCAATCTGCTGACTAGGGGGAATTCATGGCTATTGGTGTCTGGATCAGCCTGCTGATCTATTTCGGATTGATGATCGGCATTGGCTTCTATGCCTGGCGCAAGTCCACCGCATCGTCCGAGGAATACATGTTGGGCGGGCGACAGCTCAGCCCGGCGGTCGCTGCGTTGTCGGCCGGCGCGTCCGATATGAGCGGCTGGCTACTGCTCGGCCTGCCCGGTGCGCTGTATGCGTCCGGCCTGGTGGAGGCCTGGATCGGCATCGGCCTGTTCGTAGGGGCGTTGGTTAACTGGATCGTGGTGGCTCCGCGGCTGCGCGAGCAGACCGAACGCTATGACAACAGCCTCACGATTCCCCAGTTCCTGTCGAATCGCTTTCCGAGCAAGGCCATGGCGCTGCGAACCGTGTCGGCGATCATCATCGTGGTGTTCTTCTCGGTATATACCGCATCCGGTTTGGTGGCCGGCGGCAAGCTCGTTCAGAGTGCGTTCGGCGAGGTCGTCAATATCGGTTCGTTCAGCGACTACTCGGTAGGTGTGTGGGGCACGCTCGCGGTAGTGCTGGCCTACACCGTGGTGGGCGGTTTCCTGGCCGTCAGCCTGACTGACTTCTGCCAGGGCGTGATCATGATGTTGGCGCTGATTATCATGCCGGCCGTGGTCTTGTTCGGCAGCGGCGGCGGCGGTTACGCCCAGGCCTCCGAGACGCTTGCTCAGGTCGATCCGAACTTCCTTTCATTGACCAACGGGCTGACGATCATCGGGTTTCTATCCGCGGTGACCTGGGGGCTGGGGTATTTCGGGCAGCCGCATATCATCGTTCGGTTCATGGCCATCCGTTCGGTGTCCCAGGTATCGACCGCACGCAATATCGGCATGACCTGGATGGGCATTTCTCTGATCGGGGCGGTGTCGCTCGGTGTGTTCGGACGTGCCTATGCAGTGCGTAACGGCCTGAACGTCGAAGACTCCGAGACCATCTTCATCGTGCTGGCGGATCTGTTGTTCAATCCGTTCGTCACCGGCTTTCTCTATGCGGCACTGCTGGCAGCGGTCATGAGTACGATCTCCAGCCAGTTGCTGGTGGCGTCTTCTTCGCTGACCGAGGATTTCTACCGTCTGTTTCTGCGTAAGGACGCCTCGGAGAGTGAAAGCGTGCTGATCGGGCGAGTCAGCGTACTCATCGTGGGTATCGTTGCAGCGTTCATCGCCAGCGACCCGAATTCGCAGGTGCTCGGCCTGGTCAGTAATGCCTGGGCCGGGTTCGGCGCGGCGTTCGGACCGTTGATCATTCTCTCGCTGGTCTGGCCGCGCATGTCCGGTGCCGGCGCTGTCGCCGGCCTGGTGGCCGGAGCGGTCACCGTTATCGCCTGGATCGCGTTGGGTTGGAACAGCGGCTTCCTCGGTGGCCCCGGGGTCTACGAGATCATTCCCGGGTTTATCGTGGCCTGGCTTGCGATCTATGTCGTGAGTTTGGCGACCCAGTCGACCGGCGAATATCGCGCGCTCGAGACCAACTGATCGCAGGCGAGACCGCCGAGCCCCGCTACGGGCCGACGTAGTGGGGCTCGCATCCCGCCGGGGCATCGATTGTCGAAGTGCTCATTTCGAAGAGTATTTTGCCAAGAGGCTGTGCGCGCTGCGCACGGGCTTGTACCGGCGTTTACCGCAGGCTGCGCCTACCGGTCGCGGTTCCTGGTGATATCGGGTCCCTTTCGCCTCGCGCTAGACAGAAGTCTGCCCGGATCGCAATATCCAGGCGGGGCTCATCGAATCTGAGGCGGGCGTTTCAAGCACACGGCCAGATGACGCACACATGGCATGGCATGGCATGGCTGTCAGCAACGTAGCGTCGGGTAGCTAGGCTGAGCGGCGTGGTGCGCTTCCGCGGTTCGCGGTTGTCCGGCTCATTTCCGATCCAAGGCGGGTTCGTCTCGATCCGCGACGCCGCGCGCGCCGATCGGAGTCGACCGGCGCGACGCGGAGCGAGCCGTCTTATCCTGCGTAGCGCTGCGGTTCCGGGGTGACGAGCGAATGCGTGGATGGCTCGTCTTCTTCCAGGGACATCAGCGAGGCGTTGCCCCCGGCAGCGGTGGTATCTCGGCTGACGGCACGCTCGGTGGCAAAACGATGGAGATAGTGTGGCCCGCCCGCCTTCGGGCCGGTACCGGATAGCCCTTCGCCACCAAACGGATGTACGCCTACCACGGCGCCGATCATGTTGCGGTTGACGTAGGCATTACCCACCTTGATACGACGCAGGACCCGTTCGACCGTGGTATCGATACGGCTGTGGATGCCGAACGTCAGTCCGTAGCCGAGGCCGTTGATATCCTCGACGACCTGATCGAGTTCGTCGGCCTCGAAGCGAATCACGTGAACAATCGGCCCGAACTGCTCGTCGCCAAGCTGTTCGATACGCTCGAGTGCCAGAGCACGGGGGGCAAAGAATGTGCCTCGACGAGCCGCTTCGCCCAACCGACACGAATAGACGGTTTCCAGTGTTTCGCCGGCTTTTTCGGCATAGGCGGTCAACCCATCGCGTGCTTCGGCATCAATGACCGGGGTGACATCGGTGGCCAGATTCCACGGATCGCCGATAGACAGTTCCGCCATCGCGCCGGATAGCATCGTCAGCAGCGTATCGGCGATATCGTTCTGTACGTAGAGCACTCGCAGAGCAGAACAGCGCTGCCCGGCACTCTGGAAGCCCGATTTGATCACATCGGCCACCACCTGCTCGATCAGCGCTGAGGAGTCGACGATCATGGCGTTCTGACCGCCGGTTTCGGCGATCAGCGGAATCAGCGGGCCGTCGCGTTCGGCCAGCGTCTTGTTGATCGCCTTGGCGGTGGCCAGTGACCCGGTGAACGCCACGCCGCTAACACGGGCATCGGCGACCAGCTTCGCGCCCACGCTCGGGCCATCGCCCGGCAACAGATGCAACACGTCGGTCGGGATGCCGGCTTCGTGCATCAATTCGACGGCGCGCGCGCCAATCAGACAGGTTTGCTCTGCCGGTTTGGCGATCACTGCATTGCCCGCGGCCAGGGCTGCGGTGACCTGGCCGGTGAAGATGGCGAGTGGGAAATTCCACGGACAGATGCACACGAATACGCCGCGACCGTCCAGACGATACGTATTGCGTTCACCGGTCGGGCCGGGCAGCACTTTCTCTCCATCGAATTCGTCTTCGACCTGGCAGGCGTAGTAGCGACAGAAATCGACGGCCTCTCGAACCTCGGCAATTCCGTCGGGAATATGCTTGCCGGCTTCGCGGGCGCAAAGTGCCACGAGTTCGGCGGTGTGGCTTTCCAGCAGATCGGCGTAACGACGCAGACAGGCAGCCCGCTCGCGTCCGGGCGTGGCGCTCCAGCGATCGGCGGCACCGGCGGCGGCGGCCAGCGCGGCGTCGATATCGGCCGGCGTGGCCCAGCTGACGTCGCCCACGGTGCGTTGGCCATCGGCGGGCGAATATACCGGCTGTGTCTGCCGTCTGTCGTCGTCGCGATCTTTGGATGCGGGCGTCTTGCCATTGATCAGCGGCGCGGCGCGCCAGACCTTGGCATCGGCTTCGCGCATGCCCTTGGCCAGCGCGTCGAGTTCGCGGATGTCGGTCAGTTCGACGCCGCGTGCATTCGGCCGCCGTTCACCGTACAGATCGTGTGGCAGCGGAATTTTCGGGTGCGTGGCCGACTCCTGCCGCTCGGCCAAGGCGACCGGGTCGGCGACGATATCCTCGACGGGTTCGCTTTCGTCGACCAGACGATTCACGAACGAACTGTTCGCACCGTTCTCAAGCAGTCGGCGTACGAGATAGGCGAGCAGATCCTCGTGTGCGCCAACCGGCGCATAGATACGGCAGGCGGCCTGCTGCTCCCCTTTTTCGACGATCTGTTCATAGAGCGCTTCGCCCATTCCGTGCAGGCGCTGAAATTCGTAGTCGCTACGCTCGCCGACCATCTCTCGGATGTACGACAGGGTATGTGCGTTATGCGTGGCGAACTGCCCGTAGAACACATCCGAATGATCGAGGATTCGGCGTGCACAGGCCAAAAACGATACGTCGGTGTTGGTCTTGCGCGTGAACACCGGGTAGCCGTCCACGCCGGCTTCCTGAGCCCGCTTGATTTCGGTATCCCAGTAGGCGCCCTTGACCAGCCGGATCATGATGCGTCGCTCGTGACGGCGTCCCAGGTCGGCGAGCCACTCGATCACATCGAGCGCACGCTTCTGGTAGGCCTGCACGGCCAGGCCCAGACCTTGCCAGTTTGCGAGATCGGCCTCCTGCGACACACAGGCAAATAGCTCCAGCGATAAATCGAGCCGGCCGGCTTCTTCGGCGTCGATCGTCAGGTTGATGTTCTTTTCCGCGGCCAGGCGCGCCAGCCGCAGCAACCTAGGGAGCAATTCTTTGTGAACACGCTCCCGGTGGGCAAGTTCGTAGCGCGCGTGCAGGGCCGATAGCTTCACCGATACGCCCGGTGACTTTTCCGGTCCGAGATTCTTGCTCGCGCGTCCGCATTCCTCGATCGCGTGGTAATAATCGTCGAAGTATCGCTGTGCGTCCTTGTCCGTTCGCGCGGCTTCCCCGAGCATGTCGTAGGAATAGGTATAGCCGCGTTTCTCCAGCGACCGCGCGTTGGAGATCGCCTCCTCGATGGTACGGCCCATCACGAACTGTTTGCCCATGATCCGCATGGCCTGGCTGACCGCCTGACGGATGAACGGTTCACCGCTGCGCTTGACCATGCGTTGCAGCACCGTTCGGAAATTCCGCTGTGGCGCGTCGTCATATCGCAGGATGCGGCCAGTCAGCATGAGCCCCCAGGTCGATGCATTGACGAACCACGATTTGGACTCGCCGAGGTGCGATTCCCAGTTCGAGCCGCCGATCTTGTCGTCGATCAGACGGTCGACGGTCCGGTCGTCGGGTATTCGCAGCAACGCCTCGGCCAGGCACATGAGCACCACGCCTTCCTGGCTGGACAGCTCATACTCGTGCATGAACGCATCGATGCCGCTGCCATGCGCATTCTTGTCACGTACGGCCTGAACCAGTTTGCCGGCGCGTGTTTCGATACGCCGGCTGGTCGCGCGCTCGACGCGTGCGATCTCGATCAGACGGGCGAGCTGGGTAGACTCGTCGCAGCGGTAATTGTCGAGCACGCCACGGTAGGCGGCTTCGTCGATCTGGCTGGGGCGGGAATAATCCATGGCTGAGCGATCGTGGGATTCGAAGGCAATCTAGCGTGCGAGCAAGGTGGGTGTCGAACCCGTCCGGTCCGTCGATCGCTGTGACCGTGCTCGCAGTGTTCTGGCTATGCCCGCGGCATTGCAGTGGCAACCGACTGTCACGACATGAATCTATCGCCGGATCAAGTGATTGGCCGTCGAATCCTTAGACGGCTCGGGCGTGTAGAGAATCCGGTGCCGCCCAGCCGCTCGTTTACACGGTGTCCAGGCCACGCTCGGGCACGAGGCAGACGCGCGCACCGGTTATCCGGTATGCGATCGGCTGGCGGCGTTGGCGGTGTGTTTGCGGGTTGTCGACCGATGCCGCGCATCAGCGCAGGGAGAGCCGGCTGATTGATCGCCAGCCCTGTGGCCGTACCTGCTGCCTTTGGGGCCGTATGCAGAAAACAATGCGGACACGACCGAGAGTGCTTGTATGGCGATCGCTGACGATAACGATGCCGGCGCTTGAATGACGGCCGTTTGCATGCGGAATTCGGCCGAAGGTTCGATTGTTTGCTGTCGTGCTCACAATGCCGGAGTCCTCGAGCCGGTCGCTCGTGCCCGAGTAACGGCTCGGCCGTTTTCGCCAATCGCTATCGGTCGTACGGTCGGAATTTCCGGCTAAAGACCGTGCCAGGAAGGCCGATAGCACGGACTACACGGGGGCAATTCAGCGATATGTCCGCATTAATGCGTATTGCAATACCATATCGATTCGACGGGTCGCCCTATAATCCGTTGGGTAACGCAAGGACGTAGCCGGCCGGGAGACGGCACGACGAGCGTTCCAGTTCATTGATCATCAGTTAACGAAAAAGGCAAAGCAGTCGAAAGGCTGCGACGCAAAGCCACGGGCCTAAAGCGCAATGTCACGCGCCATGGCAGCCGGGTTGCCGTTGGCGCGAGCCACACGGCGAGATTCATTCGCAATCCCGTTCCGGTGGTTGGCGCCTGCTTGCGGCCTGCATCGGAACACCTGCCAAACGTGGTTCCGATGATGAAATGGCTTGACTTGAAACGTATGTGTGTCGTGCTCGTTCTGAGCGCCGTCGTCGCCGGCTGTGGCGGAGGCGGCGGAGGCGGTAGCAGCAGCAACGGGAGCGGCCAGACGGCCTCCGCGGCACCCAGCGACTCGATCGAAAACGGCGATGATTCGGCCGAGCCGGATCCATCCGACGACGGCGTCACCGGGCCCGATGTCCCGGCGCCGGTGCCAGTCCAGGTTGGCGAGTCGATCACGACGGTATCGCTGAATTCCATGGCGTCCATGAAGGCTCGCCGAGCGGCCTCGCCGACGTCTGCGACGTTCGGCCAGATCTTCGCCGAAGGCGATGTGCCCGAGGGCCATACGGTCGTAGCGCTATCTGACGGCGAGCGGGTACCGATGCAGGTCGATGTCAAGGCGCGCTGGGCGGACGGCTCGCTACGACATGCCGTGATGACGGTGGCCGTCGACGGTGCCTCCCGCTTGACACTGCATGCCGCTAAGTCGGAATCCGAGAACGTGAGCGCGCGTTCGTCTTCTGTGACTCTATCGGATTTGCTGGGCACGGCATTCGATGCTCGCCTGACGATCAGAATGGGGGGTAAGTCCTACCAGGCGAGCGCGCGTGATGCCTTGAGCAACATCGCCCAGACCGGCGTTTGTCCGGCTTGGGGAACGCGCGACTGCAGACAGTGGCTCCAGGGTCCGCTCGTGTCCGAGTGGATCGTGCCGGCCGCGCTTAGCGCAGGGTCTCGCAGCGCAGCCGGCCTGCAGGTCTATTTCCATGTTCGTGCCTACGGCGACGGCAACGGCACGATAGAGAACGTACGGGTCGATACGGTTATCGAGAACGCACTCGCCTACGCCGCCGACCCTGCCAACAGACGCTACGAGGCCACGATCGAAGTCGGTGACAGCAAATATTCGACTGACGGCATCGTTCATTACCGGCAGGCGCGGTGGCACCGTGTGCTCTGGACGAACGGGGCGCCTGCGCTGTTCGTGACCCAGAACATGGAATATCTGCAGTCCAGCCATGCTATTTCGAACTACGCGAACCTGACGCCCAGCGAGTCGTTGCTCAACGGCGTACGCCAGCAGGTTTCGCCCATGAGTCACGGTGATCAGACGCAGACCATGGGCAATACCGGCGCGCAACCGGCGATCGGGCCATTGCCACGCTGGACCTCGACGTACGTGGTCTCAGGTGATCGACGGGCATACAACTGGATGCTTGCGAACGACGATGCCGCGTCCAGTTACAGCATTCACTATCGCGATGAGGCGACCGGCCGGCCGCTCAAGATCACGGATCATCCGTATGTGACGATCGCCGGTTATCGGCATGCCTCCAGCGCAAGCAACGCCGATTATCGGCGCGACCTCTTGCCCGCCTGTACCAGCGACTGTGATTCGAAGCTGTCTTTCGACATTGCTCACCATCCGTCGATCGGCTATGTCGCTTATCTGGTATCGGGCGACTATTACTTTCTTGAAGAGATGCAGTTTGTGGCGTCGTACGTCGAGCTCTGGGGCAACGCCAAATACCGAGACTTCCAGAACGGACGGTTGATCGGGGCTCAGGGCCAGATGCGCGGTCAGGCATGGGCGTTGCGCAGCATCTCGGACGCGGCCTTTGCCACCCCGGACGACGATCCGATGAAGGCGTACTTCGTCGATCAGATCAATTCGATCGTATCCGATTATCTGGCGACCTATGTCGACGACGATTCCAGCAATCCGCTGCACGTGATCGACGACTACGGGGTCGTCATCTATCCGCTCAACGGCCAGGCGCGCGTAGGCGTCGGCCCATGGCAGGCGGATTTCTTCCTGTGGGCGGTGGGCCATGCGGCCGAGCAACAGGTATCGGGCGCCCGCGAATTGCAGCACTGGCTGGCCAAGTTCCAGACCGGTCGCATGCTCGGTTGGAAGGACGAGCCGAAAGAGGGCTTCTGCTGGCTCCAAGCCTCGGCGTACGCGCTGCAGATCAGGGCGTCCCAGAACGCGCCCATGTTCAAGGACATGAGAACAGTGTATCGGCAGAGCCTGCCGCAGCTACGCGGCTTGAAATGCAACGGGCAGCCAATGGTCAACGCCATGAGCACGAGCGCGCGAAACTTTCAGGTCGGAGAAATGCAGGGGTACGCCGACTCTCCGACCGGGTTTCCCTCGAATCTGCAGATCGGCCTGGCCATGGCGACCGACTCCGGGATTGAAGGGGGCGCCGAAGCCTGGAAGGTCTTCGACACGCGGACCGTCAAGCCAAACTATCGTGACTATCCGAACTTTGCGGTGGTCCCTCGGAGCGTTCGGTAGGCGCCGGATGATTGCGCGTAAATCGGATACAGGTAGACTCTTGCGCAATATTTCGTATTCGCTGTGCTCCAATGCCTGTACGTGTTGATCTGATCGCTGCGGCGCGACCCAATTTCATGAAGGTCGCGCCGCTTTTCCATGTGCTGTCCCAGCAGGACTGGTGCACGGTCCGGCTGGTGCACACGGGCCAGCACTATGACGCCAACATGTCGGACTCCTTTTTCCGGGATTTCAGTCTTCCGACGCCGGATATTCATTTGGAGATCGGCAGTGGAAGCCACGCCGAGCAGACCGGCCGCGTGATGATCGCCTATGAGCAGGTGCTGCAAGAGCAGCCGGCCGATTGGACGATCGTGGTGGGCGATGTGAACTCGACGTTCGCCTGTGCGATGGCCGCCGTCAAACTCGGTATTCGCGTGGCGCATCTCGAAGCGGGATTGCGCAGCCGCGACCGGACCATGCCGGAAGAGATCAACCGTCTGGCTACCGATGCGATCGTGGATCTGCTCTGGACGCCGTCTTCCGACGCCGATGACAATCTCCTGGCCGAAGGCGTGGCGCGCGACAAGATCGATTTCGTGGGCAATATCATGCTCGATTCGTTCGAGCTCGTACGCGAGCGTATTGCCGGGGCCGGCACGCAGGACAAGCTGGGGCTGTCGTTGTCCCGCTATGGGATCGTGACGCTGCATCGGCCCTCGAACGTCGACGACCCGTCAACATTGCGCTCGCTGGTCGAACAACTGGTTGACGTGTCGGAGCGTCTTCCATTGGTGTTTGCTGTGCACCCGCGTACGCGGGCCCGCCTGGAGGCCGCCGGCCTGCTTGAAACACTCGAGCACACGCCGGGCGTGCACCTTATCGAGCCGCAGGGATACATCGATTTCATGAATCTTGTCACCGGGGCCTCGTTGGCGATCACCGACTCCGGCGGGATCCAGGAGGAGACGACCTATCTCGGCATTCCCTGTCTGACACTGCGGCGCAACACCGAACGTCCGATTACCTTGACAGAAGGTACGAATCGACTGTTGTCGCCGACCGAACTGTCGGCTGCGGTAGACGCTGTTCTGGCAGAAGGTCTGAACGCCGACCGTCCGCGGCCGCAGCTCTGGGACGGGCAGGCGGCAGGCCGTATTGCCGATAGTCTCAGAAAGCACGCGCTCGCCTGAATCGCTTCGCCAGCGAGCGCTTATTGGCCCGCCGTTTTCAACGCGTGTCGGTTAATCTGACACTACGAATCATCGAGCTTTTCGCGCACGGTAGACTGCGGGCTCCTGGCCAACTGCAAATCCTTGATACCGGCGGTCATTGTGATCGAGGCCGCTGCGCCAACATAGATTTGGCGTGAAATTTGCTACCCTGTCTGCAGATGATTCGCTCACATAATGCGCAGAGGTCACAGATGTTTTCAGCTCGCCTCACCAAACGTTTTGCCGCCGGTGTTCTGCTGGCGCTCGCGTCGCTCGGTGTCTCGGGTATCGCGATGGCACAGGACAGCGCGCCGGCCGTCGGTGCCGACTACCTGACTTATAACGGTCAACCTTCGACCAGCGGTTACCAAGGCAATGGCAACAACGGTGTCGGTATGTATCGACAGACCATCGGCGTGCCGGAGCCGTCTTCGCTGATCATGTTGTTCGCCGGCGCTTCGCTGGTGTTCCTGGTCTATCGCCGCCGCCGTCAGCAGCTGCTGGAGCGCGACCAAGCCTGATATGGCCAGTCGCCGGCGCTAAGCCGATCGAAGCCGCCGTACGTTCCTGCGTACGGCGGCTTTTTTTATGCGAGGGGATTCTAACCGTGTCGGCCTTGAGTGAAGTGAAAGGCGAGCCAGCTAGCGCGGGCTGATGATCCGTCGACAATGTGTCGGGTTAATTGACAAATAAATCCCACTCGCTAGTGAAGACCTTTTTGCCCAAAATAATCTTTTGTTAAACAGTCTCTTGCGAAGATAAAAATGTTGGCACCGCTCTTGCATCCCATTGAATTGAGACGACACATGGCGATTGGCGATGTGCGTACCAATTTATAACGGAGACGATTGATGAGCATTCGGCGTATTACTGTCAGCGCGATCGCAGCCACGGTGTTCTATGCCGCGGTGAGCGTGTCTGCTTCGGCAGGAACTATTAACTTCGATCAGCGCGACAGCGGTGCCACGGGCGGTCTGAGCTATGACGGCAACGGTGGTGCTCTGGTAGGTAAGGACATCACGTTTAGCTTCGTGTCCTCGCCGAGCAACAGCACCGTCACCTGCAGTGGCTGCTTGTTGAACTTCACGACCGGCAACAACATCACCGAAGGCAACGGTACCGGCTCCTCCTGGACATTCGGCACCGGCGGTTCTTTCGAACTGACGGGTAGTGTGGTCGACGGCAGCACGACGCTCGCCAGCGGCTCGTTGCTGTCCGGGCAGTTCGTCGGTAATCAGGTGTTCTCGCGTGCCGGCAACAAGTCGGGCGCGTTCGTCGGCAGTGGTTCGAACACGGTTGCCGCCGGCCTGGCTCAGTATTTCGGTATCGATCCGAATTCCGAGTTCATGTTCCTGACCACCAACTTTAGTCTGGGTAACCTGACCTTCAACGGCGCGCACGGCTTCAATGGTGACGTCGACGCGGCCGACCTGGCTACGACCACAAACGTGCCGGAGCCGCAGGAACTGGCCATGTTCGGTCTGGGTATCGCGCTGCTCGTCGGCGGGATGGCTTTCCGCCGCAAGAGCGGTGGCAGCGACCTGATCGGCTAATTGGCCGAACAAACTCCGGCGCTCTGCCCAAGCGGCAGAGCGGCGTAGTTCACACTTGAACGGTGTGGGATAAAGGCGGCGCCTTCGGGCGCCGCCTTTTTTTGTCGGAAAAGATTACAATCCTGCCCAACAGACAGAGTTGCCCGTGTAGAATGACGCCACCAAGCGTGGCCGTTACCGCTAAAGCGCTACGGGTTCTGAAGTGCGCCGTGCCGATAACAAACCGTTTCGGGCGATGTAACGGGCCACCCGGGTGGTTTCGCGCCAGTCTCGCCGGAACTCGAACTCGTTAGTGATCGTCAGCGTGATTCGCATGGCGGTGGGGGTAGGATGAACACGCTGCGGATCTTTAATCACTATGTACACGTCAAGTACATTGGCCTCGGGTTCGTGCATCTGGCCTGGCTCACCGCGTCGGTCTATCTGGCCGCGGAAGTCCGCTTTATGGGTCAGGACGCGCCGCTGACCCGCGATTACTGGGTGCTGTTGCCTAAAGCGTTCTTTTTTGCCGCAGCAGTCATGATCTGCCTTTATGCGATGGGCCTGTACCGGCCTCAGCGCGAGAACCGACACGTGCCCGTGCTCGTACGTGTCGTCGCGGGCGTTTTTCTGGCGACCTTTGGAGCGATTCTGGCCTATTACGCCATGCCCGGGCTTTACCTGGGTCGCGGCGTGTTGTCTTTATCGCTGGTCTTCGCGCTGTTCGGGCTGTGCGCGTTGCAGCTGGCCTTTTACATACAGTTCGACCAGCGTTCCACGCCGTGGCGCGTGCTGTTCTATGGTGCGGGCGACAACGCGGCTTCGATTCTGGCTTATATGCGTCGACGCAGCGATCACACGTTGTTCCAGCTGGTCGGGTGCATGCTCGCGCCGGGTGAGCAGCCGCAGGTCGCAGACCATCTGCTCATCAAGACCGAGCAGAATATCGCCGATTACGCCCGTTCTCATCGCATAAACGAAATCGTGGTGACGATGGACGACCGCCGGAACCATTTTCCGGCGGACGATCTCATCACCTGTCGCATCTCGGGCATCAACATCGTCGACACGCTGAGTTTTTACGAGCGCCAAACGGGCAAGGTGAAGACGGAGCTGCTGCAACCGAGCTGGATCATCTTCTCGCATGGGTTCCGACGCAGCTTTTTCCAGGATGCACTCAAGCGGGTGCTGGATTTCACCGTCGCCTTGGTCATGCTCGTGTTGTTGTCGCCGATCATGCTGGCAACGGCCATCGCTATTTTCGTCGAAGACGGTTTCGGCAGTCCGGTGTTTTTTCGCCAGCGCAGGGTGGGCCAGAACGGCGAGGACTACACCATCTTCAAGTTCCGCAGCATGCGAACAGACGCCGAGGCGTCGGGCGTGCCGCAATGGGCGAGTGAAAACGATACGCGCGTCACTCGGGTGGGCGAGAAGATTCGCAAATATCGGATCGATGAATTGCCGCAGTTTCTAAACGTGTTGCGAGGTGACATGAGCCTGGTCGGCCCGAGGCCCGAAAGACCGGAGTTCGTTGCCCAGCTGGCCGAAAGCCTGCCTTATTACCGCGTACGCGAGTGCGTCAAGCCGGGCATCACGGGCTGGGCTCAGTTGGGGTATCCGTACGGCGCCTCGGAAGAAGATGCCAACGGCAAACTGCAGCTGGATCTCTACTACGTCAAGAATCGGAGCATCTTTCTGGATATGTTGATCCTGGTGAACACCGTCGAAGTGGTGCTGTTTCGCAAGGGTGGACGGTAGCGCTATCGTGATTCGGGCGTTCGCCAGGTGCCGACCATGTTTCCGAGTCTGACGCCGACCGACCTGTGGCTGTTGTCGAACACGGCCGCCGCAGTGGCGTATGCGGTCGCGACGCTACTCGTGCTGGCAATCGAGCGTCAGCACGCGGCCATGCGTCTGTTGCTGGTCGCCTGCGGGCTGAATACGCTCTGGTTCACGTTGCTCACGCTCGCGCCGATCATCGGGCTGACCGCGCCGGCGCTCGACCTCGCTGAAACCGTACGGACCGCGTTCTGGGTTGCGCTGGCTGCCTGGCTCGTGCCGCCGGGCGCGGTGCCGGCCAGCCGACGGCGACTGCAGGTCGTAGCGGTCGTGCTTCCGGTGCTCAGCGGCCTGTATCTACTCTGGCGCGTCGTTTCGACCTACGGCGTGGCCGACGCCAGCACGCCGCACAGCACGATATTCGCTGCATGCATCTGCCTGATCACGCTCTGGGGTCTGATGTTGCTCGAACAGACCTGGCGGGTGTCGTCTACCGATGCGCGCTGGGGGATGAAGTATCTTTGTCTGGCCATCGCGACGGTGCTGGGCTACGACTTTCTGATGTATTCGTTCGCATTGGTTAACAGTTATATCGACGCAAGCGTCTGGGACGCACGCGGCGCCGTGAACACATTGGCCGCGCCGTTGATCGTGGTGTCGGCCCTGCGCAATGCGAGTTGGTCGGCGCGATTGGGCGTGTCACACCGCGCGGTATTCAGTACTGGGGTCATGCTGTCCGCCGGTATCTATCTCCTGGCAATGGTCGCCGGCAGTTACTACCTGCGCCACTTCGGCGGCGATTGGGCGGATGTGGCAGCGGTCTTGTTTCTGGCGGCTGCCACGCTCGGGCTGATGATTCTGTTGCTCTCGGGGCAGGTCCGCGCGTATCTGCGCGTGTTCATCAACAAGCATCTTTTTCACTACACCTACGATTACCGCGAGGAATGGCTTGCCTTGATGCGGCGGCTGAGTCAGCGTCAACCGGGCGTGGATGCGTACGGGCGGGCGGTGCGTGCAGTCGCTGCGCCGTTTCAAAGTACCGGAGGCGCGGTATGGGTCCGGCGCGACGAGGCGTACGTATGTGCCGCTGCATGGAATCTGCCGGATGCTGCAGAAATCGTGGTCCCGGCCGATAGTGACCTGATCGCGTATCTGCACGAGCACGAGTGGATCATCGAGTTGGCAGATGCAGATGGCAAGCCGCGGCTCGACGCGCCGTCGCTCACGTTGCCGGAATGGTTGGTGGGACTGGATCGAGGGCAGCTGCTCATGCCACTGCCGACCGAGGATCGTCTGCTGGGTTTTCTCGTGCTCAGCGCGCCGCGTGTACCGATGCGGCTTGGCTGGGAGGAGATCGACCTGCTCAAGACGCTGGGCCGCCAGATCGGTGTATTTCTCGACCAACAGGAGAGCAATCTCGCGCTGGCCGAGGCACGCCAGTTCGAAGCGTTCAACCGGCTGACGGCTTTTCTGATGCACGATTTGAAAAACATCGCCGGCCAGCAATCGCTCATGCTGCAGAATGCCGGACGGCACCGACACAATCCCGCGTTCGTGGACGACATGATTCTCACGATCGAGAATTCCGTCGACCGGATGCGACAGCTGCTGGATCAGCTGCAACGCGTATCCTCGGATGCGCGACCGCCTCAGAGAGTCGTTGTGCGGCCGCTTCTGGATGCGCTGATTACCGAGCTCGCGGTGAGTGAGCCGGCGCCGAAAATTGGCCAGGCGGCCGATGCCGTGGTCTGCGTCGACCCCGAGCGGCTTCGGATGGTCCTCAGGCATCTGATAAAGAACGGCCAGGACGCCACGTCGGCCGGGGGCGAGGTCACGATCGACCTGGTCGCGGACGAGCAGTGGGTGCGAATCAATATCGTTGACGATGGGGAAGGTATGACGCAGGTGTTTGTACGGGAATCGCTGTTCAAGCCTTTTTTCAGCACGCGTGCCGCCCGTGGCATGGGGATCGGCGCATTCCAGGCCCGTGAATTCGCCCGCGATGCGGGCGGCGATGTCGAAGTGCAGACGGCGCCGGGCGAAGGCACCCGCTTTTCTCTCATTCTGCCGCGTGCGGCGGGTATGGAGGTTGACCAGTGAAGGCGGCACGAGAACGTCTGCTCATCGTCGAAGACGATCCGGGCCTGGTGCGGCAGCTGCGTTGGGCATTCGATCGCTACGAGCTTGTATTTGCCGGCGATCGTGAGGAGGCGCTTGCCCATGTCCGTCGACACGAACCACAGGTCGTGCTGCTGGATCTGGGGCTGCCGCCGGCGGCAGACGGCGTGGATGAAGGGCTGAAGACGCTTTCCGAAACGCTGCGACTGGCGCCCGCGACCAAGGTAATCGTGGTCACTGGCAACGGCGACGAAAGCAACGCGCTCAAGTCGGTCTCCATGGGCGCCTACGACTTCTACCAGAAGCCGGTCGATACCGACGTTCTGGATCTGATCATCTCACGCGCATTTCATATCTGGCACCTGGAGACCGCCAACCGCTCGCTCGAGAAGGGGCGTGCGCCCCTGGACGGGTTGATCGCGGCCAGCGATGTGATGCTCAAGGTCGTACGGCAGATAGAGAAAGTCGCACCGACGAATGCGAGCGTTCTGTTGCTTGGCGATACGGGTTCCGGCAAGGAGGTGCTCGCGCGTGCGCTGCACAGGCTCAGTCCCCGGGCCGACCGCCGGTTCGTGGCGATCAACTGTGCGGCGATTCCCGAGCACTTGCTCGAAAGCGAGCTGTTCGGCTACGAGAAAGGCGCATTCACCGGCGCCAATCGGCAGACGCCGGGCAAGGTCGAGGTGGCCGACGGCGGCACGCTCTTTCTTGACGAAATCGGTGACATGACCGGGGCGTTGCAGGCCAAGCTCCTGCGCTTCCTACAGGAGCGTGTCGTCGAGCGCGTCGGTGGGCGCAGCGAGATACCGGTAGATATCCGGGTCATCTGTGCCACGCACCGCAATCTGCGCGAAATGATCGGCGACGGTGGATTTCGCGAGGATCTTTATTATCGAATCGCTGAGATCACCATCGATATTCCGGCGCTGGCCGAGCGCGAAGGCGATGCCATCGCCATGGCGAAAGCGTTTTTCGAGCGAGCGGCAAAGGACCACGGGAAGGCGCTTCGCGGTTTCGCACCCGAGGCTCTGGCGGCGATCGCAGCCCATCCATGGCCCGGAAACGTGCGCGAACTCGAACATCGAGTCAATCGGGCTGTCATTATGGCAGACGACAAGGTCGTTACTGCGTCCGATCTGGGGCTGGCCGAGCCGGCCAGTGATACCGGCGAGCTAAAACTCAACCTGAGGGAAGTCCGCGACAACGCCGAACGCCAGGCCATCGAGAAGAGTTTGTCGATCGCCGAGGGGAACGTATCAAAAGCGGCGCGTCTGCTCGGTATCTCGCGGCCAGCGCTCTACGATCTGATGAAAAAACACGAAATACAGACGGCCTAGACGAGTCGTCACGGAAAAACCATGGGCATGTTCAAATTATTCGATCGACTTATCGGTGCAGTGCGCGTCTCGCCGTCGCTGGCCGTTCGGCTGACGATGCTGGGCGTTCTGGTCGCGTTAACTGGCTGTGGATCGGACCAGTCGCCCGCCGACCGCCAGGCGTTGGCACAGCAGAGTCTGGCATCGGGGAATTATCGGGAAGCCGAGATACGGCTCAAGAGCGTGCTTCGCGAACAGCCCGACAACGCCGAGGCATGGCGCATGCTCGGCCAAACATCGCTGGCGACCTATCGATACGCCGATGCGTCCCATCAGTTCGAGCGGGCACGTCAAGCCGGCGACGGTTCGACAGACACTCAGCTGAATCTCGCGAGAGCCATGGTTGGCGACGGCCAGTTCCAGCCTGCGCTCGACCTGCTGGCCGACCTCTCCGGAATGGCGGATAGCCATCAAGCTGCTGCACAAGTGCTCCGCGGCGAGGCGTTGGCGGGACTCGAGCGGCCCGACGACGCGGCCCAAGCCTATGCAGCCGCGCTGGAAGCCGATCCGAACTCGACCGAGGCGCTACTCGGGCAGGCCTCTCTCGCGGCCGGTCACGAGCAGCCGGAGAAGGCCCAAAGGCTGCTCGAACGCGCGGCGCAGACAGCGCCTGACGATATGCGCGTCGTTGCCGCGCAGGCGCGGCTGAGCTACGAACAGAACGGCTGCGACCAAGCCGTGGGCGGCTTCGAAAAGGCGCTGGGCGCGAGCAGCGCGTTGAGCCCTGCCGAGCAGTATCGTCTGCGTCTGTTCCTGTCCGACTGCCAGATTCGACTGGATCGTCTGGATGCCGCTCAGGACAATGTCTCCCGCCTGGCCAAGGCCACGCCGGATAGCGCATTCGTCAATTACCTTCAGGCGCTGATCCATATCCGCCGTGCCGACTATGACGCTGCGGCGCAGTCGCTCGAGCGCGTGCTCAATGTTGCACCGGACAATGTCCGAAGCCTGACGCTGCTGGCATGGGTCAATATCGTGCGCAACGATCCCGCAACAGCGCAGCAGTATCTGGGTCGAGTCCTGGCACAGTCGCCGGCTGATATCAACGCGCTGCGATTGCAGACGGGGCTGTATCTCCAGCAGGAGCAGCCTCAGCAGGCACTGAGCATGTTGGAAGACGTCTACCAGGACAATGCAGACGCGCCGGGCCTGCGGCCATTGATCGCCGCGGTCCAGGCCCGTCTGAAGCCGGCTGCGGAAGGTGACGCGTCGGGTGCGCCCGCGGCTGCCGACGACAAGGCGTTGCAGATCGATCTGGTCGAAGCGCTGCTTCAGCAAGGCAACGGTGGCGCTGCGGCCGCGGTATTGGACAAGATCGAGCCGGCCGATGCCGAGCAAAAGGAGAAGGTGGCCCGATTGCGCGTTCAGATCGCTCTGGCCAACGGCGATCGTGACCAGGCCGTCGAGTCGGCCGAGGCGCTGGCGAAGGCTTACCCGGACAGCTCGGACGCGCAGCGGGTGCTCGCCCGCGTCTATGCCGCCGACGGCCGCGTAGACGCGGCCAAACAACGTCTAGAAGCGTTTCGGCGTGGTCATTCTTCAGATATGGATGTGGTACAGGATCTGGCGGCGTTGCAGCTTCGTACCGGCCGAGCCGATCAGGCGGTGGCTCTGCTGGCCCCGATTCATGACGATCGTCCCGATGACGATACGGTGGTCCGGCTGCTTGCCGCCGCCTATGCGCAGGCCGGGCAGCCAGCGCAGGCTATTTCTCTGCTCGAAGCCACCAACCGGGCCCGGCCGGGCGATCTGGATATCGCCACGACGTTGGTCCGTGCATACATAAGCTTCGGTGAGCCGGCCAAGGCAGCGGTCCTAGCCGGCGCGTTGTCTGAAGACCGTCCGGACAATCACGCCTTGCTCAGGCTATACGGCGTGGCACAGCTGGCTGATGGACAGGCCGATCAGGCGTTGTCTACGCTGGAGCGAGCGGCTCGGCAGGCCGGCGATGATTCGTCGTATCAGCTGGATCTGGCCCAGGCGCAGATGGCCAGCGGCCACGACGCCGATGCGGTCAAAACGCTCCAGCCGCTCGTCGACCGCACACCCCCCGTAGGTGCGGCCATACGATTACTGGCCATGGCGCAGGCCGGCGCGGGTGATTTGGAGGCTGCACTGGCAACCGCCGATCGGCTGGCCGAACCGGCGAGTCAGGCCGACGCCGATCGTCTGGGCGGGGACGTGCTGGCATCGATCGAACGCTTCCAGCAGGCGGCTGAGCGCTATGCCAAAGCTTATGCGGCCGCGCCCGATGCGGGGCTAGCCATTGCGTTGTTCGATGCTAGACGTCGGGCCAATGCCGAGGCGCCGGCCGAGGCGCTGTCCGATTGGCTTAAACGGGCCCCGGACGATACCCGTGTTCGTCTACTGCGTGCCCAATGGCGCCAGTCCGAGAATGAGCAAAGCCAAGCGGCCGACGACTATCGGCAGGTGCTCGAGCGCGCTCCGGATAATGCGGTCGCTCTGAATAACCTAGCGCTCATCTATCAGGATCAGAATGATCCGCGCGCCACCGATCTGGCGCGTCGGGCGCTGAAGCTGTCTCCCGACAATGCAAACATCCAGGATACGGCCGGTTGGATCTTGGTGAATACCGGCCAGGAAGCGGAGGGTATCGAGCTGTTGAACAAGGCCGTCTCGGCCGATAACCCTTCCGAGACGGCGCGCTACCACCTGGCCGTAGCGTTGAGTCGAAGCGACGACGATAGCCAGCGCGCGCGGGCGCGCCAGATTCTGGTGGAATTGCTGGCCGGCGATGAAGAGTTTGTCGAGCGAAAGCAAGCGAGCGAACTCCTGGAGAGTCTCAATGAGGTTACGGGCGAGCCGTCGAGCTAGTGCGGATATCGAATTCGGCCGCCGTTCAGTTGGGTTGGCGATATAATGTAAGTTACGCATCGAGCCGGACGCCGGCTTGTCCTTGACATCGGATAATAGAAAAAATGGCGGAACACGGGTCGCGAAATGCGGTCGGACAATGTGCGTAGGGGCCCGTGTTTCTTAACGTTCTAGCTTTTAAATTTTGCAGGGGTTCTGTCGTGTATCGAAATCGTTTCGGGTCTGTCGTGCTGGGCGGTATTCTCCTTCTGGTTCTGCTGCTTGCCGGGTGCGCCAGCGCTCCGCCTTCCGCGGTCGATTCTGCTCCCGCCGACAGTACGTACCGAATTGGTCCCGGGGACGGTCTGCGCATTTTCGTTCGCGACAATCCGGATCTTTCGCTTACCGTGCCGGTTCGCCCTGATGGCGAGATTTCCATGCCGCTGGTCGAGAGCATGGTCGCGGCCGGCAAGACGCCCCCTCAGCTCGCCGATGATCTGGAGTCGGCGCTATCGACCTATGTGCGCGACCCCTATGTGACCGTGATCGTGACGAATTTCGTCGGCACCTATACCGACCAGATTCGTGTCGTCGGAGAAGCGGCTCGTCCCCAGTCGATGCCTTATCGCAACGGTATGACCTTGCTCGACGTCATGATCAACGTGGGCGGGCTGACCCAGTTCGCGGCCGGCAATCGGGCCAAGCTGGTCCGTCAGGACGATGGGGACGAGCATACTTACGGAATCGAGCTACAGAGTCTGCTGAACGGGGACATCAAACAGAACGTGCCTATGCACCCGGGTGATGTCGTGATCATCCCGCGGACCTACTTCTGATCGCCGGTCGTTTCCGGCTCACGTCACAACGGCAAACGCCATGCAGGAATTACTAGGTCTCGTACTCGATCAGATACGCAACGTCTGGCGATTCCGCTGGGTTGCGCTGGCCGTGGCATGGGCGATCGCCATAGTCGGCTGGCTGTTCGTGTACAGCCTGCCCAATGAGTATCGCTCACAGGCGCGTGTACACATCGATACAAAGTCGGCGATCGGTCCGTTGCTTAGCGGCATGGCGGTATTGCCGAACGCTTCCAGCCAGGTCGACCTGCTGATTCAGACTGTGCTGAGTCGGCCGAACCTGTCGGAAATCGCGCGGCGCACCGGCCTAGACCTGAACGCGACCGGGCCAGAAGAGGAGCAGGCGCTGCTGGATGGCCTGCGTCAGCGCATCAACCTGCGTGCGACGGGCGGCAAGACCGATCTTTATACGATCAACTACGTGAGCCGGGATCCACAAACCGCCCAGGCTGTCGTCCAGCAGGTGATCAACGTGATGACCAACATGGCGATCGGTGAAGGGCGCAACTCGACGGACTCGACTCAGGCCACGGCGTTTCTCTCCAACGAAGTCGACAAGTACAAGCAGCGGCTACAGGATATCGAGCGACAGCTGGCCGATTTCAAGAAGGACAACGCAGAGTTCATGCCCGGCGCCAGCGATTACGCGACTCGCGTACGCAACGCCAACGCCGAGATCGCAAGCCTCCAGGACCAGCTGACGATGGCCCAGCAGCGAAGGGCGAGTCTGCAGGCGGGTGGTACCGGCGGGCCGACCCGTGTATCGGCCGAGAACAGCAGTCAGGTTCGATCGATCGATTCGCAGATCGCCCAACGCCAGCAGCAAGTGCAGCAGTTGCTGGGCAAATACACCGACCAGCATCCCGATGTGATCAGTGCGCGACGCGACCTGGAAAGGCTTCGCCAGGAGCGAGCCAGTACGCTGGCGAATCTACGTGCCAACCCGAGCCAGATCGAAACCACGACCGGTGGTTCGGGCGGCGGAGTTGCTGCTCAGATCGCCGACGCCAGTGCACAGATCAGCACATTGTCGTCGGCCATCGAGCGTAAGAAATCCCAGCTCGACGAACTCAAGGCCGGTGCCGACGATATGACCGACGCGCAGGCCCAGCTAGCCGAATTGTCGCGTAACTATCAGGCCACGCAGGATCAGTATCAGAAACTGTTGACGCGGCTGTACTCGGCGCGCCTATCCACGGATGTGGGTCAGGCGAATGATCCGCTGAAATTTCGCGTCATCGACCCGCCGGAACGGCCTGCCGAGCCGTCCGGCCCGCAGCGAACCGTGCTGATGACCATGGCGTTGTTCGGCGCGCTCGCGGCCGGTGCCGCCTTTGCGTTCTTCCTCAGCCAGATCCGGCCGGTGTATATCAACCGGCGGGCGCTCACCGATGCCACAGGTTTGCCGGTGCTGGGCTCGGTGAGTATGGCGTGGTCGGTGGGCCAGCGTGCGCAACGGCACAGTGGTCTGGTGTTGTTCGTGATCTGTTTCGGCACGTTGCTTGTCGGCTATGTCGGCGCGGTATTGTTCGCGCCGATCGGAGTGAATCTCGTGCCGAATTTCGTCAGTGGTCAATTCCTGTGAGTCTGGTCGAGAAAGCTGCAGAGCGCCTACGTCGCCGCGACGGTTCGCCCACCCGGCCGATGTCTGCGGATGATGGTCAGCCGGCATCGGCGGCGCGCCCGCCGGATCGGCCTGCCGCTCCGGCCGGGAACGGGCGCGCCCAATCAGATGGACAGATCGATATGGCGCGCCTCAGGCGCGCCGGCCTGCTGGCGCCGCGATCCATGGAGGCGGCCATCGCACGCGAGTTCCAGCGTATCAAGCGCCCGATATTGGCGACGTTGACTCGCGAGGCCGCGCCCGGTCGTGGGTCGCAGGCGAGTTTCAACCGGCTCATGGTAACCAGTGCGCATCCGGGTGACGGTAAGACGTTTACGTCCATGAACCTCGCCTTGAGCCTGGCCGCGGAACTGGACCACAGCGTCTTGCTGGTCGACGGCGACGTGATCAAGCCCGGTATCAGTCGGGCGTTGGGTCTCAACGATCGCCCGGGCCTTATGGAACTGCTGGCCGACGAGCAACGCGTGCCGGAAGACTTCATCGTCGCCACCGATATACCGCACCTGTCCGTGCTGCCCGCCGGGCGCCGCGACGGCCAGTCGGCTGAGCGGCTGTCCAGCCGGCGGATGGAGGGACTCGCCAAGGAATTATCGAGCGATCCGTCCCGGATCGTGGTGTTCGATTCGTCGCCGTTGCTCGCCACGGCCGAATCGCAAGCGCTTGCGCTCAACATGGGGCAGATCGTAATGGTCGTGCGCGCCGGGCGGACCGAGCGCCGGGCCGTGGACGCGGCGTTGTCGCTCATCGAACCGAGCAACGCAGAAATCAGTCTGGTACTCAACCAGAGCCGCAAGGGCTTCGGCGACGACTATGATGGGTACTACGGTGTCTATCAGACGGAAGGCAATCCTCATGCGTAATCTGCAGCGTCGTCGCTTGATCCGGCCGTCCCGTTGGCTGGCCACGGCCGGGCCGGTCATCGTGCTGGCCATGCCCATGGCGGCCTGGTCACAGGACGACGGTGGGGTGGGTTCTGCCGCCGGCGGCGCGTCTGCCGAGTCCGCTTCGCCGGGCAGCATGTCCACCGGTACCGGATCGGCCACGGCGAGCGGCGACAGCGAGGACGAGGCTTCGGGACTTGCCAGCGCGATTCGCGACTCGCTCGCCGGCATGAGCGGACTGTCGTTCCAACCCGGCTTCGGCCAGGGGTGTGCGACCTCCGATCTGTCCTACAACGCGTTCGGAGGCGGGTCGATTGCCACGCCGCTACGCTATGCCCCATCGCCGGTAGGCTCGCGCGGGCGCTATGTACAGGCGTCGGTCGCGGCGTCGGAAACCTATACGGACAACCTCAACCGTGACCCCGGCGATCGCGCGATGAGCGACTTTGTAACGTCGGTGGCCCCTCGGATCGATGCCTGCTCGAGCACCGGGCGTGTACGTGGCGAGCTGTCGTATCAGCTGCAGGGGCTGGTCTATGCCAACAACAGCCGCTACAACGATGTGTATAACGACATCAGCGGCAAGACCACGCTTTCGCTGATCGAAAATCGCGTCTATCTCGATGCCGATACGCGTTACGGGCAGACCGTCGTTGACCCGGGGTTCGGTTATGCGCAATCGAACTCGCTGAGCCCGAACCGCAACAAGACGTCTGCGTGGGTCAGCAATATCAGCCCTTATGTCAATCAGTCCCTCGGTCCGGTCGGTCAGGCGCTGCTCCGGTACCGCTATGGCCGTTCTGTCTATGGCGATGCCGATGTGCCGGAATCCACTGTCAACGCGGTGTATCTGAATGTCGTGAGTCCCGACACCGCCGAGCCGCTTAGCTGGCGGGGTAATGTTGTCACCCAGCGGGTGGAACGGACAGGCGGAAATCAGGCGCGCTTTTTCCGGGATAACCAGCTCGATGGCGGCGACACGTTCACCAGCGACGGCAGCGATCCGTCTCGAACGACATATTTCGATCGTGCATCGCTCGAACTCGGCTACCAGGTAACTCAATCCATCCGCTTGCTCGGTGAAGGCGGGGTCGAAAACGACTACAGCAATCCGGACGGTTCCATTGACCGTTATTCCGAACCGTTCTGGAACGCCGGTATCCGATGGACTTCGGCGCGCAACTCGCTGGAAGCCCGATACGGCCATCGGTTTTACGGTTCGACCTATTCACTGAGCGCGCGCCGCACTGGCCGCGTGATGGATGCACGTATCGAATATCGCGAAGAGCCGACCACCCAAGGTCTGAACACACTCAACGGCGCCGGTGCGATCGGTGGCGGGGGCGGTCTGGGCGGCTTCAACGGCGCGGGTGGACCAACGACCTCGTTGTTCGACCGCGGCGTGTTCGTCCAGAAGTCCTGGTCGGCAGCCGTGGATTTCAATTCGGCGCTGACGACGACAACCATCACCGGTTTTCGCCAGAAACGTGAGTATCAGCAGGTCGACGACGACAACGAAACCTACCAGGGCGTGGATATCCGGACCCGCTACGACTTCACCCCGCGGATGGCGCTGACGCCTCAGGCGAGCTGGCAGACACGAGACGGCAACGGGGATTTTCGTGGCTATGACAGCTACGATGCCGGTGTCGCGCTTGAGCGCGCGCTGAGCCGCTCCTCGCAGGCGGCGATCGGGTATGCCCATAGCTGGCGTGATGGAACGTCCGAATACCACGAGAACCGTATCGCCATTCAGTTCCAGAAAAGCTTCTGATTCGAATGTACGAGCGTTTCTACGCGCTGAACGCGCGTCCGTTCCAGTTGATGCCCGATCCGCGGCTGGTCTTCGAAAGCCGCAATCACACCCGGGCGCTGTCCTATCTGATCTACGGCATGGAACGGCGCGAGGGGTTCGTTGTGATCAGCGGCGATGTCGGTACCGGCAAGACGTTGCTATTGCAGACCATGCTGGCTCAGCAGAACTACCGTCAGGGCAGCGTGGCGCGCGTGGCCATGGCCAACATCGATGGCGAGGCTGTGCTTCCGGCGGTCGCCGGCGCATTCGGCGTGGCCTACAAGGGCCGTTCGAAATACGAATTGCTCGACGCACTGGTCGCACGCCTGGCGACGACCCAGGGCTCTTTGCTGATTGTCGACGAGGCGCAGGCTTGTACCGTCGAAGCACTCGAGGAACTGCGCGTGATCTCTAATCTGCAGGCTCAGGGCCGCGCGCTCGTGCAGATTGTGCTGATCGGACAGACCGAGCTGCGCGGCGTGCTCGCACGGCCGTCGATGGCGCATTTACGCCAGCGTATCGTGGCCTCCTATCATCTGCAGCCGCTCGAGCGTGACGAGGTCGAAGGTTATATCGAACACCGATTGGGCAAGGTGGGCTGGCGGCCTGGTCGGCCGTCCATCGGGGCGGGCGTCTATGGCCGTATCCATGAGTGGACAGGCGGTATCCCGAGGCGAATCAATCTGATCATGGATCGATTCCTGCTGTTCGGTTTTCTCGAAGAGCGGCAATCGCTATCGATCGAGGACCTGGAATCGGTCATCGCGGAATTCGAAAAAGAGTTCGCGGGCGACGAATTGGCACTCGACGAGACCGCGGTGGCGGCGCCGAGCGGCGGCGCGGCCGCGTCGAACCTGAATGCGTTGACCGATCGGATCGCCGGGCTGGAACGCGCATTGCGCAACATCTACGGCGACGAACAGGCACAACAGCTGCTTTCGCGGCATCTTGCCGGTGCCGAGCAGCGAGGGTTGGTTGAAGCGTTGCTGCGGGTGGATCAGTTGGAGAGTCTGTTCTCCGAACTTCGCGGGAGTGCGCCGCAGGCCGAGCGCGCTGAACCGACACAGCCTGCGCTGGCAGACTCGCCCACCGCGGCAGCCGGCGTCGACGAAAACCAGTTGAGCTGGTCATCGGCGAGCCGCGATGATCGCAACGACGACTCCGCGCTCAAGCGCTATTTCCGCTGGGCCAAGGGATACTATGACTGATAGCTTTCGTGCTGCCGATACCGGCCGTCTCCCGGATCCGCCGGTCAATGCGATGAGCGTAGATGTGGAGGAGTATTTCCAGGTCTCGGCGTTCGAATCCCACGTGGCCTTCGAACGGTGGGATCGGCTGCCCAGCCGTGTCGAAGCGTCCATGGATCGTATTTTGGCGCTGTTCGAACTGGCGGGAATCCGTGCGACGTTCTTTACGCTCGGCTGGATTGCCGAAAGGCATCCGCAGTTGGTTCGGCGATTGGTGGACGCCGGTCACGAACTCGCCAGCCACGGCATGAACCACGTGCGCGTGATCAATCAGGATCGCGCGGCCTTCCGCGCCGACATCCGCCAGGCGAAGGACGTGCTTGAGCAGACAGGCGGTACGGCCGTGAAAGGCTATCGCGCGGCCAGCTTTTCTATCGGCGCGAGCAATCTGTGGGCGCTCGAGGAACTCGCCGAGGCCGGGTTTACCTATAGTTCGAGTATCTATCCGGGCGTACATGATGCCTACGGTATGCCGGAGGCGCCGCGCTTTTGTTTTCATGCAGGCGGCCTGCTCGAGATCCCGGTAACCACCGTCACCGTCGGGTCGCGGCGACTGCCCTGTGCTGGCGGAGGCTTTTTCCGACTTTATCCCTATACGCTCACGCGGGCGGCCTTGCGACGGGTCAACGCTCGGGATCATCAGCCGGCGGTGTTCTATTTCCACCCTTGGGAAGTGGATCCGGAGCAACCGCGCGTGCCGGGGCTGAGCGCCAAGACACGGGTTCGTCACTATCTGAATATCAGCCGCGTGGAGCCACGGCTGCATCGTCTGCTGGCCGATTTTCGCTGGGACCGCATGGACCGTGTCTTCCCCGTCGGCGACCGTGATGGCCACGCCGCGGAGGCCGCACAATGAGCGATATGCCTTACAGCATCGAGGTGCTCGAGCAGAACACCGCCGAATGGGAGGCCTTTGTCGCCGACGCGCCCGATGCGACTTTTTTTCATCGCGCGGGCTGGAAGCAAGTGATCGAGCAATCGTTTGGCCATCGCTGCTATTTTCTGCAAGCTCGGCGCGATGGCCGGCTGCAGGCCGTGCTGCCGCTCGTTCATGTAAAAAGCCGGCTGTTTGCCAATGCGCTGATTTCCACCCCGTTCTGCGTTTACGGGGGCGCCGTCGCAAAAGAACAGGCCGCGGCCGAAGCGCTGTACCAGCATGCGTGCACGCTTGCCGACCGCCTGGGCGTGGAGTATCTCGAGTCGCGCGAACGCCGCCCGCGCCACGAGGACTGGCCGCGCAAGGATCTGTACTACACCTTCGCGCGCACAATCGCCGATAACGACGAGGACAATCTGAAAGCCATACCGCGGAAACAGCGCGCGGTGGTACGCAAGGCGCTCAAATCGGGGCTCGACTGGCGGCTCGATACGGCCACGGACACCCTGTATTCGCTGTATCTGTACAACATGCGTAGCCTCGGCACGCCGCCGGTGGCGCGTAATTATCTCGATTGCCTGAAATCGGTGTTCGGTGACGATTGCGAGATCCTGACGGTGATCGGTGACGGGGAACCGCAGGCCAGCGTGTTGAGCTTTTATTTCCGCGATCAGGTGCTGCCGTATTATTCCGGCGCCGGGCCGAATGCGCGCGATCACAAGGCCAATGATTACTTGTATTGGGCGCTGATGTCGCACGCCGCCGCGCGGGGCGTGAAGTGGTTCGATTTCGGCCGTAGCAAGCGCGATACGGGGCCGTATCATTTCAAGCGTCACTGGGGGTTCGAACCCGAGCCGCTGCCCTATGAATATTATCTTGCCGGTATCGACGAGATGCCGGATCTGAGTCCGAACAATCCCAAATATGCGTTGTTCATCAAGGCCTGGCAAAAACTGCCGCTCCCGCTGACACGCATGATCGGCCCCTGGCTGGCGCGCGATCTTGGCTAGGCCCATGCGCGAAGTTCTTTTCCTGTGTCACCGGATCCCCTATCCGCCGAACAAGGGCGACAAGATCCGCGCCTATCACTGGTTGCGTGCGCTGGCCTCACGGTATGTCGTGCACCTGGGAACGTTCGTCGACGACCCGGCCGATTGGAGCGGACGGGATACGGTCCAGCAATGGTGCGACCAGACGTGCTTTAGACCGCTCGTGCCAATGCGGGCACGTCTGCGTAGCCTGAACGGGCTGCGCCGCCGGGAGGCGTTGAGCTTTGCGTATTACCGGGATGCGCGGATGAGCCGCTGGGTGAAACAACTGGCCGCGCGCCGCTCTCTCGACGCCGTGATCGCCTTTTCTTCCACGATGGGGCCGTATGCGCTGTCGGTTCCCGATGTACGACGCGTACTGGATTTCGTCGACGTGGACTCGGACAAGTGGGCGCAGTACGCGCGCACAGGCACAGCGCCCATGGCTTGGGTGCACGGCCGGGAGGCACGCAAGCTAGCGGCCGCCGAGGAACGGCTGGCGGATGAATTCGATGCCAGCGTCTTCGTCTCGGACGCGGAAGCGGACTTCTTCCGCCATCGCGCTCCACAGGCCGGGGCACGCATACACGCTATCGCCAACGGCGTCGACGCCGACTATTTTTCAGCCGAAGCCGGGTTCGACCGGCTGAGCGCGCCCGGCCATGGGGCGAGAGTCGTGTTCACCGGAGCAATGGACTACGGCGCCAACGTCGATGCGGTGTGCTGGTTTGCCGAGAAGGTATGGCCCGGAGTACGCGCGGCCTGCGCTGATGCACAGTTCACGATTGTCGGCCTGCGGCCGGCGGCACGCGTTCGGGCGCTGGCGGAGTTGGACGGTATCGAGGTGACCGGCGCGGTCGCCGACGTACGCCCCTACCTGGCGGCGGCGGATGTCGCTGTTGCACCCATGCGAATTGCGCGCGGTATTCAAAACAAGGTTCTCGAGGCCTTTGCCATGGGGCTGCCCGTGGTGATGACACCCCAGGCCGCGGCAGGGCTGCGCCCGGTCGGACCCGAGTTCGCCGATGTGGTCGAGCCGCACCAGGCGTTTGCCGATGCGGTGCTGTCGAGATTTGGATCGAATCCGCAGACGGCCGCAGCGGCTCGGGGCTATGTGAGCCGATACTATGGCTGGCCGGCGCGTTTCGACGAATTGTTGTCGCTGGTCGAAGGGGCGTCGTCCACGTCCCAGTCGTCTGTGAAGGAGGGTGCATGAACCCCTGGTCCGGCTCTTCTTCCGCGCCTCTGGCGTCCGATGCGCAATCGGCGGGCAATCAGAGCGGGTTGCATCTCGCCTTTGTGGCGACGTGCTTGCTCTGGCTGATTGCCTATCTGCCCACCTATCTCTCGCTGGTGGAAACCTGGTCGCGAACCGGTACGTTTCAGTTCGCCTTCCTTATCTTTCCTATCTGCGCGGTACTCGTCTGGGGCCGTCGGCACTGGCTTGCTCGCGTATATGCCGAGCCGGCACCGCATGGTCTCTGGGCGGCCCTGGCTCTGGCGATGCTGTGGCTGGTGGGTGCGGTGGCCGATATCAACCTGTTCCAGCACATCGCCGCGGTTACCATCTGGCCGGTATGGATCTACGTGTTCTACGGTTGGCCCGTCGCACGGATACTGGCGTTTCCCATGGGGTACGTGCTGTTTGCGATTCCGTTCGGCAATTTCATGGTGGTGCCGCTTCAGACGATCACCGCGCATCTGTCGGTTGCCGTGCTTCATCTGACCGATGTGCCGGTGCTCATGGAAGGGCACTTCATCGATACACCGGCGGCTAAATGGCATGTGGCCGAGGCCTGCAGCGGAGTGAAGTTCTTCGTCGCCACCACCGCCTTCGGTGTGCTCTACGCGCACCTGTTTTTCACCAGTCTGACGCGTCGTCTGATCTTCGTGGCCAGTTCCATGATCGTGCCGATCATTGCCAACGGACTGCGTGTGTTCTTCACGATCCTGATCGGCGAGCATTTCGGTATCGAGTACGCCTCGGGCACCGATCACGCGATCTTCGGATGGCAGTTCTTCGGCACGGTGCTGGTGCTGCTTTTCTTCGCGGGCTGGCCGTTTCACCAACCGCCGGCCAGACCGCCTGCGGCGACTTCGAGCGCTCGATGCGCGCGGCGCTCGGATATCATGCGGCTCGCGCTGTTCGCCGCCGCGATCGTGGTCGTGCCCGCGGTATTGGGTTCAACGCTGGGCAGCGTCGATGTCGCGGCCAACGCGGCGCCTGGGCTCGACGGGCATGGCGAGGGATGAGTAGTGCCGACGGCCGCCCGCGTATTGTTCACGTGCTCGACCGCTTCGGCATCGGCGGCATGGAGCAGGTGGCGCTGGCACTGATCGGCCGAACGCTCGAGCGCTATGATCACCGCATCGTGTGCCTGCGTGGTACGGGTGAGCTCGCACCGCGCGTGGAGGCGTTGGGCGTGGTCGTCGAGAGTATCGACAAGAAGCCCGGCAAGGATCCGCGCGCTTACGCGCGTCTTTGTAAACGGCTGCGGCAATTACGGCCGGCGGTCGTTCATACATACAATATCGGCGCGCTGGATGTGGCGTTCTGGGCACGTCTGGCAGGCGTGCCGCGTGTGGTGCACGCCGAACACGGTCGCGACGTGTCGGACCCCGAAGGCCGCAGTGCCAAGTACCGTTGGCTGCGCCGCGTGATGGCACCGTTGATCAGTGTCTACGTACCAGTTTCCCAGGATCTGGCTCGCTGGTTGCGTAACGATGTGAAGCTGCCTGCCTCGCGTATACAACTCATTTACAACGGCATCGATACAGCGCGCTATGCCGTGGCCAGCGGTGCCGGCACGCGGTCGGAGGCGCTGCGGATCGGTAGCGTCGGTCGGCTCGATCCGGTCAAGGGCTTCGACCGGCTGATCGAGGCGATCGCTCGGCTGAACGATCGAAACGCTCGGCTGGCCACGCTCCATATTGTTGGGGATGGGCCGGCCCGTACGAGTCTTGAGCAAAAGATCGTCGACGAGGGTCTTTCCGAGCGCGTTTTCCTGCACGGCAGTCGCGACGACGTGCCGGCTTTTCTTGCGGATCTCGACGTCTATGTCTGTTCATCGATCGCCGAGGGGGTCGCGTTGACCGTACTCGAGGCCATGGCCGCCTCGCGCCCCATCGTGGCGACCGCAGTCGGTGGCAATCCCGAGCTCATCGATCATGAGCGTAACGGCCTGCTGGTACCGAGCCGGGACGCCGGCGCGCTCGCGAAGGCGGTCGGACGGTTGCTCGACGATCGGACCCTGGCGGTGAAACTCGGCGACGCCGCGCGCGAGGATGTCTGTGCCCGGTTCAGCGTCGAGGCGATGATCGACGGTTACTGCACGCTCTACGACCGGCTCATTCAGGGCCACAGGAAGACAGTATGTGTGGATTGACCGGCATCGTGACCGGCGACGGGCGGATTCCGGATCGCGCCGTGCTGGATGCGATGAACACCGCTCAGGCGCATCGAGGCCCGGACCAGCACGATCTGGTCCTGGTCGAGGGCGCGGGTCTGGCGCATCGCCGGCTGACGATTCTCGACCCGACCAGCGGCGAACAGCCGATGCGAAGTGCCGATGGGCGCTTTACGCTGGTCTACAACGGTGAGATCTATAATTATCGACAGCTGAATATCGAACTCGAAGCGGCCGGCTACCGTTTCCCCGGCCACTGTGATACGGACACGTTGCTCGCCGCCTGGCAGCACTGGGGGCCCGACTGTGTCGGGCATCTGCGCGGGATGTTTGCCTTTGCCGTATGGGATGCCCGTGAGCAGCGACTGTTTCTGGCACGCGATCGCCTGGGCATCAAGCCGCTCTACTACGCGCTGACGCCGGACGGCGACCTGCTGTTCGGTTCCGAGCTCAAGACGTTGATGGCCCATCCCCGAATGACGCGTGAAATCGAGCCACGCGCGCTTGAAGGGTTTCTGGGGCTGGGCTACGTGCCCGAGCCTTATGCGATCTTTCGCAATGCGTTCAAGCTCAGTGCCGGCCATACGCTGGCCTGGCAGGCCGGCCAGGGCCGTCCTGCAGAGCGGGCGTATTGGGACGTGCAATTCCCACCGTCGGATGACTCGGGCGCCGGCACGGAGACGCTGGCCGAAGAGCTTCACAGCCGTCTCGATGAGTCTGTCCGCATGCGGCTGGTGGCCGACGTGCCGCTCGGCGCATTCCTGTCCGGAGGCGTCGACTCGAGTGCCGTGGTCTCCCTCATGGCCGGCGCGTCGAGCGATCCCGTCAAGACCTGTGCGATCGGGTTCGACAATCAGGCGTTCGATGAATCCGATCATGCTCGAACCGTGGCACGCCGATTCGCGACCGATCATCGCGAGCACCGGATCGCAAGCCAGGAGTTCGGCTTGATCGACACGCTCGTGGATGTCTACGACGAGCCGTTTGCCGATAGTTCGGCGCTGCCTACGTATCGCGTCTGCGAGCTTGCACGACGTCAGGTCAAGGTGGCTCTGTCCGGCGATGGTGGAGACGAAAATTTTGCCGGCTACCGCCGCTATCGACTACACCTGAACGAATCGCGCGCTCGGGCGCGGATTCCGAGCGCGATCCGCCAACCACTGTTTGGTCTGTTGGGCCGCGTGTACCCTAAGCTCGACCGCGCGCCACGCCTACTGCGTGCCAAGACGACGTTTCAGTCGCTGGCGATGGATACCGCCGAAGCCTACTGCCATAGCGTATCGGTGATTCCGCAGGATTTACGCGAACAGCTGTACTCGGACGCGTTCAAACAGGAGCTCGGTGGCTACCGCGTCCGCGATCTGTTTGTGCATCATGGGCAGGCTGCAGGCAGCGATCATCCGCTGTCCGTGGCGCAATATCTCGATTTCAAGACCTGGTTGCCGGGCGGTATTCTCACGAAGGTTGATCGCGCGAGCATGGCCCACGGTCTGGAAGTACGCGTGCCGCTGCTCGATCACGAGTTCGTGGAATGGGCGGCTTCGCTGGCGCCGGGCCATAAACTCAACAAAGGCCAGGGCAAGTACGTTTTGAAGAAGGCGTTCGAGCGGGACCTGCCGCACGACATTCTGTATCGCTCGAAGCAGGGGTTTTCCGTGCCGCTGGCAAATTGGTTCAGAGGCCCCCTGCGCGAGACGGCACGGCACGCATTGACCGAAGGGGCGCTGGTCGAATCCGGGCTGTTCAAGCCCGCGGCACTTGCGCGACTGTGGGAACAGCACACCCAGGGCCAACGCGACCACGGTGCGAGTCTCTGGGTTCTGCTTATGCTGTCTCGTTTCATGGAAAGGGAAATGGGCAGGCAATCCCCGACGTTCACCGATACTGGCAATGCGCCGAGAGTCGTTCATGCCTGAATACGCCCCATCTCCTGTCGACGGCCGTCAACTTCTACTGCTGTTCGGTATGCCGCGTTCGGGCACCACCTGGCTGGGCAAGCTGTTCGACAGCCACCCCCATGTGCTCTATCGACACGAGCCGGACACCTGGCGACCGCTACCCGCATTGGGGGATCAGGTTTGCCGGGCCGAGTTCGCGGGCAATCTCCGAGATTTCGTAGCGGCGATGCCGGATTTCCGTTCGCTGCGTGTCGCCGGCAAGCGCCCGTTGTTTGCAAAAGCCTACGGTTCGTCGACCGGATTTCAGTTGATGCGTGCCAGTGCGGAACTGGCACGCGTGGCCAGCCGCGTATATGCCGAGTTTCCGATTCTGGTACATCAGAACGGCGACCAGGATGCCGAACGGCTCCTGGTATGGAAATCGATTCAGTCATTGGGACGGTTGCCCGAGATGCTGGCAATGCTGGAGCAGGCGCGCGGAATCCATATTCTGCGCCATCCCTGTGGCTATATCGCATCCGTGCGGCGAGGTATCCAGAGCAAGAGCTTTACCGATAACTCCGCCGACAGCCTCGTTTATGGCGTGGCCAGAAGATCTGTAGGAACGCCAGTGGGCGAACGGTTCGGCTTTGACGACGGCCACCAGCAACAGCTATCGGCCTTGACGCCGGAAGAACGGTTGGCCTGGCACTGGGTGCTGATCAACGAACGCGTCCATATGGCGTTGACAGGCAGCGACCGTTATCTGCCCGTGCACTATGAAACCATTTGTCGGGATCCTCTGAGGGGGGTTCAATCGATGTTCGATTTTGCCGGGCTGTCAGTGAGTGATCAGACCCGAGATTTCGTGGCATCCAGTACCCAACGCAGTCGCGCCGATTATTACAGCGTATTCAAGGATCCGGAGGTCGCCGCCTGGCGTTGGCGTGATGAACTCGACTCGGACACGGTCCAGCGCGTGATGGCGATCGTGTCGCGCAGCGACGTGGGGCAAGCCTATCTGGCGATGAAGCCGCCAGAGTCGTCCGCGTCGTGACGACTGCCGTTGGCACGATCCGGCTGGCGGTTTTTACCAGCCTGTATCCGAACAGCATGTTTCCACGCCACGGCGTGTTCGTCGAGGAGCGGCTGCGGCAATTGATCGCCAGTGGGCGCGTGGAGGCCCGGGTGATCGCGCCTGTCCCATGGTTTTTTTCGCGTGACGCGCGTTTCGGACACTATGCGCGGCAGGCGAGGGTGCCCGTGGTTGAATATCGACACGGCATACGCATCGATCACCCACGCTATGTTGTCGTCCCCAAAGTCGGCATGACGCTCGGGCCGGCCAGTATTGCGCGTGCCGGCGTCGCAGCGCTCGAGACGCTGTTAGCGGACGGGTTCGATTTCGACCTGATCGATGCGCATTATGTCTATCCGGATGGCGTCGCTGCTTCACGGCTTGGCCAACGCTTTGGCCGGCCGGTGGTGATGACTGCACGCGGTGCTGATTTGAACAGTATTGCCGAAATGTCCATACCCGGGCGACAGATTCGAGCGGCGATGCGCGGCGTTGAGGGAATGATCACCGTGTCGAGATCGCTGGCCGACAAGGCGCGCTTGCTCGGCCTGGCGCCGCGACGCCTGCAAACGCTACGCAACGGCGTCGACCTGAGCCGGTTCACCCTGGCCGATCGCGATGCCGGGCGCAAGCGGCTGGGCCTCGACGGGCCCGTCTGGCTGTGCGTGGGTCATCTGATCGAGCGCAAAGGGATGCATGTCGCGATCGACGCCTTGGCACGGGTGCCGGACGCCGAGTTGATCATCGCCGGCGACGGGCCGGAAGAAGCTGCGTTGAAACGCCAGGTCGCATCGCTCGGTGTAGCTGGGCGCACACGATTCGTCGGAGCGGTCGAGCATGATGCGCTCGTCGAATACTACAACGCCGCCGACGCGCTGATTCTGGCTTCGCGCTCCGAAGGCATGCCGAACGTGTTGCTGGAAGCACTGGCCTGCGGACTAGCGGTCATCGCCAATCCCGTGGATGGCATCCCTGAAATCATGACCGATCGACTGGCCGGGCGGTTGACCGATGATCGTACAGGTGAGGCCGTCGTGCGTGCCTGGGAGGATCTGCAGGAACAGGAACTGACGCCAGCGGGGCGGGCGGACCGGCGAGCCTGGGCGGAGCAGTTCAGCTGGCAAGCGACGACCGACGGCCAACTCGCCCTATACGACGATATTCTGTCCACGCGGGCCGGAACGGCGACGGAGCACCGACCATGAAGATTCTCCACGTTCTAGACCACTCGGCGCCTCTCCACAGCGGCTATACGTTCCGCACGCTCGCGTTGGTCAACGAGCAGCGCAAGCGAGGCTGGCAACCGGTGCTCATGACCGGCCCCAAGCAGAACAGCGGCGAACTGCTCGAGCAAAGCGCCCAGGGCTGGGATTTTTACCGCACGCCGTCACCGTCGGGGCGGCTGGCGCAGTGGCCGGTCGCCGGCGAGCTGTTGATCGTTCGTGCGATAGAAAAGCGGCTGCGTGAGCTCGTTGCGACGGTGCAGCCCGATCTGATTCACGCCCACTCGCCGGTGCTGAATGGCCTCGCTGCGTTGCGCGTGGCGAACTCGGCCGGCCTGCCGCTGGTGTATGAAGTTCGCGCGTTCTGGGAAGATGCAGCCGTCGAGCACGGTACGCATACTGAAAGAGGGCCGCGTTATCGGGCGACGCGCGCACTGGAGACGTATGTGCTCAAGCGGGCTGACGCGGTTACGACCATCTGCGAGGGTCTGCGGCGGGATATCGTTGCCCGCGGCGTCGCCTCTCAGCGGGTGACGGTTATTCCCAATGCGGTGGATGTCGAGCGGTTCACCTATGCCCCGGCCTACGATGCGGCGCTGGCGCAGGCCCTCGGGGTTCAGGGATGCTACGTGCTTGGCTTCGCGGGATCGTTCTACGGCTATGAAGGCTTGGAGATTGCGATCCGCGCAATGGCCGAAGAATGCGTGGCCCAGCGCGATATCAAGCTGTTGCTGGTCGGTGGCGGTCCCGAGGACGACCGCCTGAAATCGCTGGCCGCTGAATTGGGCGTAGGGGCGCGCGTCGTGTTCACCGGTCGCGTGCCACACGATGAGATCGATCGTTACTACGGATTGATGGATCTGCTCGTGTTTCCCCGCGTGCGCCATCGGCTGACCGAACTCGTGACGCCGCTCAAACCGCTCGAGGCAATGGCCCAGGGCAAACTGGTGGCTGCCTCCGACGTCGGTGGGCATCGCGAGCTGATCGATGACGGCCGCACCGGATTTCTCTTCGCACCCGAGTCGGCTGCCGCGCTGGCAGCCCAGATCGCCCAGCTGGTGGATATGCCGGTTCGCGGGCTGGAGGCCGTGCGTCAAGCCGGTCGCCGTTTCGTTGAATCCGAGCGAACCTGGCAAGGCAGCGCGGCCCGCTACGCGACCGTTTATAACGCGCTGACTCGTACAACGGCCGCTCGGCGGCCCGGCTGATTCGCTATGGGCAGTCGGTTTATGACGCCGGCCGTAGTCGTGGGCGGCGGGATCAACGGGCTCGGCGTAGTGCGCAGTCTTGGACAGGCCGGTGTGCCGACTATCGTCATCGATGCGAACGCCGCCGCGCCGGCGCTGCGGAGCCGCTACGCGAAAGCGGTGATCAGTGGCGGTGATCAGCCCAGTGACATCGTCCATGCACTCGAATCCGTAGCCGGTCGGCTTTCCCCGCTGAGGCCGGTATTGATACTCACCACCGAGCAAGCGGTCGCTGCGGTAGCGTCAAACTATGGCTCGATGTCCAAGCGCTTCCACCTGACCATGGGCGCACCGAGCCGGCTGGAACCGGCGTTGCACAAGGACGGCGTACGGACGATTGCGCTCGAGGCTGGCCTGGCGATCCCCCGGACCATCCATATCACGGAACGCGAACAGCTCGATGCCATCGCGCGGTGCAAACTGCCCCTCGTCGTCAAGCCCGGCCGTCGCACGCCGGCCTACGAACAAGCATTCGATAAGGCCTATCGTGTCGACGATTACGACAGCGCGCGGCATCTGATCGCGCGCATCCTGCCCGTATTGCCAGACGTGATCGTCCAGGAATGGGTTGTCGGTCTTGATAGCGATCTGTATTTCTGTTTGCAGTATCGGCCGCTGAACGGTGGACGCGCGTTTTCGTTCGTCGGACGCAAGCTGGTCTGCTGGCCGCCGCGTGTCGGTGGCACGGCGAGTTGTACCGCTGCTCCCGAGGCCGGAGAATTGGTCGAGGCTACGGACCGCTTCTTCGAACACGCGGGCATTCGGGGGTTGGCAAGCATGGAATACAAGTACGATATGACGCGCAATGCGTACGTCATCGTGGAGCCAACAGTCGGCCGCACCGACTTCCAGGAAGAAATCGCCACACTTTGTGGCACCAATCTTCCATTGCTGGCGTATTGCGATACGCTTGATCTGGCCGCGCCGGCGCGCCTGCCGCCTGGGACCCGAGTCCGGGTATGGCGTGAGCGATACGGCACGGCTCGTTCGGCGGCCCATCCTCACGCAGAGCCGGCGGTGATGCCCGAGGGCGCGCAGGTCGTCGATGCGCTGCAACGCTGGAATGATCCGGGACCTGCGGTTGCGTCGTTGGTGGCTCGCGTGGAGCGTCGGCTGCCGCGTATCGGACGACGTAAGTCATGATCCGTTCGGCTTGGCTGTCGCTTCGTCGAACGCTCGGTTGGCCGACGGACGACGCGTTGCCCGATCTCGACGTCGCGTTACACGCGGCCGCGGACTGGATCGCAAGAGCCCAGGACGCCACCCCGGACGGTGGGGTATCGGCTTTCTATGACGGGCGCCGACGTGTCTGGGCGGGATCATATCCGGAGACCACCGGATATATTATCCCGACGTTCTTCGAATATGCTGCGCGCAGCGGGCGCGACGAATTTTTCGAACGGGCCATCCGCATGGCGCACTGGGAATCGGATATACAGCTATCCGACGGTGCGGTTCGGGCCGGCACGCTCGATTCCAAAGACCAAATCGTGCCCACTATATTCAACACGGGGCAAGTGCTGTTCGGCTGGGCTGCAGCCTATCGGGCCACCGGCGACTCGCGCTTTGCCGAATCGTTGCGGCGCGCCTGCGACTGGTTGCTGGCCGCACAGGATGACGACGGCGCATGGCGGCGCTACGGCTCACCGTTCTGCAGCTCCCAGATCAATACATACAACACGCGTGTGGCGTTCGGCCTGGTGCAGGCGGCCGAGGTGCTCGGCGAGCATCGCTATACAACGGCGGCCATCGCCAACATAGAGTGGGCGCTGCGCCAGCGCCGGCCCAATGGGTGGTTCGACTACAACGATCTGGACGACAACGACCGCCCGTTGACCCATACGATTGCCTATGCATTGCGGGGCATCATGGAGGTCGGTATCCGCCAGGGCGTGGACGGTTACGTGGCGCAGGCCGCCGCGACCGCGCGTTGTGTCGCCGACCGGATAAGATCGGATGGCAGCCTGCCGGGCCGCTTCGATGATAATTGGCGCGCGAGCGGGCGCTGGTCGTGTTTGACGGGTAATGTGCAGATGGCCGGCATCTGGCTGAGATTGTCCGAATACGGGGTATCCGGCGATTGGCATTCGCCGGCGCGCCGGTGTATTGCTTTCACCCAGACTCGCCAGAAGCGAGACCATCCCGACGAGGGTGTCCGGGGGGCCATTCCGGGCTCCGCGCCTCTCAACGGTCAATACATGCCGGGACGATATCCGAACTGGGCAGCCCGATTCTTTATGGATGCCTTGATGAACTTCGATGCGGCCCGGGAGCCTGGCTGATGCGCGCGCTTGTACTGCTGATGTTCGTGACCGCCACGATACCCATGGCCTTCATGCGCCCGGTTGTCGGGCTGATGCTGTGGATTCTGTTCAGCTACATGAACCCCCATCGTGTGGCCTACGGCTTTGCGACCGGGTTCAACTGGGTCATGATAACCGCGCTGGTGACAATGATTGCCACCATGGCCCATAGCGATCAACGCCAGCCGCTGCGCATGACGCCGGTCATGGTGGCCATGACCCTGTTCCTGGTCTGGACCGGAATCACCGCGCTTACGGCCGTCGAGGCGGACATGGCGCGTACCGAGTGGGTTCGGTTCTTCAAGATCCTGTTGATGGCGTATTTCACGCTCATACTCGTCACCGACCGACAGAAGCTGCACTGGGTGTTGTGGACGATCGTGCTGTCATTCGGCTTCTGGGGGTTCAAGGGCGGCCTGTTCACGCTGATGACCGGCGGCAGTTACAACGTGATGGGGCCGATTAAGAGTTTCTTCCGGGATAACAACGGTTTCGCGCTCGTCATGTGCATGAGCATTCCGTTCATGCGCTACATGCAGCTGCACGAACCGAGGAAATGGTGCCGGATCGGTCTATGGGTACTGATGGGGCTGACCGCTTTTTCCATCATCGGCACCTATTCCCGGGGCGGTCTGCTGGCATTGGGCGTGACCAGCATCATGTTGCTGTACAAGAGCCGTCACCGCCGATCCCTGATACTGGTCATGCCGATCCTGGCGATCGGCCTGGCATCGTTCATGCCGCAGCAGTGGTATGACCGGATGAATACCATCGACCAGTACGAGGAGGATCAGTCGGCGCAGGGGCGGCTCGATTCCTGGAAGTTCGCAACCAATGTCGCGATAGCCAATCCGCTACTCGGCGGTGGGATGCGGGTATGGGCGAGCAGCGACATGTGGAATACCTATGGCCCGCCCGGCGCGAAGCATCGGGCTATTCACAGCATATTCTTCGAGGTGCTGGGCGAGCACGGCTTCGTCGGGTTCGGGTTGTTCGTGGGCATGCTCGCCACCGCCTGGCTCAGTCTGGCGCGGATCAGAAAGCGAACACGCGGTTCGCCCGATACGGCCTGGATGGGCGATCTCGCCAGCATGATGCAGGTATCGCTGCTCGCGTACATGGCCGCGGGAGCATTCCTGCCGATGCCGTATTTCGACCTGTTCTATCAGATGCTCGCGATCACGGCCGTACTCAATGTGCTGCTTGAACGGGCCGTCAGGTCCGAGGCTGTCCGTAGTCCCGGTGATACGCCGTCGCCCGCGTCCGGTACGACGCCCGACGTCGGCCCGCCTGGGCGCAGGGAAATCAGGCCTCGGACTAGACGACCGGCGCGAGGCCGCAAGACCGGCCCGAACGGTGTCCAGGATCTTCCGTGGTGGTAAGCGAATTGACTGAACAACCGGCGGAAGACGCCACCAGCGGCACCGATGCGTGCTCTGCGATACTGCTGATCGCCTATCACTTCCCGCCGGACGCTTCGTCCACCGGACGGTTACGCACACTTGGCTTCGCACGCCATCTGCCGGCTCACGGCTGGCGGCCGGTCGTGTTGGCGCCGACTCCGCGTGCCTATGAGCGTGTCGACGTACAAGGGTTGTCCGATGTGCCTGCGGACCTGCCCGTCTACCGAACGCCGGCCATCGATGCACGCAGACACCTGGGTTGGCGTGGTAAATACAGCGCGCTGACGGCCGTGCCCGACCGATGGGTATCCTGGTGGCCTACCGCCGTGGCCCGCGGGCTGGCGTTGATCCGCCGCCACCGTGTTCGGGTTATCTGGTCGACGTATCCGATCGGGACCACCCACTTGGTTGCGCTGACGTTATCCCGTATCACCGGGTTGCCTTGGATTGCCGATTTCCGAGACCCGGTGGTGCCGGCGGGCACCGCGTTGCAACAGCGCGCGATGAAATCGATCGAGCGGCGCACCATGGACTGCGCGAAAGCCGTGGTGTTCACCACGCCCGGCGCACGCGCATCGTATGCAAGACGCTTTCCAGCGCTGGCCGATGCCGGACGACTCCATGTCATCCCCAATGGGTTCGAGGACGAGAGCCTGGCCACGATCGCCGCCCCGCCGAACCCGACGGAGCGAGACGTGGTCAAGCTGGTTCACAGCGGCCTGCTGTATCCGAAGGGTCGTAACCCGGAACCGTTCTTCGAGGCGCTTTCGCAACTCAAGCGCGACGGGGTTGTGGGCAGCACCCGTCTACGGGTGACCCTGCGTGCGAGCGGCTCGGAGGATATCTATCAACGCATGGTGGAGACGCTCGATATCACGGATATGGTGGATCTCGCTCCGCCGATTCCGTATCAGGACGCGTTAGCTGAGCAGGCGGCCGCTCACGGCCTGTTACTGTTCCAGGGCACGGAGTTCAACGCCCAGATTCCTGCCAAGATCTTCGAATATCTTCGTATCGGACGCCCCGTATTCGCACTGATCGGCGCCGGCGGTGATACCGCGGCGTTACTCGATGAGACCGGCGGAGCCGCAGTGGCGCCCATAGACGACGCCCAGGCGATCGCCGACAAGTTGCGTGTATTTCTCGGCCAGATCCGAGCAGCACAACAGCCAAGTGTGGACGAAAGGGCGCTCGCCCGTTACACGAGAAGCGCAGGAACGGCGAAGCTCGCCGGGCTGGCCAGGGAGATTGAGTTATGCGATTGACGAGAGCTGTTTGTAAGCATTGGCTTGCGCATAGTTTATGGCTGTTCGTTTCGACTTGGTTGCTAGCAGGTTGCGGGGGGGCGGCAGCTGTCGTTTCACTAGCCAAAGACGCAGCCCCACTACCGGCGGGCACCGTGACCACGGTTCGCCTGACCGATCTAGACGAGGCAGGCTGTCGTTTTGCGCCGGTCACTTTTGGCCAGCCGTTTCGCACGGGAGACCTGCCGGCTGGCCAGACACTGCGCGCAGAATATAAAGGCGAGCGACTGGCTACCCAGGTCGATATAAAAGCACGGAACGAGGATGGCTCAGCGCGCCATGCTGTGATCACGGTGCAAGCGCCTTGTGAAGACGACGCTGTAATCGCACTAGTCGCCGAGGCCCAACCGGACGCGGCACGACCTGCCGAGGTCCTTCGGATGGCAGATGTACTAGATACAGCCTTTGATACCGTGTTTAGAGCAAATGCGGCCGAAGGCCAATGGCGCGTGTCCGCACGTGAGTTGTTTACGCAAATCCAGCGAGATGGTGGCTGTGAACAAGCGACTATTTACTGTCGTAAATGGTTGGCGGGCCCACTAGTGTCAGAATGGATTGTCGGCGCACCACCGACTAACACTAAGGGCGACAGACAACCGCATCTGGAAGTGTATTTTGCCGTGCGGGCCTACGGGCCATCAAGCGTCGAGAAAGTACGAGTCGACGTGATTGCGGAGAATGCCTGGGCGTATGTCAAAGAGCCGCGTAACTTGAATTACGTCGCGACGATTTCGATTCCCAGTGCCTCCACTTTCCAAACACACCAATTAGAACATTATCGCCAAGCGCGCTGGCATAAGACTATGTGGTGGGGTAAAAGCTCCAAAGCGCCGCTATACGCTGCCTTGAATCCGGCTTATATTCAATCCACACCGGCGCTGCCGAACTATCAGGACATTCGTTTAAATCCCAAGTTGGCCAACAAGGTGCGCCAGCATTGCGATCCGCTTAAATCGTGCGATTTGTCGAAACAGATGCAGATCACCGGGGCTCAATCACAGATTGGACCTTTGCCACGCTGGAGTAGCGCTTATGTCATCGATACAGACTACCGCTTGTACCGATGGATGCTTGCCAATAGTGATGCTTTAGGTGCGTATAACATTCACTATCGGGAAAAAGATCACCATATTCCGTTATCGCTCAAAAAACATCCGTGTGCTACAACGCTATGGGCGGCTCGGTCGGCTAGCTGCGATGTGGCTCCTCACAACGATGACCGCTTTCCCCTGTGCGCCGACAAAGGGCGATGCAAAACGCCACTCAAGGCCGACAATGCGCATCATCCGGCGCCCGCATACGTGGCTTATCTGGCGACCGGTGACTGGTACTATGCTTCTGAAATGGAATTCTGGGCGAACTGGTCGATTTTTTGGCAGAATCCGAAATATCGAGGTTATGACGAAGGTCTCGTTCACTCGACTCAGCTACGAGGTCAAGCGTGGGCGCTTCGTTCGTTGGGTGATGCGGCCTATATTCTGCCGGATGATTCGTCTTTGAAGTCATATTTCAACGACGTTATTTCGAGAAATCTTGAGTGGTATAACAAGCGTTATACCGATAGTCCGGATTCGAACAGGCTTGGTGCTGTCGCTAGCTGGGGCGCCGTGATCTATAAGAACGGCAGCGCCGAACGCACCGGTATTGCGACCTGGCAGCAATCATTTTTCAACTGGACGGTAGGTAATCTCGCCGAACAGGGATTTGACGGTGCCGATCGGTTACTCGATTGGACCAGCAAATTCCAAATCGGTTTGATGACGAGCCCTGACTACTGTTGGCCACTGGCGTCCGCTTACCAGGTCCGGTTACGAAATACGAAGGATAGTCCGTATTACACTGACTTCGGCGCAGTCTACAAAAACACGTTTCCCGAGCTAATTGGTGCAGGGTGCGCGCCGGACAAGCTCAATGTCGCGTTAGCCGACAAATATGGCAAGAAAAAATGGCACTATCCGGCAAATACGATGGTGGGATATCCGAAATCCGCAACGGGGTTTCCAGCGAATTTTCAGATAGGACTGGCGGCAGCGGCTGGTTCCAAGAATCCAGGGGCTGCTGAGGCTTGGCGACTATTCATCAGTCGACCTGTCAAGCCGGATTATAGCTGGGCGCCCCAGTTTGCAATTGCACCGCGGTAGCGTCAGCGCGACCTATCGATACGCGAACGGTTTCTAACAGATCCCGCGTCTAGAGTATGACGAGAACGTGCGTGCTGCTGTTTGCGGCGCGATTATATTGTTAGCGTAAAGCTGACGGGGCGAAGGAACCGGCAATCAATGGAAAACAGCGACAAAGAAAATTTGTTATATCGGAAGCAATTCCTGTTGATGCATTCCGATCAAGATAATGAGTTCGCCAAGCCATTGTCTGCATGGTCCAAGGTCGTCTGGGGTGACTACGAACTCCATCTTCACCCAGATTTACCTTATGAGCACGCGAGTGTAGGTCGCATCGAAATTGTGTGTCTCGGCATAATTCTCGATCCCGACAATCCGGCAAACAGCAGCAGGCGTGTGATCGAGAATATAACGCGTCAGGTCGAAGATTCCGAGTCTTTAGAGCTCGAGCTCGAAAGGATGGGTGGCCGTTTCGTGCTCTGTTGTCGTATGGGCGGCAGGCATTTCTTGTACCACGATGCGTGTGGATTCAAGACAGTATTTCTGTATTCGGACGGTCATCACCGAATTGTGGCGTCTCAGCCGCAAATCGTTGCGGATTTGCTGGGGCTGAAACGCGCTCGCGATTACACCGAACTATTAAAAAAATATCGATCGCCGACGTGGCCGCCGTATGTATACCCGTTTGATAATTTCAAGCAATTATTACCGAACCGGCGGATCGACCTCAATACTTATACAGTGGCTCGCTTTTGGCCGAAGCAGGATCCTGAGCTTCAAGCGGTACCGGTGGCTGTGGATCGTATCTATCAGGATACGCAAGGGTTGATGCGTGCAATTCTAGCGCGCTATTCAGGCTATGTGTCGCTTACCGGAGGCCACGACTCGCGCGCCGTAGCTGCGGTCGCCGCTGGAATCGGAGGCGCCATAGAAGCCTTCAGTTTTAATTACCGGGGCATTCCACGTCACGACGCGGTTTTGCCCGGTAAGATAGCTAACATTGCGGGTCTGAAGCATGTTACTCACGAAAGCAGTGATTTCGACGAATACCTGCTTGATATATTGGACAGAAATTCCAGTTATATGTGTTTTGATCCTTCCAGACGGGAAGCAGAGGCGCTCGGCCGAATATTGGGCTCGGGGGGGGTCAACATGCAAGGGTTTATAGGTGAGCTGTTGCGTAATTCGTTTGGCTACATTGCGCCCGCTCAGGCCAGCGCCGAGAGCTTAGCCAAGCGAGCCTTTATGCCGCCTTTGGACTTCGTGCACGAAGGGACGCTGCAATGGCTGAGCGAGGCGCCTGTGGATAGCAGTATCTTAGCTGATCTTCTTTATTGGGATGTGAAAATGGGAATTTGGGGCGCCTCGTGCATTACCTGCAAAGAAGCGCTGGCGGAAGTGATTCCGCCAATGAGCTCGCGACGCATTATCAGCGCTGCTTTGAGCGTAGATAAGGATGCGCGATTCAGGGAGAAAGCGTTGCACCACGGCCTTTATGCGAAATGTAGCTCGCGGTTGTCTAAGGTGAAGATTAATACGACACATATGCAGGAGTTTGCGCAAATTTTTCCAGTCCCATGGCGCATGAGAAAAAAACATGGCCTGCACGATTAATTGAGGTCTTCGATCTGATCTGTTAGTACCGGGTCAAAATTGATAGGTTCTCGCCGAAAGATATGTGGCGACTCGCGAAGGTGACGATCCGCTCGCGCATGGCCTACTACCCGACGCGTCAATCCATCGCATCGCCGGTTGTCGACAACCTGATCGGGGTCAGGGCGCGCCAAAATTGGCCGGCATATCGAACATTTTTCGCCCTTAAATTTTAGCCTTCTGAGGGCCGACGCGATTTTGGCCAGCCACTAAGGACATCATTCACAAATGACATCCGACGCAGAGAAGAAAAAGCCGCTCTCGGTTCGCCAGTCGCTCGCTTGGTCATTCGCCAAGCGGTACACCAATATGGCAATGACGATTCCAACGATCATGATCGTCAGTCGTCTACTGACACCGGAACAAGTAGGTGTGTACTCGGTGGGCATGGCGTTTGTAACGTTGATACATTCTCTCCGCGATTTCGGGGTTTCGGATTACCTTGTAAGAACAGAAGATCTCGATGACCGCAAAGCCCGATCTGCGTTTACGATCAACCTTATAATTGCCTGGGTGCTCGGCTGCACGATGTTCCTCGCAAGTGGCGTGGTTGCGACATTCTATAGCCAGCCAGGCCTAGAGCTTTTGCTGAAAGTCATTTCGATTAACTTTTTTCTTCTTCCGTTCGGATCCACCGTCACGGCGTTACTCAAAAGGTCAATGCAGTTCGGCATTTCATACCAGATCAACTTGTTCCAGCAAGCGACTCAGAGCGGTTCGACCATTGTCTTTGTATTGATGGGTTTCGGCTTTATGGGTTTGGCGATGGGCTCGGTGGCCGGCACGGTCGCTAATATTCTGGCCTGTATGTATTTCGGTCGAAATTACCGGATTCGTGGACTGGGTCTGGATCAGTGGCGAGATGTGTCGAGCTTCGGCATACAGCGGGTAACCGGCGATGTCGTATCGCGGATAGGCGCGAGTGCGCCGGATTTTATCATCGCGAGAGTTATCGATTTCGCTTCGGTGGGTCTATACAGTCGCGGCAAGGGTTTGGTTAATCTTTTTCGTGAAAACATCCTCGCCGCCGTCGGTGTCGTGACGTTTCCCACCTACGCGCGCGATTTTCGACGTAGAAACGACGCGCACCTGATGTTTCTGAAATCGATGACCTACGTGACGGGTGTGAGCTGGCCTTTCTTCATGTTCTCCGCGTTGATGGGTTTTCCCATCATGCGAATCATGTTTGGCGATCAATGGGACGCAGCGGTTCCAATCCTGCAATGGATCGCGATGGCGAGTGTGATCGGCGTGATTAACATGGATGGCCCTCAATTGCTTACTGCTATCGGACATGTGAAAGCGGTTACGCGCACGATCATCGTCTTACAGATAATCAGGATCGCGCTATTGGTCGGGGCTGCTTTCTATAGTCTCGAGGCCGTTGCTGCGGCGTCGGTGGTTGGTGCCGGCTTAAATGTGGCTCTATACCAAGCCTTGATCAAACGGTACACGCCGATAAAATTTCGAGATATATGGTTTGCGCTGACACCCAGCGTGTTGTCCACCGTGATTACCATGGTGCCGCCGTTGATAGTTGTAGCGGTTATACCGCCAAGCGGTAATAACCTCTGGGTTCCGCTGATTGTCGGTGGCATGGTCGCCGGCGTGGCCTGGCTTGTTGGATTGAACATCGTGCGCCATCCGCTAAGCGACGAAATAAATACTTTGCTCGCGAACGCCGTTTCGCGAGTGAGACGCACGAAGGCTTGAATAGTTGGAAGCTGAAACGAAAAACGGAGCCGGTATAAGCACCGGTAGCATCCCAGGCCGGAAACGTGTCGACGTCATCATCCGCACGCTGTGCGAGGCCGATCGGCGGGATGCCCTTCTGCGGGCGCTGCAGACGATCGGCGACCAGCGTGGTGTTTCAACCCGTGCGATCGTGGTCGTGAACGGATCGCGTTTCGATATCACTCTGCGCGACGAGATCGCCGCGCGCAGCGATGTATGCCTCGTACAACTCGAGCAGGCTTCCCTGATCGCCGCGGGGTTGAGTGGTTGGGACCACGTCGACGCGCCATACTTCACGTTTCTCGACGACGACGACGAACTGATCCCCGACAGTCTGGCGTCGCCCGCGGGATGGCTCGATGCTCATCCTCGCTGCGACGTCGCGGTCTGCAATATCTACCATGAACGGGCCGGCCGCCGGGTGTTGGCGAGCCCGGATATGGACGTCCATCACGCCAACCCGCTGCTGACATTGATGTCGGGTTGTTGGCTCCATCCGGGCGCCGCCTTGTTCCGTAGTGCGGCAATCGAGCGATCACTGTTCGACTTCCAGCGGCCGTTCATGGAATGGACGACGCTCGCATTTCGCCTGGTTGCGCAGGAAAAACGCCTGCATTTCATGCAGCAACCAACTGTCGTGTACAACGACACGCAGGGATCGCTATCCAAGGGCCCCGAGCATCAGGAACACGCACTGCTGGCGCTGGCGGAAATCATGGCGCATCCGGCGTGCGACGCGCAGACCTATCGACGGGCGCGCTACAAGTACGCCAATACGCTGCACGTGCTTGCGATGGCCTACTGGCAGCAGGGCGAGTATCGCAAGGCCTGGTCCAGACACCTGCGCAGCCTCAGAAACGGCGGGCTGCGACGCTACGCGCTTTTCACGCGCAAGTTGGTACGTCCTGCACGGTCAGGGCCCGCGAATTCGTCCGGCTGATCGCGCGGCCAGCGCTACCTGCCGGCAACGCACCGGGGCGAGCGTCAGCCCGCGCCGGTCAGCTTCTCGCCGATTCCACGAGCAGCTGCCATTCCGGTGTATTGCCTTCAAATACCGTGGTGTACCAGTCGCAGAATGCTTTCATGCTCTGATCGAACGAGTAGGGCAGCGTATAGTCCAGCTCCTTCAGACCCCGCGCCGGGTCGTGGTAGACCTTGCGGAGCTGCTGGGCGATCAGGCGACTGTCCTGGCCATCGGCCGGGTAGGTCGTTGGAACCTTGATGATCCCGCCGGTCACGCCGCGCATGTAACCTTCGGCCTTGTCGCCGAACATGCGCACCAGATCCTTGGCCGCGCCTTCGACACGTGCCCAACGCGGGTTCAGACGCAGCACTTCGCGCACTTCATCTGAGACCAGGTGTCGAAGCGCGCTGCGCGCGACATCGGCCGGGGCCGACGCTGCCTGCTCGCGCGCGTGGATCTCGCGGAATTCAGTCTCGGTGATCGACGGTGCGTCGGGCGCCCCCCGCAGGATGGGTTTCAGCGCCTGGTACAGATCAGCCCAGGTCGTGCGTTCTGCATCGCACACGAACAACCGGCGGCCGTCGTGTACATCCGATACCATCGCCGCGCGGATGCCGGCGCAGAGGTTGGTGACATCGACCGTGCTTACCACGTGTCGACCATCGTCGACCAACCGGAAGCGTCCGCCCTCTATCGTGCTGATCAGGCTCATCAGATACGGCGAGTATGGGCCGATGATATTGGGTGGGCAAAGCACCACCGACCGAACGCCGCGATTGGCTGCGGCTGCGACGCGCTCGTCCTGGAGTGCCTTGATCGGTCCGTAGCCTTCTTCTGCGGCTGGTACGGTCGGCGCGTCTTCACGAACGCTCTGCGGCGAGGGCGGATCGCCATAGATGGCGACGCTGCTCAAATGCACGAATTTCTTCAGCGATGGGCTCTTCGCGGCCGCGGCAAGCAGATTGTTCAGTCCTCCCAGCATGACGTCCGGGCCACCGCGAGAGCAATTGACGATGTAGTCGAAGGGCTTGAGTGCACGTTCGACAGCCTTGGCATCGAGCACGTCCAACTGCTCGAAGATCAGACCCTGGTGGGCCAGACAAGCCGCGCCGCCGGTTGAGTGGGAAAACGGAACAACTTCGAATGACGGATCTTCGCGCAGATACTCGAACAGCGTACTGCCGACGAAGCCGGATGCGCCGAGAATGGCAACTTTATTAGACATGCGAACTCGCTCGCTCAGGCGTAGTGATCAGCCGACAACGGCTGGCGGGTGGCATAAAGCCGTGAAAGAAGGGCCACGGACTCCCGTCCCAGTGCGGCGTCGACCTTGGGCGCCGTGCCGGCACGGCACGCGCCAATGAAATCTTCGAGCTGGCGCTGATATAGCGCACGTGGATCATGGGCGTAGCCATCAGGCGTAATATCGTAGGTGAACGTCGGCGTGGCTTTGGGGCGGAACGCAACCGTGTCCGGTTTGTCGCCCCGGATGACGAGCACGCCTTCTTCGGTTTCGACAACGAAGCTCTCTGTCAGCGCGACGAGCTTTGAGAAATAGGCAGTGCCCGAGAACGATGTATTCTCGCGGTTGAACGTAAAACGGGCGATCGAATGACTTTCTGGGCCGTGATCGCCGTTATCGGTCAGTGATACGTCCGAGGGTGTGCCCCACAGCCAGATCAGCCGGTCGAGGAAATGCGTTCCTGTCGTCACCAGCACGCCGCCGCCGGCTCGCTTGGTGTCCAGGTTGTAGCCTGACGCAGGCGACCATCCGCCGCGCGAGCCATGCTGACAAGCAAAACGTATGGGCGCGCCGAACTGGCGTGCGTCCAGCACGTTCTTGAGTGCCTGACAGGCACCCGAGAAGCGGGACTGATAGCCCACAGCAGCGATTGTTCCGTGCTTTTCGGCGGCTGCGGCGATGCGCTCCGCCGATTCGAGGTCGGCGGCCAGCGGTTTTTCGATGAGCACGGGGATTCCGCGCTCGATCAGGGCTTCGGCCAACGGCGCGTGCAGATCGTTGGGCGTGGCCACGATCGCGGCGTCGAATGTGTTCTTCACGTTGGAGATGTCGTCGGCAATCTCCGGTTTGATTCCGTAAAGCTGGCAGAGATCGGCGGCCAGCGATCTGTTCGGGTCGACAATGGCCGCAAGTTCGGCGATCGGCGACGCCAGAACCGCAGGTACATGAGCGACCCGGCTGATCGTGCCTGCGCCGATAATGACGATTCTGAAACGCTGTGAATTCATGGGGTGTCGCCTGGATATGATTCGATTCGTGCGTATTGGCTGGGCACCCGCAGCCGGTATCGGCTGCGGCGCGCGCTGATGTTCATGGTCGAGCGTGGTTACGATACAGGTTCGCGTACAGCCAACCACCCGCGAACGCCGCTGTGTTTGCGCCCGCGCGCGTCAGTGCCGGCCGTTCGCGCTTGGCGAGCGCGCGTCGCAGATGCCAATAGAGGCCTCTGGCAAGATGCCGAACCTGTGCGGTTTGTCGATGGCGGCGCAGTGTCAGATGAAGTTCGCGCATCAACCGCGTCCGGTCCTCGACAGCGGACAGATCGCTGTCCAGCGCGGTACCAAGCGTCTCGCTCAACCAGGTTTGGCGAACCTCGTCGAAGCGCCGATGTGCGAAGCCTGCGTCAAAGTCTTTCAGCGCCAGATCGACCACGCCGTGCCGGAGCATGACACACCCGCGCTGAATCAGCGCGGCAGGTTCCAGCCCCGCCGAAGTGTCGGCGACGCTCGCCTCGGGCACATGCGTCAAGTACTGGGTCAGTTCGAACCGAGCATGGGCCTTGCGGAAGACCTCGCGTCGGTATTGGGCCAGCACCCGAAATCGCTCATGCGCGGCATGTCCTTTTGTTCCCGCCCCTCGCGTACCCGCATGCTCGCGGTAGACGAAGGTCGCTCTTCCCAGTCCGGCCCCCCGAAAGCGTGCCGCCAGCCGCAGGATCATGTCGTGGTCTTCGCAACGATCCAGAGATTCGTCGAACGGGCCGACAGCGGCCAGGCATCGAACCGGGATGAGCATGCCCTGCATCAACGTGTTCATGCTCAACAGCGTGCGCATGAAAAAAGCCTCGGGCGGCGTCTGGCTCATCATCGCCAATTGCCAGGCGTCGCGGTCGAAGATATCGACATCACCCGGGACGCGGTACTTGTCGCTGTAGGTGAAATCGATGTCCGGGTTTGCGGCGAGAAAGGTTTGATGGGCGACCAGCGCATCGGGCAGGGCGATATCGTCGTCGTCAAACAGCCATACATAGTCGCCGTCGACCTGCGGGATCGCTAGATTCAGCGCGGCCGGCTTGCCTTGATTACGGGTTCGGTGGATGACGCGCAAGCGATCGCCGTACGCATCCAGCAATTGCGCGGTATCGTCGGTCGAGGCGTCATTGACCACGATGAGCTCATCGATCGGACAGCTCTGGTTCAGCAGGCTGTCGATAGCTTCCGCGAGATATTCACACCGGTTGTATGTAGCCAGCACAACCGAAACCCGCGGACGATCGGCGGCCTGGTTTGGCGTGCCGTGAGGGCAGGTGGGGTCGGAAGTCACGGTCATGGAAGATTAATGCTTGAACGCTCGAGAGATTACGGGGCTCGCAATGGCCCGACTCCCGCTTATTGTAACGGGTTGCTCGTCTTGTGCGGCTCGACGGTCGGTCGCCGTGAGGCATCCGTTTTGCAGCGCAGCAGGTTATAATGCTGGCCATGACAACTATCGATCATCGGTCATTCGGCCACGCGCTGTCTGACCGGGTAGCCGGATGATGCCAGCCTCCAAGGACGCGCAAGCGATCACCGTCAGCGTGGTAGTGGCCACCTATAATCGTGCCGACTATCTCGCCAAGGCGCTCGACAGCCTCCTGGCGCAGACTCGTCCACCGGATGAGGTGCTGGTCATCGACGACGGCTCGAGCGATGCGACGCCTGATCTACTGGCGGCCTATGGCTCACGCATACGCTGTATTCGACAGACCAACAGCGGCAAGCCGGCGGCGCTGAACCGTGCGATTCCTCAGGCCCGCGGTACGCACGTGTGGATTTTCGACGACGACGATTACGCCTTGCCCCACGCATTGGCGACACATGTCCGGTTTCTCGAGGATCGGCCCGACCTGGATTTCTGCTACAGCCACAACTTCACGTTCGATGGCGACGGCGATATTACCGATGCTGCTCGCTGGCGCACCCCCGTTGCTCCGAACTATCGCGCCGAATCGCTGCTATTACACCTGATGCGCGATTGCACGTTGGTCTTTCAGGGCCTGCTGGTCAGGCGCCAGTGTCTGGTTGATCTGTCGCTTTTCGACGAAACCCTTGGCCGCGCCGAAGACTACGACATGTTGCTTCGTCTGGCCCGGCACTATCGCGGCGGGTTTACCGGCGATCAGACGTTCGTCTGGCGCAATCACGGTGGCGAACGCGGGTCGGCCAGCGAGCGGCACTCCAACGCAGAGCGAACAAGGTTGTTTCGCCAGTATGAGCGGATCATCTTCAAGCGCGTACGAGAACGCCTCGAACTGTCGGAATACGTTGGCCACCAGGGTGCCGATGGCCCGTCGCTGCGGGTAGATGGGCTGATCCAGCGCGCCGACATCATGTTTCGCCACGATCTGATCGATGAAGGCGCGAGTGATATCGAGCAGGTCCTGGCCGAACTTGAAGGTCGTCCCGACGCGGCCCGGGTGGCGGCAGTGCGTGCGGTGATCACGCGCGCTGCCGATATCGGCGACCCGGTATTCGTGGTTGGCGCCGGACATCGGGCTCGACAATTGGCCCACGCTATTCGTGGCCGGTATCGACGCGATTGCGCTTCGGCTGCCGGTAAAGGTTTCTACTGGTCGGCTCGTCGGGCGCTGCGTCAGCATCGTCATCGAGATGCGGTCCGGTTGGCAGCGGCTATGCCTCAGTTCATGTGGTCGCTCGTCGCCGAGCTCCGCGTCTCGTCCAATCCGGGATCACGATTGTGACGCCGGCTGCCCGTGGCGCCGACATGTGCCGAGCGTCGGGGACGGTCCATTCTCATATCGGAATCGTTGCATGAGTGCTCAGAAGTCACCGATCACGATCAGCGTACTGATCTCGACGTACAATCGTGGCCACTTTCTTGCCCAGTGCCTGGACAGCCTGTTGGCCCAGACGCGGCCTCCGGCAGAGATTATCGTCGTCGACGATGGCTCCACGGACGACACGCCGGCAGTCGTTGAGCGCTATGGCGACACGGTCCGTTACTTTCATCAGGCCAATCAGGGGAAGGCGATTGCGCTGAACTTCGCGATCCCGCTGGCAGTGGGGTCGCATGTCTGTATCTTCGATGACGATGACGTCATGTTACCGGACGCGCTTGAACGACACGTCGACTTTCTGGAAATGCATCCGGATATCGATTACTCCTACAGCGGAAAGTATTTTTACGATGCCTATACCGACGAGCGTGGCGATATATGGGATCGTTCGCAGTGGCGGGTGGGCCAGCTCGATGCTTGTCCACCCGAAGAGCTATTGATTCGTACGATGGAGTGGAACGGCACGCTCATGCAGGGGATGCTGGTGCCGGTGCGTTGTCTGCAAGCCGTCGGGCTGTTCGCCGAGTGGCTGTTGAGGACGCAGGATTACGACATGATGCTCAAGTTGGCGCGGCAATTTCGCGGCGCGAGCATCGACGCAATTACGTTCGTGCATCGCAATCATGCCGGGCCTCGTGGCCCGGGCAGTGCATTGCACGCCGAGAAGAGCCGTCATGCTGTCTGGCATGAGTACGATCGCCGCCTGTTTCGTGCGCTTCGCGACGACCTGGCTCTGGGCGAATACCTGCCACGCAACGCATCGCTCGAACCGGTATCGGTGCTCGACGACGGCCAACGGTTCGACGCCTTGTATCAGCGCGCACTGATCATGTTCAAACGCGGACTGTTCGAGGAAGGCGGGGAAGATATTTGCCTGATTCTCGAACAATGTGATCTGACGCCGACACAGTGCAAGCGCGTAGCCGATCTTGTTCGTGCATCGGCCAATATCGGTGTGGCGGACTATGTGCCTGGAGCGATCGGTCTAGCGCGAAAGCTCGCCGGCGCACCCCGCACCGCTCACACGCGCACGATTCGTCGCGCGGCGGTCCAGGGACTTTACTGGGGCTTGCGAGGCTCGATCCGTCGTCGGCAGACGTACCATGTCCTTGATTTCCTCCGTGCGCTAGCCCGTCTTGCTCCGCCGAGCCTGGCATGAGTACCGCATGGTCATCGATCGGATACGAACCGCCGGTGTGGCGTGCCCGCGCGAGGCGGTCAACGCCGAAAACCGTTCGCACATGTAGGAATAAACCGTGAATAACCCGCGTATAACGCTCGTCTTGACGACCTACAACCGTGCCGATCTTCTGGTCGAAGCGCTCGAGAGTATCGGCCGCTCGATAGTGGGCGACCACGTGGTTGTGGAAGTGATCGTCGTCGATAACAACAGTACAGACGACACCGCCACGCAGGTCGAGCGCGTAATTGCGCGCGGTTTTCCGTTCGAACTGAGATATGTTTTCGAGGCCGAGCAGGGCCTATCGGCGGCGCGCAATCGCGGGACGGCCGAAGCACGCGGGTCTATCGTCGTGTTCATGGACGACGACCAGCGTATCGCCGAGAATTATCTGGCTGATGTAGAGCTCGTCTTTGAAGAGAGTGGGGCACAGTGTGTCGGGGGGCCGCTGCTTTATTACAACGCCACTCAACTGCCGAAGTGGTTGCCTCATCTGCTGCAATATATCGGCCAGTTCGATGCAGGCCCTGTGCAGTGCGATCTCACCCCGGACGGCGAACTGTTGCGAGGCGGCAACATGGCGATCCTCAAAAAGGATCTCGTCGCGCTAGGTGGCTACGACACGCGACTGGGACGTCGCGGCGAGCTGCTGTTCGCCAAGGAAGAAACGGATCTTCAGGAGCGCCTGTATGCCGCAGGTGGGCGGATCGCCTATGACCCGCGTCTCATTCAGTACCACTTTCTGCGCCCCGAGCGCTACAACAAGAACTATTGGCGTCGCAACCGTTTCGATTGGGGACGTACGACCTACCAGTATGAAAACCGGAGCGAAACGGTGACCGGCGGCGATCGGCTGGGCGGCGTTCCGCGTTGGTATCTTCGTTACCTGCTGACACGCGATTTACCCCGCTATGTGAAGGCCTGGGCCAACCGGAACGCGGGCAAGCGATTCGACCGGGAATTGGATATCTGGTTGCGTCTCGGACGTATCTACGAAGCGAGAAAGCTTGGACGCAGCACATCTCCGGAAACCGAATGATGGGCATGGGCAGACGATTCGCCTCGCTTTGTCCATCCGCGGCACGGGTCATGAGGAACTGCTGCGGTGGCTAATATGATCGGTCGCCGGCACGTCGACCTGGTGCGCCAACGCGAGTACTGCACAAGCGCCGGGCCGCGCCTCAAAAGCCGCTTGTCGGCGCTTTTGCACGTCATTCCTCGAGACAAGCCGGTGGTGTACTTTGACTATCCGGTGCATGGCAACGTCGGCGATCTGCTGATTCATCTGGCGACCGACCGATTCTTCCATGAGCACGGCTATCACGTGGCGAGAACATTCAGCTGGCGGCCGCGCGGTCGGCATGCCCGTCGCGTGCCAAGCGATGCCACGCTCGTATTTCACGGCGGCGGCAATCTGGGCGATCTCTACCCCGGGCACGAAAGGCTGCGCCAGGCGATGCTCGAGCGGTATCCGGATCACAAGGCAGTGATCATGCCGCAGAGCATCCACTATTCAACGCCCGACGCCCGAGACCGATCGCTGGCAGCCTATGCGCGCTACCGTGATCTGACCATCTGTGCCAGAGACGACGTCAGCCGAGACCTGCTCGCCTCCTACTCGGATATCGGCCACCTCATGATCCCGGATATGACGCACCAGCTCGAAGATGCGTTGCCGGCCGTGGTCGACCGCACACGCCGGTCGGACGCGTTGTTCTTCCTGCGCACGGACAAGGAGCGTGACGAGCAACGCAGCGCCCGGTTTCCCGAGATGGGCGCTGAAGATCAGTCCTGGGACTGGGAGCGGCTCCTGACCGCCCGCGACGCGACGTGGATACAACGCCACAACACGCTTCACAAGTATCTCTATCTGGCGAATCTGGATCGCGTGGCATACGAGACATGGAGCGGCTATCGCGCCCGTATCCTTCGACGGGCCCTTGCGTTGTTTCAAGGGGCGAACCATGTGTATACAGACCGCTTGCATGGCGGCCTGTTCGCCTTGCTCACCGGCGCGCCGGTCACACTGGCCGACAACAACAACGGCAAGATCGGCCATTATCATCGGACATGGCTGAGCGGCCATCCCGATGTGACCATTCGCGATTAGCGCGTATGGCGCGATGCGTGCCAAGGCGCTTGATGCCGAACCCTGTAAATCCAAGTCCCTAGGGCGCCGAGGAGCACCTAAAAATGAACCCACTTCATGCCCGCCGCACGGCCAAGCTCGGCTTCTTGCGACGGATGGTGTCGCCGCGCCGGACACACGCCTATTGCGTGGGCACGGCGAAATCGGGAACCCATTCGATCAACGCGTTCATCAAGCCGCCCCTGACCGCGGCTCATGAGCTCGAAAGTGAACGAACGATCGAGACCATCATCGCGCGCCGTGACGGCCAGCTGTCCGATCGTCAGCTGGACCGCTTCCTGCTCAAGCGAGATCGCAGGCACCGGCTTGATGTGGATTCGTCGCAGCTGAATTTCTTCTTTCTGGACGAGTTGGTCCGACTGTTTCCGCGTGCGCGGTTCATTCTGACGGTGCGCGAGCCGAGAGCCTGGCTCGATTCGTTCGTGAACCACCAGCTCGGCCGTAGCGCCTCGTCGAACTGGCAGCGCCTGCGTGACCTGCGTTTTCGGCCGGATGTGTTTCCACATGGTCCGGACGACGCTGTATTCGCGGAGCACGGCCTGTATAGCCTGGACGGCTATCTTTCGTACTGGCGTGAGCACAACCTCAAGGTGCTGGAGGCGGTGCCCGCCGATCGTCTGATGGTGCTCAAGACACGGCATATCGGTGACTCGATCGCCGGCATCGCTCAATTTTTGAACGTCGACCCCGAGCTACTGGATGCCGAGCGGGCTCATGCGTTCACGGCCGCGACGAAATTCGGCCTGCTCGAGTCGCTTGACGAACGATATCTCAATGATCGAATACGCGACTTCACGGCCGACGTGATGCTCGAGCTGGAACGCCGATGCGTGTCGCCGAGCGTGGCACAGTCGTGATCACCACCGAAGCGCTCGTGTCCGGCGCCCCGGCGAACGCGACGCTGCGTCACCCACCGATCAGGACTAGAATCGGACCAATTTCTGAATTCAGAGAGTTTCAAGAATGGCTCAGATAGGCTCGTCGATCGACCGGCTTCGCCATAAGCTGGATCACAGGTTGCTTCTCACGAAGAAAAGTCTCGTGCAGCGGCTCGTGCGGCGCACCAGCGGCACGAGCAGCCACTCGACGGCGTTCGTGGCCGGCGCCCAGCGATCCGGGACCAACATGGTCATGGACATGCTTGAGCGCAGCGGGTCGACGGAGGTCTATCACGAACGTGATCCGCGCGCGTTTGAACGCTACGAGTTGCGCTCGGACGATGTCCTAAAGACATTGCTAAAGCGCTCTCCGGCACCCCTGGTGGTCTTCAAGGCGCTGTGCGAATCGCAGGATCTCGCCGATCTGTTGCAGCGATTCGAGCCGGCTCGGGCGGTGTGGGTCTATCGGCATTACGAGCCGGTGGTACGTTCGCATGTCCGCAAGTGGCGCGGTATGCCGGATACGATGCGTCGCCTTGCCGCCGACGAAAACGCCACGCATGGCTGGCGTGGTCGCGGCATGTCAGCGGATACACGCGCACTGATCCGCGACTGTTATCACGACGCACTCACCAACGAGTCGGCGTGTGCGCTGTTCTGGTACATGCGCAATATCCTGTTCTTCGAACAGGGCTTGGATTGCGACGATAGAACGCTGTTGATTGGCTATGACCGTCTGGTCGCCGACCCGCATGCCGGCGCGCGTCAGTTATTCGCATTTCTCGATCTCGACTACAAACCCTCGGTGTGCGATTTCGTATCCGCCGAGATCTCGTCGTCCGTACCGACGGGCGACCTGCCTATAGATCCACGGATACGCGCAGCCTGTGATGACCTGCTGGCACGGCTCGAATCTGTCGTGGCGGCCGGGTAGCGCATAGATGCTGGTGCTGACATTCCAGCTAGCGGTAATCGTTTTGTTGGCACTGGCGGTCGTGCTCTGGGCGGTCAATTTCCCGCATCCGTCGCCGTTGGCGCGACCGTTGCTGCGTGGCAAGCGGCGCTGGCCGGAAAATCAGATCCGCTCCTGGCTGGCCTCGGGCGATTTCCATCCCGGTTATCTTCGATACTTCTATCGCGACCCGGAGCGAGTCGCGCCCCACGGAGATGGTCTGCTGGCGCCCGCCGACGGGCTGGTAACCGGTCACGATTGCCTAGACGGGGTGCGCTATATCGTCATCGCACTGTCGTTCTGGGATATGCACGTACAGCGCAGCCCGATCGATGGTCGGGTCCGCTCGGTCGTGTCGCTCGGCGACACGCATACCGACGGCGAAGGACGGGATTTCGCGTTCTTGCGAGCCAAGATCTGCCCGGTACAGACGCGGATCGTGATCGACAGCGATATCGGCACCGTTGCCGTGCGCTTGATCACCAGCGTGGCCGCGCGGCGTATCGAGGCTTGGGTCGAGCCCGGCCAGACGATTCGTCGTGGCCAGCGAATCGGGCGAATCCTCCTCGGGAGCACCGTGGTGCTCGAAGTCCCCGACGCCTATCAATGCACGCCCGCACTCCGAACGCATGTACGCGCCGGCCAGACCGTGCTGGTGCAACGCCGCCGTGATGGCAATGCCTGAGTGGCTGTGGGCCGGCTCGCGGCTATCCTGGGTCTTCTTCGGCCTGGTGGTCTACGGCCTCGCGTGCGTGCTGGCGGCCGATGTGGCCTGGCGGCTGGTAACCTTCAACACCCGAATTCTCCTTGCGATCGTGGGCTTGGGTTGGATCGTCGGCAGCCTATTAATACTACTTGTTGGCGTCTAAGCCTGCGTGCCGCGCATAGTGCGCGAAAAGCGGCTGCCGCCGTGGGCATGCGGGACTCGAGTCGAGGAAAGAGGGGAAAGCGTGGCGATGACGAACGACCGGCTACTGGCCGTGGGCATACCGCTTCGTTCGATCGGGCGGTGGTTTGCCTGGTGCACCGTGTTCCTGACCGTTGCGGTACTGATTGTCGTTGCCTTGCGAGTCGGGTATCGCTATGACCGAGTCTATGGTCTCTACGCGCTGTTCGATCTGGACGGGGACAGCAGCGTGCCGACCTGGTATGCGTCTATTAGCCTGCTGGTTTGTAGTGGACTGCTGTACGCGCACGGCCGAATCTCTCGGGCAGAACGTGACCGCCGGATCGTCGGGTGGTACGGGTTGGCGCTGATATTCCTGTTCTTATCGGTGGATTAGACCGCTCGGATACATGAAGTGCTGGGCACGTTTCTGGGCAATCAGCTGGCGCCAGCGGCGACCCGGGCGGACGGGCTGATTTTGTACCATTGGATCGTCGTGGGTGCCGTATTTTCGGCGGTGGTCGCCCTAGTCTATGTGCCGTTTCTGTATCGGCTACCCGCGCGCACCCGCTGGCTTATGATCGCCAGCGGCGCGATCTATGTGTCCGGCGCGTTGTTTGTAGAAGACGGGAACGGCGTGATCGCTCACGCCTACAGTTACCCCAGTCTGGCGTATCAGCTGGGCACCGTCATTGAAAAGTGTATGGAAATGGCGGGTGTCGCACTGTTTGCACACACCCTCTCGACCCATCTCGTGCAACGTATCGGTGGTATGGATCTGGTATGCGGGCCAGTGCAGTCGTTGCGGTTTGAGCACGACAGCGCGTGCACTCGACTACCTTCGACCGGTTCCGCAGCGGCAGCCGGGACCGGCGACAGTTAGAAACCGGTTGACGACCAAGTCTATCCATTGTTGTTTTCCTAGGCACGATCACCAACAGTTTACGCTGGGCCATAATGGCGTACTTCACGTGGTAAACGAGAGCGTATGACGGTTCTTCTTACAGGCGGAGCGGGTTTCATTGGCTCGCATACGGCGTTGGTGCTTCTCGAGGCCGGGCATGAGGTTGTCATCTACGACAACCTGTCCAACGCAAGCCGAGAGTCGATTCGACGAGTGGAGCGGCTGACCGGTCTCAGCATTGTCTTCGTCGAAGGTGATATCCGTGACACCAAGACACTCGCGGACACGTTTGCCACGCACAATATCGAAGCGGTGATCCATTTCGCAGGGCTCAAGGCCGTCGGCGAGAGCGTCAGCCTGCCCATGGCCTATTACGACAACAACGTCGGCGGTACCGTAACGCTCTGTCAGGCCATGGCCGCGGCGGACGTCAAGACGCTGGTGTTCAGTTCTTCGGCGACGGTCTATGCCGAGTCGCGCGATATGCCGCTCGCCGAATCCGCGCCGACCGGACGGCCCACGAACCCGTATGGCACATCCAAACTCATGATCGAGTGGTTGCTTACCGATCTTCAGCGCGCAGAGCCGGACTGGTCGATCGCCTTGCTGCGTTATTTCAACCCCGTCGGAGCCCACTTCAGCGGGCAGATCGGCGAGGATCCGGCCGGGGCGCCCAACAATCTGTTGCCGTATATCACCCAGGTAGGCGTCGGCCGATTGCCCCGGCTCTCGGTGTATGGCGGGGATTATCCGACGCGGGACGGCACGGGTGTGCGCGACTATATTCATGTGATGGATCTTGCCCGAGGCCACCTGGCCGCGCTGGACGCGCTGAAGGCACGGCAAGGCGTACAGACCTGGAATCTCGGTACTGGCCACGGCTACTCGGTGCTCGAAATGATCGAGGCGTTCGAACGCGCGTCGGGCCGTCCGTTGCCCTACGACATCGTCGCGCGGCGCCCGGGCGATGTCGCGGAGTGCTGGGCCAACGTCGAGAAAGCCGAACGCGAACTGGGTTGGCGTGCCAGCCACGGCCTCGACGAGATCATGCGGGATGCCTGGCGCTGGCAGTCGGACAATCCCCAGGGTTATCGCGGCTAGACGCCGTCGGCTGATCCGACGCTCACCGCTGGAAAGAGCCGAACGCTTTCATCAGACCGTTTGACGCCAGCGCTATCGACAGCGCACCGTCCGTGCTCGGGCATACGCCCGATCATCCGATTGGCTTGATCGGATTCGATTCAAGGCATGGCTGCTGTATCGACATGACGCAGCGACGGGGGAATATGGGTGTGGATCATTCGCGGGCGACGGTCAGCGTCATCATCGCGACTTATAATCGTGCCGGCTATCTGGCGCAGTGTCTTGAAAGCGTGCTGGCGCAGAGTCGGGCGCCCGACGAAATCCTGGTCATCGATGACGGCTCCAACGACGGTACGCGCCGGGTCGTCGAGGGGTTTGGAAACCGTATCCGCTATTTCTGGCAGCCGAATCAGGGCCGTCCGACCGCTCTGAATCTGGGTCTGGAAAACGCGACGGGTTCCCATCTGGTGTTCTTCGACGACGACGACGTGCTGTTGGCCGGCGCGGTGAAAGCGCACCTGGACGTGTTGAACGCCGTGCCGGACGCCGATTATTCCTACAGCCCGAACCTGGCGTTCGATGAGCACGGGCCGAATGATTCCATCTGGGACGAAGCGCGCCACAAAACCTTGAAACATCGCCAGTACGCCGATCCCGACACGCTTTTTCTGCGCACGTTGGAATGGGGTGAGTATTTCCTCATCTACCTACAGGGAATGATGATCCCCCGGCAGTATCTGGAAGAGGTGGGTCGTTTCCAGACCTCACTGCTGCGCGGTCAGGATTACGACGTCATGCTGAAGCTAGCATGGCGTTATCGGGGCGTGAGTACCGGGCAGCCGACGTTCATCATGCGCAATCACGCAGGCGGTCGCGGGCCGGCGATCGAGCGCCATTCGGAAGCCGAACGTCTGGCCATGTGGTCGAAATACGATCGTCAGATCGTTCTGCCTTATCGCGACACGCTCCCGCTCGCGGCCTATCTGGATTCGGTCGCTTCCTCGGTTTGTGATGCGCAGCTCGACGACCGGCAGGTCGTCGAGGCGATCACCGAACGCGCTCGGGTGATGTTCTCCCACGGGTTGTTCGACGAAGGCGTGGCGAATATCGAGGCTATCGCCGGTCGCCGCGAAATCGCGCCCGATCAGTGGCAGAATGCCGTCGAACTGGTACGCCATGCCGCCAATATCGAAAAGCCGCATTATCTGCCCGGCAAGACAGCGCTGGTACGCGACCTCGGGCGAGGGCGTTACCCGCGTGGCCGCAAGCGAGCGCTGACCAGAGCGGCGGCCCAGGGGCTGTACTGGGCCTCGCGCCGGTTCATGCGGGAGCGTCGAGCCAGACAATCGACGATGCTGCTGGTAGCGGCCGCTCGTCTGGCGGCTCGCCACGCACGCTACATCACATAGCGCCTTCCGTTGAGGCGCCCGCCGTTCAGGCAGCGGCGTCGTTCCGAAGCAGGTAGAGCTGGCGCCCGCCGTCCTGTAACGATGTGACCAGAATCTTGTGTCCGTCCGGACTCGGGCAGGGGTGTAGATCGCAGCGATAGGGACCTGCTTCGGGCCGGTGGTTGCCGAATTGGGCGATCCGGCTGGATACGCCTTCGCTTTCGTCGTAGGTCAACAGGTCGATGGTTTGCTGATAGGGCGTATCGAATACGAAACGCTCCGCCGAATCGGGAAAGTAGCGGACATGGGCGTTCTTGCCGAGCGTCCCGGCTGCGATCTGGCGAACACGTTCTCCGCGCGGTGCCTGGTCCCGATACAGATAGAAGCCGTCGATGCGCCAGAGATACAGGTGCTCGTTGTCCAGCCAGATGACGTGCGACGTGGCATCGGTCAACAGCCGGAGATCCCGGCCGTCGACGCCGCAGGTCAGGCTGACGCCCATTCGATCGTTCCATTGACCGTTGGGTCCGCGACGACGGAAACGCAGTTTGACGGTGAAACGCTGGCCGTCGGGGCTGAGTTTCACGTGATTGAACCAGTAGCTGTAGCGGGCACGCAGATGACGTATATAGCCGCGCCAGCCGAGCTGGGTATAAAGAAAACGCACCGCGCGGTCGAGCGTGAGTATCAGCCGCGTGTCGCCGCTGGCCAGATCGCATCGCCATACGCCGTCGCTTCGCGAGCGCCGCCGGCGCAGCTGCGCGCCGCGACCGCCTACATAGCCATAGCCCGGCCGCAGCGCATCCAGCCGTGCCATGTTAAGCGACAGGCCAAAGCCTGCCTCCGGGTCGACGGCATAGACGGGCCGGGGAAGGGTGCGGGTATGGCCGCTTGCGACGTCGTGAACGCGGGCCACGAATCGGCCATTCTCGCGGTCGTTCCATATCACTTCCTGGCGGCCCGGAATCCATTGCGCCATGGGGCCTTGCTGCCAGCTCCACGCCCGGCTCTCGCCAATGGTCGTCCAACAGCCGGCGTCGTCAGTGTCCACGATGCCGATGTCGACGCGATCGTCGATCAGGGGGGTCCGTTCGACAAAGGACGTTCGGTAGGCGACGACGTATCGGCTGGTGCTGTCGAATACCCGGATGTCGTAGTAGCTGTGGGCATGGAAACGCCGCTCGGCGCTGCCCTCGGTGAGCTGTTCCAGTTGCCAGTCGGTCATCCGGAGAGGCCTCGCTTGAGCTTTCGGGCCAGGCGTCGCGGCCGCCCGGCATGCCAATAAGCCGCGCTCAACGCTCTGAGCGCCGCACTGCGCCGACGCCAACTCATATGTGCCAGGCGCGACGGCTGTCGGATGGCGACATCTTCGGGGCGGATACGACCGTGGCGTTCGATATAGGCCAACAGCTTGCCGCCGTACTCGGCGCCGGCGACGCTCACGCCGGGCGTGTCCAGCCGTCGCCGTAAGGTGTCGTGCAGCGTGGCAGTCCACTTGAAATGATGCACGCGCAGCGGCACCAGAAACCGGAACCAGGCCTGGCCGATATAGGGAAACTGGGCGAGCTGGCGGCCGAACAGGTAACGCACGCCGACGGTGCCTTCGACCGGATGATGGCCGCCTCGGGAAGGTTCGATATGGCTTTTCATCATCATCAGCTTCACCGTGCCGTGCCAATTGTGATTCCGGCCGCGGCCCGCGATCCGGCACTGGACGTCGGCCTGTAGCGGGAAGCAGGTCTCGATCGGGTCGTCGGTCACCGGCGCCAGGTGCCCCGCCGGTGCCAGGCGATCGATGAAAACGCCTTGCACGCAGTTCACCCGGCTCGCCTCGCACAGGGCGATGAAGCGCGCCAGGGGTTCCGGGTATTCGTGAAACTCATCGACGTCGGCGCTGATCACCCAGGCGCCCGCCGGTACGCGGTCCCGCTGTATTTCGCGTCGCTGGGCCCACATGCTGTCGCTCGTATACGGTGCGATCCAGCGTTTCGGTTCGGCGATGCCGTGGTGGGCCAGAAGTGTCTCGGCCCGGGCCAGATTGGCCGACGCCGGGTCCCGCGTATTGAGCAGGACGTGGATATGTTGCGGTGCGACGCCCAGCGCCAGATAGTGCTTGAGAAAATGGGCGAGATGGCCATACTCGGTGTCCACCCCGACACAGGTCACCAAGTGGGGCAGCCGTTCGGGCTCAGAGCTCATGGGGCGTCTGTGCCTGGTAGGGCTGCAGAAAGGAATACGTAGCACATAGCGCCTCCACGCGTTCGATGGCGGTATCCGGCCAGTCGATCAGATCCCGGGTGCGGTGCGATTTGTCATAGACCATGGCCGCACAGCGTTCCACATAAGCGGGCTCCACCGCGAGTTCGAGAAACCCGATGATCCGTTCGATCTCGGCGGCGGGTGTTGCGGTGAGCTGCTCATGCCCGACGTCGAGCCAGTCCGCCGGCCGCGTCCGGTTTTTCATCGCGCCCACCGTGCGGCACAGTCGCTCGTATTCGTCGAGCTGGGAGTCGAGCACGCGGCTTGCGATCACGCCCTCACGCTGTTTTTGAGCGAGCGCGCGATGAAAATCGGTATGGCCGCGGGTGCTGCTACGCAATGTGTCGTACGCCCGTCCGTGACGCAGTGACATCGTAGCGATGTTATCGAACGGGTCGCGTGTGACGAGGATCCATTTCTTGTTCGGCCCGCCGGCGCGACCCAGACGGTCGATCAGCGACGGGCTGCGGGCGATCCAGCGCACGGCGGCGTCGCCTTTCTTGTCGCCGATCACGCGTAATGGATCCGCCGAATCGTGCGCGCCCCCCGGAACCCGATAACCGTGGCCGTTCCAGTATCGCCCGTGACGGGTGAATTCGAGCGCCATGCGGTCGATGAGCGCGAAGATCGCCGACTGGGGGAACCCTTTCTCAAACAACCCCATCGCATCCAGTTCGTGGGATATACGGGCGTGAGGATGGGCATCCAGTATCGAGCCGATCAGGGAATGGCCCGAGCGCGGGAAGCCGGCGAACTGGACGAAGGTCTCGATCTGCGTCAGTCGGCGTCGATTGCGCAGGCTGTCGGCTGACGCCCAGGCCGCCAAACGCCAGAGCGCCACGTTATGATGGCTACGTGATTCGCGGCCCTCGAAACGCGGGATGCTGTGGGGGCTGCGAGCCTTGTTGCGCAAGGCTTTTAGCCGGCTCGTCACGCGCATGTCGGGTCGTCCTGTCGGTGCGGGTGGCTCGCGATCGGGCGGTTGACGCTGCGCCGGGGGGCCGAAGATCACACACTCTGGCGGCCAGCGTCATACGACATCCGGCCAATTCCGGGTCGGCCGTTGACCACTGCGTTCGACCGACGGCCCGGACGATGGTGGGCGGTACTAGGTTCGAACTAGTGACCCCTGCCGTGTGAAGACAGTGCTCTACCGCTGAGCTAACCGCCCGTCGTCCGATTGCGCGAGGCGAAGTCTAGTCGCGAGCGTAACGCGGGTCAACGGCCTTGCATGGTGCGCAGGGCTTGCGGTGCTAGAATCCGCGCTGGAACATCGATCCAGCCAAACGCCGCCACAGGAGCGTGCATGCAACTCATCGACCTGCAAGCGCAGTATCACCGTATCAAGGCCGACGTGGATGCGCGCATCCACGCCGTACTCGAACACGGTCGCTACGTAATGGGCCCGGAAATCGAAGAGCTCGAGCAACGTCTGGCCGACTACGTGGGCGTGCCGCACTGCATCGGCCTGTCCAGTGGAACGGATGCGCTTCTGGTGGCGATGATGGCGCTTGATATCGGCCCGGGTGACGAGGTGATCACCACGCCGTTTACGTTCATCGCCACGGGCGAGATGATCGGCCTGCTGGGCGCGACGCCGGTGTTCGTCGATATCGACCCGCGGACCTACAATATCGATGCGACGCTGATCGAAGATCGTATCAACGAGCGTACCAAGGCGATCGTGCCGGTCAGCCTGTTTGGCCAGATCGCCGATATGGATGCCATAAACGCCATTGCGGACAAACATGGCGTGCCCGTGATCGAGGATGCCGCGCAGAGTTTCGGTGCACTTTACAAAGGCCGTCGCTCGGGCGGCGTGTCGTCGCTGGCCGCGACCTCGTTCTTTCCGGCCAAGCCGTTGGGTTGTTACGGGGACGGCGGGGCGGCATTCACGACCGATAGCGATCTCGCCGAGCGCATGCGAGAGCTGCGCAATCATGGGCAGAGCGCGCCGTACTACCATCCTAGACTCGGTATCAACGGCCGGCTCGATACGATCCAGGCCGCGGTGTTGCTCGCCAAGATGGAGGTCTTCGAGGACGAGGTGGCACGGCGCGCCGAAGTCGGCGCACGTTATTCCGACATGTTGTCGGGAATCGTCACCACGCCGACGATCGCCGAGGGATGTACCAGCGTGTTCGCGCAGTACACGGTACAGGTCGATGAGCGCGACCGGGTGCGCGCCGTGCTCAACGAGGCAGGCATTCCGAACGCGGTGTATTACCCTGTGCCGCTCAACCGTCAGCCGCCTTTGTATTCGGACGTGGCTATTCCGCACTCTGAGGCGGCCGCCGAGCGCGTGCTCAGTTTGCCCATGCATCCCTACCTGGATATCGAGGATCAGAAGCACGTCGTGAGCACGCTGGAACGGGCGGTCGCAAAATAATCTCGGGGGAGAGGTTGGCAACGCGTGATCCGATCTCTATAATGCGCCGCTCGCAAAGTCGAAGGGGCCATAGCTCAGCTGGGAGAGCGCAACACTGGCAGTGTTGAGGTCGGCGGTTCGATCCCGCCTGGCTCCACCAATCAAGTCCCCATCGTCTAGAGGCCTAGGACACCGCCCTTTCACGGCGGCGACAGGGGTTCGAATCCCCTTGGGGACGCCATGACGGCGATAAGCCGCGCGCCTACGGGCGGCGCGGCTTTTTTTATGCGTGCAATGTGCGCGGTCGCGAGATCGTAGCGGGTTGACGCATAATGTCGTTTTGACCCTGCCGCCCATAGCCAACAGGAGTCGCGGTGCGTATTACGATTTTCGGAACGGGGTATGTCGGCCTGGTGACGGGCGCCTGTCTGGCTCAGAGCGGCAACCATGTGATCTGCGTGGATATCGACGCGGACAAGATCGCTCGGCTGACCCGAGGCGACATTCCGATCTACGAGCCGGGCCTCGAACAGATCGTGCACGACAACGTCGCCTCCGGTCGCCTGCGATTCACGACCGACGCCGCGCAGGCCGTCGCGCACGGCACGCTGCAATTCATCGCGGTGGGCACCCCGCCTGACGAGGACGGAAGCGCCGATCTGCAGTACGTGCTCAAGGTCGCCGAGACCATCGGCGAGCACATGTCCGATTATCGACTGGTCATCACCAAATCGACGGTGCCGGTTGGCACAGCCGATAAGGTGCGAGAGGCCCTGGGCAGGATATTGACCCAGCGCGGGATGGACGTCGAGTTCGATGTCGCCTCCAACCCGGAGTTTCTCAAGGAAGGCGCGGCCGTCGAGGATTTCATGAAGCCGGACCGCGTCGTCGTGGGTGTCGATACCGACCGAGCCGCCGAGCATTTGCGTGCGTTATATGCGCCGTTCAACCGTCAGCATGACCGGACGATCGTCATGGATATTCGCTCGGCGGAGCTGACCAAGTATGCCGCCAATATCGTCCTGGCGACCAAGATCAGCCTGATGAACGAGCTCTCGCAAGTCGCCGACCGGGTCGATGCCGATATCGAGCAGGTCCGACGCGCGATCGGTGCCGATCACCGGATTGGCTATCATTTCATCTATCCCGGCTGCGGCTTCGGCGGGTCTTGCTTCCCCAAGGACGTGCGCGCGCTGGCTCAGACCGCGGGCAAGCTCGGCTATGACACCGAGATCATCAACGCCGTGGAGCGGGTTAACGATCGCCAGAAACGGGTGCTGTTCGACAAGTTGGCCGCCCATTTCGGCGATCTCGCCGGCAAGACCATCGCCGTCTGGGGGTTGGCCTTCAAGCCCAACACGGACGATATGCGCGAGGCGCCCAGCTGTACGCTGATGGAGGCGTTGTGGGAAGCCGGCGCGCAGGTGCGGGCGTTCGATCCCGAGGCAATGAACGAAACACGGCGCATCTACGGTGAACGTGACGACCTGACGTTGTGTGCCAGCGGCGAAGAGGCGGCCGACAACGCCGATGCTCTTGTTTTGGTCACTGAGTGGCATATATTCCGTACGCCGGATTTCGCCGATCTCGCCGCGCGTATGAAGCAGCCGGTGCTCGTCGACGGACGCAATATCTACAAGCCCTCGTATGTCGCTCAGGCAGGGTTTACCTACTACGGCATCGGACGTTCGGCCGCCAGCGGCGCAACCGCGCTCTAGGCGTAGCGACAGCGGTCTTTGTCAAGGGGATCAATTCATGCCGATCTATGAATATGTCTGCCGCGAATGCGGCGAAGAAGTCGAAAAACTGCAGCGGTTGTCCGACGATCCGCTGACCGATTGCCCGGCCTGTGGCCAGCCCGCGCTCAAGCGCAAGATATCGGCCGCGGGATTTCGCCTGGCCGGCGGCGGCTGGTACGAAACCGATTTCAAATCGGACGGCAAGCGTAACTTGGCCGGCGACAGCGGCGGCGCGAAGTCTAGCGCTTCGAATAGCGACAGTAAGGCCGGCGACAGCGGATCGAGCAAGTCCGAATCCGCCAAGACGTCCGCCGCGGGAAAGGACAGCGGGAAGCCGGCGGCCAAGGCCAAGAACGACAGCAAACCTGCGTCCGGCGCCTCGACGGCGAGCTGAGACGCGTTCGGGATCGGGCGGTCGTCGGACTACCGGCGACGGCCTGCCTCTTGCTAGACTCGCGCTCTTTTGCACAGCCGATAAAGGCGCCTGCCATGATGCGATCCCACTACAACGGCGATGTAACCGCCGCTGCCATCGATAGTGAAATTACCGTTTGCGGGTGGGTTCATCGCCGCCGCGACCACGGTGGCGTCATATTCGTGGATCTGCGAGATCGCAGTGGTCTGATTCAGGTCGTGTTCGACCCCGATGAGGCTGAAACCTTCGCGGCGGCTGAAAAGTTGCGCAGTGAGTACGTCATTCAGGTCACCGGTCGCGTGCGCGCACGCCCGGCTGGCACGGTCAACACGAATCTCGCATCGGGCGAGATCGAGGTCTACACCCAGGCGCTGACGGTACTCAATGCCTCGGAAACGCCGCCACTTCAGCTCGACGAGACCGAAACGGTCGGCGATGCCGCGCGCCTGCGTTATCGCTATATCGAGCTCCGCAAGCCGCGCATGCAACGTCATATGCAGTTGCGTGCCCAGGTGACACGGGCGGTGCGGGGCGCACTCGACGAACTGGGCTTTCTCGATATCGAGACCCCTATTCTTACCCGTGCCACGCCTGAAGGCGCGCGCGATTATCTGGTGCCGAGCCGGACGCAGCCGGGGCATTTCTTTGCCTTGCCGCAGTCGCCGCAGTTGTTCAAGCAGCTGCTCATGGTTTCCGGCATGGACCGCTATTACCAGATCGCCCGTTGTTTTCGCGACGAGGATCTGCGGGCCGATCGGCAGCCCGAGTTCACCCAGATCGACATCGAGGCCTCGTTCGTCGATGCCGACGACATCATGTCGATCAATGAAACCATGATTCGTGCGCTGTTCGCCGACGTGCTGGACGCCAAGCTGCCGGACCCGTTCCCTCGCATGAGCTATGCCGAAGCGATGCGTCGCTTTGGTTCGGATAAGCCCGATCTGCGTATCGACCTCGAACTGGTCGATATCGCGGATCTGGTCGCCGATGCCGATTTCAAGGTATTTTCCGGCCCGGCCAACAATGACACGGGCCGAGTGGCCGTGCTGCGCGTGCCCGGGGGCGCCACGTTGACCCGTAAGCAGATCGACGGCTATACCGAGTTCGTCGGTCGCTACGGGGCGAAAGGGCTGGCCTACGTCAAGGTCAACGATGTTGCCGCCGGCCGCGACGGGTTGGCCTCGCCGATTCTCAAGTTCCTCTCGGATGACGCCATTGCCGGTATCGTCGAGCGGAGCGGCGCCGCCGACGGGGACCTACTGTTCTTCGGCGCCGACTCGGAAAAAGTCGTCAACGATGCGCTCGGTGCGTTGAGAGTCCGGCTCGGCCACGACCTGGACCGGGTCGCCGAGGGCTGGCAGCCGCTCTGGATCGTCGACTGGCCGATGTTCGAGTACGACACAGAAACCAAACGCTGGTATGCCGCGCACCACCCGTTCACCGCCCCGGCGGTGAACGATCCGAAGGCGCTCAAGGCCGCGCCGCACGAAGCCCGAGCCCAGGCCTACGACATGGTGCTCAACGGTTCGGAGGTCGGCGGCGGCTCCGTGCGTATCCATACCCCGGAAATGCAGCAGGCCGCCTTCGACGTTCTCGGTATCAGCCCCGAAGAGGCAGAAGAAAAATTCGGTTTTCTGCTGGAGGCGCTCAAGTTCGGCGCACCGCCCCACGCGGGTATCGCGTTTGGGCTGGATCGCCTGGTCATGCTCATGGCCGGTGCGGATTCGATCCGCGAAGTGATCGCCTTTCCCAAGACCCAGACGGCCACCGATCTGCTCACCGGCGCGCCTGGCCAGGCAGATAATGCGCAGTTGCGCGAACTGGGCATTCGTTTGCGAACCAAGACAGACGCGGGCGGCTGACGTCCCGGGGCGGGGCGTAACGCGGCCGCCCAATAGATTGCAGCGTACTGACCAAGGCCGGCGGAACCGAGTTTCGCCGGCTTTTTTCGTTGTATTCCGCACGCGTGTTTGACTCGCCGATGCCAATAGGGAAATTATTCCCAAAACGGGTTCGGGGGTCACTCCCCATCGGCGGCGCGCCCATCGCGTCAAAACGCAGTAGGGAAGGAACACGTCATGAACAGTCCATCGAGGCCGCGGTTGCGGTTACGTCAACAGGTCAGGGCCGCCATTGCCGGCACGGCCTTGGTCGTGGCCGCTCCGGGTGCATTTGCGGCCACCATCACCGTCACAACCACGGCCGATGGCCAGGGCGGCGCCGATTGCACGCTTCGCGATGCCATCAATGCTGCCAACGGCAATGTCGCAGCGGGCGGCTGCATGGCCGGCGACGACAACAACGACATGATCGTCTTCGGCAGCGGCGTGGCGGGTCAGACCATTACTCTCGGCGGCACGGCGCTGCCTACGGTGATGGCAGGGTCCGCGTTGACCATCGGCATGCAAGGTGACGACAACGCAAATGTCACGATCGATGCCGACACGCAAAGCCGTATCTTCACCAACCAGGGCATGCTCACACTCAACGGCCTGACGTTGGTCAACGGCGTGGCGACCACCGCTGACGGCGATGCCGACGCGCGTTCGGGCGGGGCGATTCTCAACGACGACGGCGGCGTGCTGGTCGTCAATGGCGGTGCCATGAACAACAACACCGCCGACCGGGCCGGCGGTGCCATTGAGGAGGCCTCGGGAGCCAGCAATGGAGACGACAGCGACGACGGCACGGACAACGTGGCCGTCACGCTCAACGGGGTGGATTTCTCCGGAAACGATGCCGGTGCGAACCCGGGTAACGGTGGTGCGCTGCATGTGACCGGCAGCGCCGATATCGTGGTCAACGGCGGAACCTTCGACGCGAACACCGCGACCGAAGGCGGCGCCCTGTGGAACAACGCCGGTACGATGACCGTCGACGGCGCGACATTCACGGCCAACACGGCTACCGGACCGGCGGCCGATGAGGGGGGCGGCGCAATCTTCGGTGAGGCCACCGGCGGTACGATCCGGGTCACCGACTCGAGTTTTGCCAACAACAGCGCCGGCAGCGATGACGAGACCAGTTCGTCCTCGGGTGGCGCGATCCTGCTCAGAGCGGGTGGCACGCTGAGCGTGGCCGACTCGTCGATGAAGGGCAACAGCGCGAATCGGGCCGGCGGGGCGATCGAAGTCCTGGGCGATACCACGACCACGCTCGATAACGTCACGGCGACCGGCAACAACGCCGGCATGAATCCGGGCAACGGCGGTGTGGTGCATGTCACCGGTGACGGCGATGTGAACGTCATTGGCGGGCTGTATGCGAACAACGTGGCTGTCGAAGGCGGTGCGTTCTGGAACAATCAGGGCGAGATGAGTTTCGATGGCGTGTCGATAGTGGGCAACGAGGCCACCGGCGCGGACGCCACGCAGGGCGGCGGCGGTATCTACGCTGAGACCAACGCCGACGGCGACAGTGGGTCGCTGACGATTGTCAACAGCCGTATCGCCAACAACACGGCCAGTGGCACGTCCGGCTCCGGGGGCGGTATCCTGGTCAGCCCGAACGCCAGTGCTGAGATCACCGATACGCGTATCGCCGGCAATAGCGCACAGCGTGCCGGTGGCGGTATCGAGAACGCAGGCGGTGCGGTCACCATGACTCGGGTCACCCTGGGTGGGACCGACAGCAGTGCGGCCAACGATGCCGGCGCGAACCCCGGCAACGGCGGTGGCCTGCATATCGGCGGTGCCGGTACCACGGCCATTACGCGCTCGTCGGTCGGCTACAACACCGCGGTCGAAGGCGGTGGTCTGTGGAATTCGGGGGCGGGTACGCTGACCGTCGATACCTCGACCGTGTCCAATAACACCGCTGATACCGGTGCCGGCGTCTATCTCGACGGCGCGGGCGGTACCATCACGCTGGAGTCGGTCTCGGTGACCCAGAACGTCGGTACCGGCGTGGCCGCCAACACGGATGACGGTATGACCGGCGTCGGCGATTCGATCAGCATCAGCAACAGCTTGATCGCCAACAACGACCCGGATCTGGGCGATGGCGTGTCGGCGTCGAGCGATGATGGCAACGTCGTCGGTGCGGTGACCGTCGGGTCATATCGATTGTTCGGCGGCACCACGGCCACCCAGCCGCTGACCGCGGACAGCGCAGCCGCACTCGATGCGAACGACGGCTGTGGCGATACCGACCAGCGCGGCGCCCCGCGTCCGTTCGATCTGATGGACGACGATGACGACGGCAGCTGTGATGCGGGCGCGTTCGAACTTACCGACGACCCGGTGCTCAGCGTGACCGCCACCAGTCCGTCGTCGGTCACTGCGCAGGACAGCGGCGACACGGACGTGATCGGTTTGACCCTGACCAACGATGACGACAGCGCGGCCACTGTGGCTGGTTTTTCGGGCTACATCGACCGAGGTTCGATGGACGATGACAGCACGGTGGCCCGTCGTCTGATGCTGGCCGGTGTCGCATTGACGGTCTATCAGGACAGCAACGGCAACGGCCGGCGGGACTCGGGTGAGAACCCGGTCGGAAGCGGCACCGTGGCGGACAACGGCACGAACTTCAGCGTCAGCTTCACCAGCGGCGGGGCATCTATCCCGGCGATGGACAGCACCAGCTATGTAGTGACGGCCGATCTGTCGGGCGATGACGGGCAGGCGGTTGCGGCCATCGGCTCGTTCATGCCCTTGTATGCGGGCGGTGCGTTGCTTGGCCTGGTGGGACTGCTGTCGGTCGGCGGCGTACGCCGCCGCACCCAGCTGTTGCTTGTCGTGATGGCTGCGACGATCATCCTCACGGCATGCAGTGACAGCGATAACGACGATAACGTCGGTGTCGATGCGCCGCCGCCCGGGGGTATGAACGGCGGCGGTAACGGCGGCGGCGACCTGATGACCACGGGTCAGTTCCAGTTCGTCGTCCAGTCTCTCGATGCCGGCGCCGCCGATGCCCTGCTGATTGGCGACAACCTGCCGGTCAAGGGCTCGGTCATCCTGTTCGCCGAGGACGATCAGGCCGACTGATCATCGCTGACAGGTGGCGGAATAGCCGGACCGGGGCATATGTCCCCGGTCCGGTTTTTTTGTGCGCCTCATACGGGGGGTAGTGGTTGCGACTCGTGGGCTGGCAGGCCTCGGTGTGACAGGTCTCGTATGCACGACACGCCGCTGAACGGCCATCGATACTGCACCATGCCCGAGTCGTGACGAGCGTACCGCCTCCGGCGGCCGTTTGCCGATATGCCGCAGGCGCGCTTGGCCGGGCTTTGGCGCGTGCACGGGGCCGTCGCGCTGGGTGACTCGAATACGGGCACCGTGGGCGATACGGGTGCCGGTCCGAGTTGTCGATTTGATGCCGAGTCGACCGAGCGTCGAGGGCAGGGCCGGCCATGGCTGGACCCGTGGTGAGCCGCCCGGCGCGCGCCGGGCGGCCTGGTTTGCCGGTTGCTCAGTCGAGCAGGCGCACCGTGCGAGCGATATCGATGCGGCCGCTGTTGTCCGGCCCGGTGGCCTGGGCTCTTGCGCCAGCCGCCGCGGCCTGGAACGCCGAGGCCGTTATGGCCTGTCCATCGGCGTCTTCGAAACGACTGCGGCCGATGTCGGCGACCACGGTCGCGCCGGCAATATTGAGGGTCAGACGATCGTCGCTGCGATCGATGGAATCGATCGGCCCGCGCACCATCGAATCGCCGACCGGATCCGCGTTTACGCGGTCGAGACGGGTCATTACCAGCCCAGCTGCGTCCAGATAGCCGTTGACCTGGACGGTGTCGCCAGCACGCAGGCCAGACAGCCGCAGCCGGCGATCGGCCGGCTCGGCGAGATCGACATACAGCGTATCGGCCGGGACCTGCCAACGTGTGCCAAGCAGTTCCACGCGATCCGGGCCCGCATCGATATCTGTCAGCCGCGCGCGGAGCGTGACCGTCGGGGCCGGCTGGACCGAAATCGTCTCGGCGACGATCTGTTCGCCGCGTCGGTGTCCGCGTATCGAGATCTTCGCCCGCGACGTGATCGGCGCCTGAGACGGCCCGATACGCTCGGCATTACCGATATCCACGGTTTGGCCTGCGAGGGTGAGCGTTTGCCCGTTCACAGCGCTGATGACGCCTTCGAGGAACACTCGTTCTCCGTCGTTGCCTATGCGCTGCTCCGGGCGCGTGATGCGCTCGGCCTCCAGCGGCGTTCCGGTGCCATATTGGCGTCCGTAGACCTGTACATAATCGCCGACCGCCAGCGCTGTGTCGTCGATGGTGGCGTTGTCGTAGCGGACGGTCAGCGCACCGATATCGAAACGGTCCGGAGTTAACGTATCGATCCGGCCCCGGATATCGATGAGCCGGCCCTCGCTGTAATCCGGGCCGTGCTCGATCGAGCTTGCATGCAGCACGTCGTTTGCATCGACCAGACCGCTGACGGCGATCAGATCGCCAGCCTTCAGCGCTTCGGGCTGAGACCGGATGAATCGGGTATCGGCATCGAAACGCACGGTCTGACCGAGGGCGACGAGTTCGCCCGTATTGTCCGGCCGGGTCTCGATACGCTCGATGGGCCCGTCGACCAGACGGTCAAAGGCCAGACGGTCGGCGCGTGCACGGCCGTCATCGTCGATCGTTCCGGCGACTGTAACCACATCGCCGACCCGCAATGCCGACGGCGTTGCCGGGGCGCCGTTGAATCGTACCTGGGCATCGTCGGTGTCGAACTCGATGCCATCGATATAAACGCTGCCGAAACCGGAGACGATGCCGGTGCCTTCGATACCGGCCAGCTGTCCCGTGCCGCCGTCACCGCCCGCGCCGCATCCGGCCAGCAGTGCGGTGATCGCGAGCGCGACCAAGCGCCTGGCACGAAAACCACGGTGGCGACCTGTGCCCGAGCGGCTAATCGTCATCCTTGTGCTCCCCGGGATGTGCTGCATCCTCGAAATAATAGATACCCACGCCAGTGCGAACGACCGGCGGGTTGGCCTCAACGTCGCTGGCTTCGTGATGCTCGAGCCAGTCGTCGAGCGTCTCCAGAAACTGCTGCCCTTGCGTTGCCACCAGGCGGTGGAAGACCGGCAGCACCCGCGGGTCGACCCGTGTATTGAACACGGTCCGCTGGAAATACGGCCGATCCCCGTCCGTTCGAGCGAGGTTGTGCTCCAGGGTCGACAGCAGGTCGTGGCTGGCCGAACCCAGCATGCGCAAGCTCTGTGGATCACTGCCGGCCGGCACATAAGCCCGCTGGGTCACCGACAGGGTGTTGTGCGTACCTCGGGCGACCGCCGCAACGCGCTCGAGCTCCTCGAGAATAGCACTCGCGGGAATATCTCCACTGTAACGTTTGACCAAGGCCGGAAAGCCGGCGGCTTCGTCGTCCAGCGACAGATGGCAAGGCTCGCCCCGATCATTGGTGAAGTCGGGATCTCGATGCCATCCGGAGAGTACGCGCGTCGCCCGGTTGGCGCCGCCCCAGTGATCGGCGGCGAACTCTTCGACCGGCTCCTCGCGCAGGCGTTTGACTTCCTTGCGTGTTAAACCGGTCACCACGGCCACATGGGCGTCGGTGGGGCGGCGGCCGGGCGGGGTGAACGATTCGCGGGCGACCTCTGCATATACCGCGCGCACGATCTCGGAAAAGTCCCGGTAGGCAATACCGTGACGCAGCAGGATACGCACCAGCGGACGAAGCAGCCGATGACAAGCGCGCGCCAGCCACTGATGTGCGGATTCGGTCATGATGGGAATTATATCCCCGTCGACGTCGAATTGACGATATTCGCTGCCTTAGGGCAATGCGGCGGATGGCCCCGGTTGTGGTACATTTCCCGGACGATCCTTCCCTGCCATCGACATGACCGCTACCGCACTGGCCCTGCAGGATTTCGCCCAGTATGACGACGCGGCCTGCGACGCGCGAATTCGCGCGGCCAAGGCTGCTCTGGGCGACCGCTGCGCGATACTTGGCCATCATTATCAGCGCGACGAAGTCTTCGCGCACGCCGATTATTCTGGCGATTCCCTCAAGCTGTCGGCACAGGCCGCGGCATCGGATGCCGAATACATTGTATTCTGCGGCGTGCACTTCATGGCCGAGGTCGCCGATATCCTGACCCGGGACGACCAGCAGGTCATCCTGCCGGATATGGCGGCGGGCTGTTCGATGGCCGACATGGCCAATCTGCGTAACGTCGAACGTGCTTGGCGTGAGCTTTCGGAAGTGCTGGATCCCGATGAGGCGATCACGCCGGTCACCTATATCAACTCGGCCGCAGATCTGAAGGCCTTCTGTGGCCGCCACGGGGGCATCGTATGCACCTCGTCCAACGCCCGAGGGGTGCTGGAATGGTCGTTTTCGCGCCGCGAGAAGGTGCTTTTCTTTCCCGACCAGCATCTGGGGCGCAACACCGCCTTCGACATGGGTGTGTCGCTGGATGAGATGGTGGTGTGGGACTTTGCAAAGCCCATGGGCGGGCTCTCCGTCGAGGCGATACGCAACGCGCGGATGATCCTCTGGAAAGGTTTCTGCTCAGTCCACCAGATGTTTCATCCGAACCACATCAAGAAGTTTCGTGAAGAGCATCCGCAGGGGCGTGTGATCTCGCATCCGGAGAACGCTTTCGAGGTCTGTCAGGCCTCCGATGTGGTGGGTTCGACCGAAACAATCCTCAAGACCGTGCGCGCGAGTGAACCCGGTTCCCACTGGCTCGTGGGTACCGAACTGAACCTGGTCAACCGCCTGCATCACGAGATGGCGCCACGTGGGGTCAGGGTCCAGTTCATGTCGCCCGTGGTGTGCATGTGTTCGACGATGTTCCGTACCGACCCACAGCATCTGGCCTGGGTGATGGATAATCTGGTCGAAGGCCACGTCGTCAATCGTATTCAGGTGGACGCCGACGAGGCACGTCAGGCAAAGGCCGCGCTCGATCTCATGCTCGAGATCACGGCCTGACGGCGCCGGCCGACCCCAACATATGGGGTCGGCCGATGGACTGCGCTACACTATGCGCCCCAACAAACTCCGGAAGCGTATCGCGTCGCACTGCGCCCGCCGGCGGCGTGCTGCGTTCTACGTTCTTCAACCCGAGCATTCGATCATGTTTGACTCCGCCCAGCGTATCGCCGACTTCGACCCGGAACTGGCCTCGGCCATCGCCGACGAGGACCAGCGCCAGGAAGACCATATCGAGCTGATCGCATCCGAGAACTACACGAGTCCGCGCGTCATGGAAGCGCAGGGCTCGCTGTTGACGAACAAGTATGCTGAAGGCTATCCGGGCAAGCGGTTCTATGGCGGCTGCGAGCATGTCGATATCGCCGAGGAGCTGGCGATCCAGCGCGCTTGCAAGCTGTTCGGCTGCGATTTCGCCAACGTGCAGCCGCATTCCGGCGCACAGGCCAACGCCGCGGTCTATCTGGCGTTGGTCAAGCCCGGCGACACCATTCTGGGCATGAGTCTGGATGCCGGCGGCCACCTCACCCACGGCGCGGCGCCGAACTTCTCCGGCAAGAACTATCACGCCGTTCAGTACGGGCTGGACCCCGATACCGGATTGATCGACTACGACGAAGTCGAGCGCCTGGCGACCGAGCACCGGCCGAAGATGGTCGTGGCCGGTTTTTCGGCCTATTCACGCGAGATCGACTGGGCCCGTATGCGTCGTATCGCCGATTCGGTCGATGCCTGGCTGTTGGTCGATATGGCGCATGTCGCCGGGCTGGTGGCGACCGGGCACTATCCGAGCCCGCTGCCGCATGCCCACGTGGTCACGACTACGACACACAAGACACTGCGCGGGCCGCGCGGAGGTCTGATCCTGTCGGCGCACGGTGACGACAAGCTCTACAAGAAACTCAACTCGGCGGTGTTCCCCGGCACGCAGGGCGGGCCGTTGATGCACGTCATCGCAGCCAAGGCGGTCGCCTTCAAGGAAGCGCTGGACACCGATTTCAACAGCTATTGCGCCGCCATCGTGGCCAATGCCAAAGCCATGGCTCAGGTGTTTGTGGACCGCGGCTTCGATGTCGTGTCGGGTGGCACCGACAACCACCTGATGCTCGTGAGTCTTGTCGCCCAGGATATTACCGGCAAGGATGCCGAGGCCTGGCTGGGGCGTGCCCACATCACCGCCAACAAGAACGCGGTGCCCAACGACCCGCGCTCGCCGTTCGTGACGTCCGGGCTTCGTATCGGCACGCCCGCGGCCACCACGCGCGGTTTCGGCGAGGACGATGTGCGACGCGTGGCGTCCTGGATCTGCGACGTGCTCGATGCGTTGGCCGGTGGCGGCGACGTCGAGGCCGTGGCGGCCAGGGTGCGCAGCGCCGTGACCGAACTGTGCGCAGCGCATCCGGTCTATCGCAGCGCCGCCCGCGGCGCGGCGTGATCGAAGCCGGCTGACACGCCGTGCAGTGCCCGTTCTGCGATGAGCGCGCGACCCGGGTGGTCGACTCGCGTCTGGCAGCCGAGGGCAGCCAGGTCCGGCGGCGACGTGAATGCCCGGCCTGTGCCGCGCGATTCACGACCTTCGAGACCGCCGAACTGGTGCTGCCACGGATCGTCAAGAGCGATGGAACCCCCGAACCGTTTGACGAGCGCAAGCTCAGGCAGGGCGTCGAGCGCGCGTTGTACAAACGGCCGGTCGCCGCCGAGTCGATCGATACCGCCATCAGTCATATCCTGCAGCGGTTGCGTACCGACGCCGAGCGAGAGGTTGCCTCGCGGCAACTCGGCGAGTGGGTGATGGAAGAGCTGCGCGAGCTGGACCAGGTTGCATTCGTGCGTTTCGCGTCGGTCTATCGCCGGTTCGAGGACGTCAACGCCTTCCGTGAGGAGATCGAGCGTCTGGAATCCACACCGGGACGACGTAGCGGCCAGCTGTCGCTGATCGAAAATACGCCGCTGCCCGACCCGGCCAACGGAGACGAGGGCACAGGATGAACGACACGCCAGTCAGACGTTCGGTGCACGCCTACTACATGCAGCGCGCGATCGAACTCGCGCGCCGTGGTTGGTACACCACGCGTCCGAATCCGCGTGTCGGGTGTGTCGTGGTGGTCGATGAGCAGGTGGTCGGTGAGGGCTGGCACGAGCGAGCCGGCGAGCGGCACGCCGAGCCGGCGGCTCTGGCCGACGTCGAGCAACGCGGCGGTAGCGCGCGCGGTGCCACGGTCTACGTCACACTTGAGCCCTGCAGCCATACCGGACGCACGCCGCCCTGTGTCGATACGCTGATCGATGCGGGGGTGACGCGCGTGGTCATTGGCTGTCTCGATCCCAACCCGCGGGTGAACGGCCAGGGTGTGGCACGTCTGCGCGCGGCCGGCATCGACGTGGTCACCGATATTCTGGCCGAAGGCTGCGCCGCACTGAATACAGGCTTCAACATGCGTATGACGGTGGGTCGGCCACGCGTGCGCGTGAAGCTGGCCATGAGCCTGGACGGCCGAACGGCGGCAGCCAGCGGGCAGAGCCAGTGGATCACCGGCGATGAGGCCCGCTCGGATGTTCACCGGCTGCGCGCCGAGTCCGGCGCGGTTCTGATCGGCCGTGGAACCCTGTTGGCCGACGACCCGTCGCTGACCGTGCGCCTGCCGGGCCAGTGGCCGCAGCCATTGCGAGTGGTGGTCGACGGCAATCTCGAAATCACTTCGCAGGCGCGCATGCTCGGGCTGGACGGGTGTACCCGAGTGTTCACCCTCAGCGGCGACAGCAAGCGCATCGCCGCACTCGAGTCGGCCGGTGCACGTATCGATCGGGTGCCCGCAAACAACGGTCGCGCGGATCTTTCCGCGGTATTGACCGCGCTGGCCGAAGACGAGATCAACGATGTACTGGTCGAGGCCGGCCCGACGCTGGCCGGCGCGTTCGCACGGGCCGGGCTGGTGGACGAATTCATCATTTACATGGCGCCGACGCTGATCGGGCATGCCGGCCGCGAACTGCTGCGGCTCGACGGCGTGACCGAGCTCGACCAGGCCCTTGCCCTGCATATTGAGGCGATCGAGCCGGTGGGGCGCGATTGGCGGATCCGGGCACGGCCGGCCAACACGGCCGAGGCGGGCCACAACGAGGACTAGAACCAGCATGTTCACCGGCATCATCAAGGGAATCGGCACGGTGGCCGACCTTCAGGCGCGCGGCGGCGATACCCGGATCACCATCGACATGAACGACACGGATCTGGGGCCGATCGCGATTGGCGACAGCATCGCGGTGTCCGGCGTATGTCTGACCGCGGTCGAGCTCGATGGCAGCCGATTCGTGGCTGATGTGTCGCAGGAGACGCGATCGCTGACGACGCTGGGCCGGCTCGAAACGGGGTCGGCGGTGAATATCGAAGGAGCGTTGCGCGCGGGCGAGCCCTTGGGCGGCCATATGGTGTCCGGCCATGTCGATGGTTTCGGACGGCTAGAGCGTGCGACCCGGGATGCTCGATCGTGGCGCCTGATCTTCTCGGTGCCGGCGGCACTGGTGCGGTTCATCGCTGCCAAGGGCTCGATCTGTGTCGACGGCATCAGCTTGACGGTCAACGAGGTCAGCGGCGATCGTTTCGGCGTCAATATCGTGCCCCATACCATGTCCCACACCACGCTGGGTAAACGCGAGATCGGTGATTCGGTCAATATCGAGATCGACGTCGTCGCGCGCTACCTGGCCCGTTTGGCGGCGGTGCCGGGGCCAGCCGAGCCGCCGGCTTAGCGACCGTCGGCAGCGCCGGCCGGTGCTAGACTGCGGCGCGACACAGCGCCCGGCGCGCCCGTTCCAAAGGCAAGGATAACCATGGCTATCAGCCCTATCGAAGATGTCGTCGCCGACATGCGTGCCGGACGCATGGTGATCATGCTCGATGATGCGAATCGCGAAAACGAGGGCGATCTCATCATGGCCGCCGAATGCGTACGCCCTGAGGACATCAACTTCATGGCCCGCTACGGGCGCGGCCTGATCTGTCTGACGCTCACCCGGGAGCGCTGTCGTCAACTGCACCTGCCCTTGATGGTTGCCGCCAGTGATGTCGAGCAGTCCACCAATTTCACGCTATCGATCGAGGCAGCCGAGGGCGTGACCACCGGGATATCGGCACACGACCGCGCCCAGACCGTGCGAGCTGCGGTGCGTCGCGATGCCACCCCGTCGGATCTGGTCCAGCCCGGGCATATCTTTCCGCTGATGTCGCAGCCTGGCGGCACGCTCGCCCGGGCCGGCCATACCGAGGCAGGCTGCGATCTGGCGCGCCTGGCCGGGCTTGAACCGGCCTCGGTGATCGTGGAGATTCTCAATGAGGACGGTACGATGGCGCGCCTGCCGGATCTGGAGGCGTTTGCGGCCGAGCACGACATCAAGCTGGGCACGATCGCCGATCTAATTCGATATCGCATCGAGAACGAGCGTACGGTCGTGCGGGTGACCGAGTCTCAGGTCCAGACCGAGTTCGGCCCATTCACGCTGTATTCGTTCGAGGACGAGGTCGACAAGGTGCTGCACTTTGCCATGGTGCGAGGCGAGATCGACGCGGATACGCCGACGCTCGTGCGCGTGCACGTGCGCAACACGCTGGCCGACATGCTGGGCGTTCGGCACGGCGAGTTCGGCTGGCCGCTACGCGATACGCTCGCGCGGGTGGCCGAACAGGGGTGTGGCGTGGTGGTCGTACTACGCAAGCCCGAGACCGCGCGTGAGCTGATCGAACGGATACGCGTGCTCGAGGGTGGGACGCCGGCGCCCGTGCCGGACGAGGCCGGCGACGAAAGCCGGATACTGCGTACCTACGGCGTCGGCGCGCAGATACTCACGGATCTGGGCGTGCGGCGCATGCGGGTGCTCTCGGCGCCGATGCGCATGCAGGCGATATCGGGGTTCGGTCTGGAGGTCGTCGAATACGTCCAGGGGCGTGAGGAGCTCACCTCGGGCTGAATGTCGATGACGCCGTGCACCGGCGGCTGGACGGGCATGCAATAATGCGCGCCTGAATGCTCAGCCGAGACCAACATGCGCAATATCCAGGGTGAATTCAACGGCGACGGTCTGCGGATCGCGATCGTATCCACGCGGTGGAACGACGACATCGTGGATCGGCTGGTCGACGGTGCGGCCGATGTGCTCACCGATTGCGGTGTGGACGACGACGACATCACGCTGGTCAAGGTGCCCGGTGCGTTCGAGTTGCCGCTGGCCGCCGATCGGCTGGCCGACAGCGAGGATTACGACGGCATCATCGCGCTTGGGGCCGTCATCCGCGGCGAAACCCCGCATTTCGATTTCGTAGCCGGCGAATGCGCCAAGGGGCTGTCGGCCACGGCGCTCGAGTACGGTGTACCGGTCGGTTTCGGAGTGATCACCGCCGATACCGCCGAGCAGGCCGATGCCCGTGCCCAGCCTGATGAAGACCACAACAAAGGCGCCGAGGCCGCGGCGGCCGTGATCGAGATGATCACGCTGCTGCGCGCGATTGGCAGCGACACGGAATAGAATCACGCCGTGATCATCAATGACGATCAGGTTCGCTACGAGCCACTCGACCCGGATACTGACGACGCCGATCAGCTGCCTGCCCCGACGCGTTCCCCCGGCGGCGCACGCATTCGTGCGCGCATGGCCGCGGTCCAGGCGATCTACCAGTGGCGTATCAGCGGCACCGAGATCGGCGAACTCATTCTCCAGTTCGCGCAAGCCGGTCGCCTGCGTGAACTCGATCGCGACTATTTCGAGATGCTGTTGCGCGGGGTTGCCCACGACGCGACGGCGCTCGAGGCCGTGTTCGATCGCCATTTGAGCCGTCCCGCGGCGCAGTTGGACCCGGTCGAACACGCCATTCTCCTGCTGGCCACGCTGGAACTGCGTGACCGGGTCGAGATCCCGTTTGCGGCGGTCATCAACGAAGCCACGAACCTGGCCAAGGTCTTCGGCGCGACCGACGGGCACCGGTTCATCAACGGCGTGCTGGATGCGACTGCCCGGGATCTGCGCGCTGCCGAGATTCGCGCGCGCAGCTGAAGCGCGTCCGAGCCGGTCGGCGCATGCAGGAGTTCGCACTCATCGACCGCTTGCGTTCCCGTCTGCGCGCGCGCCGCGCCGATACCACGCTCGGGATCGGCGATGATGCGGCGCTGCTGGCCCCCCCGGCAGGTCACGAAATTGCGGTCACGACCGATACGCTCATTTCGGGCCGGCATTTTCCGCCCGACACCTCGGCCTTCGATATCGGCTACAAGGCTGTTGCGGTCAATCTCAGCGACCTGGCAGCCATGGGGGCGGTACCGGCCTGGTTGACGATCGCGCTGGCGGCGCCGGACCTCGAGCCGGCCTGGTGCGAGGCATTCATCGACGGTGCCGAGGCCGCCATCGGCTCGGCCGAGGTCGATATCGTGGGTGGCGACACTACCCGCGGCGCGCTGGCGATCACGATCACCGCTCTGGGCTTGGTACGGTCTGGCCAGGCGATGCGGCGCGATCGGGCGCAGCCGGGTGATCTCGTGGCCGTGACCGGTACGTTGGGCGATGCCGCCTGCGGCCTGAGTCTGTGGTCCGAGCGTGAGAACGACCGGAGCGCGGACGCCCTGTACCTGCGCGAGCGCCTGTGCCGACCGCAGTGGCGTGCGACCGATGCGCTGTGCGGGCAGGTGAGTGCCGCGATCGATATTTCCGATGGCCTGGCGGCCGATCTGGGCCACGTTCTGAAGGCCAGCGACGTCGGCGCGACGCTCGATCCGAGTCGGCTGCCGACTTCGCCCGCCTTGGCGCGCCAGGTTCCCGAGGCCGGTGCGCGCCACCGGCTACAGCTGGCCGGCGGTGACGACTACGAACTGTGCCTGATCATCGCCCCCCGTCTGCTGGCGGAAGTTCGCACGGCCCTGGACTGCCAGTTGACCGTGATCGGCCGGATCGAGGCCCGACCGGGTCTGCGTTATGAGAATAGCGATGGGCAACCGTTGGAACCCTTGGCCGGGGCCGCGCCCGGTTGGGACCATTTCGGGTAAACCCGGAGCGGTTCAGCGCGAACAGGCCGGCTCGAAGCCCAGAGCACAGGCTTTGGCGAAATACGGTCCGGCGCGCTCTGCTTCGCCCAGCCCGCGCCGGCTCTCGCCCAGCAGGTAGAGCGCGCGCGGATTGTCGGGTTCGGCCGCGACGAGGCGGCCCAGCGGAGCGATCGCCCGAGCGAAATCGCCGTGATCCACGTACAGCCGTGCCAGCGCTTCGCGTGCGGCGTGCAGCTGGTCGTCATAGGCAATGGCGGCGCGCAGGTCGGCCGCGGCCGGTTCGCTGGCGCCGGTCGCCGCGCGGGCGAGTCCCCGACGATAGTACGCCTGCGCCTGGTCCGGCTGGAACGCGATGGCATCGCTGAAGGCAGCGACCGCATCGGCATAGCGGCCGTCGGTATACGCCGCGCGGCCTCGACGCAGCGCCCGTTCGGCCGCATAGCGACGATAGCCGGTCGCCCCGTTGGCTCGCAGCAGGTCGATTATCTCGGGCCGATCATCGGTGACCGCTCGGGCCAGCGGTGTCTGCCCGACGACCGCGGCATCAGGCGGCGCGCCTCGTGCGAGCAACAGTCGTACCGCGCCGGGGTGGCCGCCGGCTACCGCCTGATATAGCGGCGTCTGGCCCTGTCGATTTCGGGCGTTGATGTCCGCGCCGAGATCCAGCAGATAGGCGATCATCGGCCGATGACCGGCGCGTGCGGCCATCAGCAAGGGGGTGTTTCCGTGTATGTCCGGATGGTCAAAATCCGCGCCGGCAGCGACCAGGATATGGGCGATCTCGGTGTTGGCCTGGTCTGTCTGCCATGCGGCCTGCCATAGCGGTGTCTGGTTCCACTTGTTGGCCGCATCGACGCGTGCGCCGTGTACAAGGAGTGCGCGCGCGATCGCCGGATGATAGCGATCGGCCGCCCAATGCAGCGCGGTAAAGCCGTTCTGTCCGTCGCGTGCTTCCAGTCCGGCATGCCGGGCCAAAAGTGCATGCACCACGCCGAGGTGGCCGTGCTGGGCGGCGAGAATCAGCGGCGTGCGGCCACGTCGGGTTCGCAGGTTGACCGACAGACCGTTGTCCAGAATCGACTCGACGCCGGCTCGGTCGCCGCGTGCGGCCGCATAATGCAGACACTGCCAGCCCCGGTGCTTGTCCGTGGCCCGGTCGTGAATCGTCGATACCGCGCAGCGTATGTCCATGTGTGGATCGAAGGCGATCACGCCCAGCGCGGCGGTCAGCGCGATCGCGAATCCGGCAAGGACGTACTTCATCACGACATGATAAGACACCCACCCCGGCCAAGGGCGAGCGGCGCGGCTTGCCGGAGCCGGTAGAATGCGCGCTCGATCACCGATACGAACAGCCATGCTCGAACTGCACGACAGCCTGAGCGGCCGGCGCCGGCCGCTGGAGACCCTCGAACCCGACCACGTACGCCTGTACGTATGCGGTGTGACGGTCTACGACTACTGTCATCTGGGCCACGCCCGCGTGATGATCGTCTTCGACATGGTGGTGCGTTATCTAAGGGCACGCGGCTGGCGGGTGACCTACGTGCGCAACATCACCGATATCGACGATAAGATCATCAACCGGGCGGCCGAGGTCGGTGAATCGCCGGAGACGATTGCGCAACGGTTCGCTTTGTACATGCGCGAGGATGAGTCCGCCCTTGGCTTGCAGGCTCCGGACAACGAGCCCACTGCCACGGCGCATATCGAGCAGATCCTGGCCATGATCGGCCGGCTGGTCGACAAGGGTTCGGCGTATGCGGCGGACAATGGCGATGTCTACTATGACGTGAGCACGTTCGAAGCCTACGGCAACCTGTCGGGCAAGCGTACGGCGGATCTGCGTTCGGGGGCGCGTATCGCGATCGACGAAGCAAAGACCGATCCGCTGGATTTCGTGCTCTGGAAAGCGGCCAAGCCGGGCGAGCCGAGCTGGCCTTCACCGTGGGGCGACGGTCGTCCCGGCTGGCATATCGAGTGCTCGGCGATGTCCACGCACTGCCTGGGGGATTCGTTCGATATCCATGGAGGCGGTCTGGATCTGCAGTTCCCGCATCACGAGAACGAGATCGCGCAAAGCGAGGCGGCAACCGGTCAGCGGTATGTCGGCACGTGGATGCACAACGGCTTCGTGACGGTGGACGACGAAAAGATGTCGAAGTCGCTCGGCAACTTTCTGACCATCCGCGACGTGCTGGCGCGATACGACGCCGAGAGCGTGCGTTACTTCGTGCTGTCCACACATTATCGTAGCCCACTGGCTTACAACGCCGATGCCATGGACGCGGCGACTAGTGCGCTCACGCGTCTGTATACCGCGCTGCGCGACGCGCCGTCGGGCGGTGATGGGCAAAGGGCGCTCGGCGACTATCGCGAGCGTTTCACGCAAGCAATGGAAGACGATCTGAATACCCCGGCCGCGATCGCTGTACTGTTCGAGCTGGCTCGCGAATGCAATCGGCACCGCGACCAGCCGGGCACCGCGGGCGATCTTGCCGCGTTGTTGATCGAGCTGGCGGGCCAGATCGGGCTGCTTCAGCAGACACCCGCGGATTTTCTCAAGGGCAACGATCGCGATCTTGCCGAAGGCGGACTGGACGGCGCGACCGTCGATTCGATGGTCGAGCAACGGCTGGCAGCTCGACGAGATCGGGATTTCGCTACCGCCGACCGTATCCGTGACGAACTGACCGCGGCAGGTATCGTCCTCGAAGACGGACCGGACGGTACACTTTGGCGCCGCGGCTAAGACCGGGGCCCCGGGCGTTCAGCCCCGTGCAGCGTCTCGGGCTTCGGCCGCCTGAAGCGTGTTGGTCATCAGCATCGCCACGGTCATCGGTCCGACGCCCCCCGGCACGGGCGTAATCCATGCCGCGCGCTCTGCGGCGGTGTCGAACTCGATATCGCCCACGAGCTTGCCGCTGTCCAAGCGGTTCATGCCGACATCGACGACCGTGGCGCCTTCGCGAATCCACTCACCCTTGATCAGGCCCGGCTTGCCGACCCCGACCACCAAGATCTCGGCCTGACCGACTTCATACTCGAGGTCGCGGGTGAAACGGTGGCAAACCGTGGTGGTCGCGCCCTTGAGCAGGAATTCCAGCGCCATGGGACGCCCGACAATGTTCGAAGCGCCGATGACCACGGCCTGCCGGCCGTGAAAGGGCTCGTCGATCGCTTCCAGCAACCGGACGATACCCAGCGGCGTGCAGGCGCGCAGTCGGGGCACGCGCTGGGCAAGACGGCCGATATTGTAGGGGTGGAATCCGTCAACATCCTTGTCGGGACGAACTCGCTCGATCACCGTGCTGGCATCGATATGGCGCGGCAATGGCAGCTGTACCAGGATGCCGTCGATACTGTCGTCCTCGTTACAGCGATCGATCAGGGCGAGTAGATCTGCCTGGCTGACGTCCGCATCCGGATAGATCGCCTGTGAGACCAGACCAGCCTGCTCGCAGGCCTCTATCTTCTTGCCGACATAAATCTGCGAGGCCGGGTCGCTGCCCACGAGAATCACCGCCAGCCCCGGCGCGCGTGCGCCGGCCGCCAGGCGGGCGTCGACGGCGCGACGCACCGAGTGTCGGTAATCCAGAGCGATCTGCTTGCCATCGATCAGGCGGGCTGCCATGCGGGTATCGTCGGTCGAATGAGGCCGCGGATTTTCGCATGGCGTGCACGGGCGGACAATTTCGCAAGCTGAACAAGTGCTCGCACAAGCCCGCCTGAAGCGATAGACTTTGCATCCTTCAAGTCGCCGCGAGGTTCGGCGAGAGTACAACGCCGGCACTGCGATGTCGCCGGTCATCGTTCGTTCGAGCGGCGTTACGGTAAGCGGCGGCATGACCGGCGGCCGGCATCGTCACAGTCTTGTCGAGATAGACGATCGATCGCGCAAGCGGGTGCCGAGTGCGGCGGAACAGACGTACGATCGCACGACACGAAAAAAGTTAATCGGGGTATGGCGCAGCCGGGTAGCGCACCTGCTTTGGGGTGAGTCGTATACGACGAACGCCGAGAAACACAGGTTTCGAGGCTGGGTTACTTGTCGAGGCCCCGCCGAGATTAGTAACAGACTGCTCGCAGAGCAGGTGTAGATCGACGCCGAACGGGCGTACGATTGCACGACGAGAAAAAGTTAATCGGGGTATGGCGCAGCCTGGTAGCGCACCTGCTTTGGGAGCAGGGGGTCGCAGGTTCGAATCCTGCTGCCCCGACCATTGAACGGCACTGTTCGAGCAGCGCCGCCGGCGGCCGATTCTTGAGCGGCCGGCCTTTTTTTGCGCCCGTAGCTCAGGGGATAGAGCAACGGCCTTCTAAGCCGTCGGTCGCTGGTTCGAATCCAGCCGGGCGCGCCATTGCTATAGGCCGCCGGAGCGCGGCCTATAGCAATGGCCTATTCGACTCGTTATTCGAACCAGCGACACAACAACGAGCCTGGTTCGACGGATGTGCGTCGGCACATCCGAACAGGGCGGCACCCGCCGCACGGGCCCGAAGCGTGAGCCGTCGGTCGCTGGTTCGAATCCAGCCGGGCGCGCCATTGCTATAGGCCGCCGGAGCGCGGCCTATAGCAATGGCCTATTCGACTCGTCATTCGAATCAGCGACACAACAACGAGCCTGGTTCGACGGATATGCGTCGGGCACATCCGAACACGGCGGCACCCGCCGCGCTGGCCCGAAGGGTGAGCCGGTGCGCAGCCGGCGGGCATTCATCGGGCGAGTACCGGCGTATCCGGGTGCTGGGTGCCACGTGCGCTCGCTTAGGGCCCGCCGCCGGTAACCTTCGTCGAAAAGATGTCCAGGGGCAGGGGTTGGGGCTCGCGCATGTCGCCCGAGTCAGGTGAAGCGATCAGAAGGGGTGGCATCCGCTGGCCAAGGCGACTAGAATACGCGGCCTGCATCGGCTGGCAGGTCAGTTCAAGGCTAACCGGCCGTTGCAGGCTGTTCGTCAGTGGTGGGCGTAGCTCAGTTGGTAGAGCCCTGGATTGTGATTCCAGTCGTCGTGGGTTCGAGTCCCATCGTCCACCCCATTCCAACTCTTGGCGTTGGGGAGCAGCAGCGCTTATTATGGCGCACGACGAGGTTTACTCGTCATCGGCAAGTCGCTATGGCGTCTGGCCACATGGGCCGTTAGCTCAATGGTAGAGCAGTTGACTCTTAATCAATTGGTTGTAAGTTCGAGTCTTACACGGCCCACCAATCATGGTGGTTGAAGAGCCGGTTCCGCAGGGGCCGGCTCTTTTTCGTGGGCCGGCGTGCGCGGCTCGGTCGCCCGTGGCACCCGTCGCCACCTTCTGAAACTCTGAGCTCGCTGTTTCGCATGTCGCACGCTTGAATGGCCGCGCCGCGATCCCATCTCTGTGCGCATGACTACAGCACGACGCCAGACGGAAACGGTGGATCTCAACGGTCAGGCTCTGATCGGCTCGCGTATCGGCCTGGGCACCTGGGCAATCGGCGGCTGGATGTGGGGCGGAACCGATGAGAGCCAGGCGATCCGTACCATCCAGAGCGCGCCCGACCACGGGGTGACTCTGATCGATACGGCACCCGTCTATGGCTTCGGCGCGTCCGAGCAGATCGTGGGCAAGGCGATCCGGCAAGCGTGTCTGCGCGATGATGTGTTGCTAGCCACCAAATGTGGGCTGGCCTGGGACAGTCGCGAGCGCGTGGCCCGAGACGCGCGTCGGCCACGCATTCTAGAAGAGGCCGACGATTCCTTACGTCGGCTGCAGACTGATGTGATCGATCTTTTGCAGGTGCACTGGCCCGATCCGCGTGTGGACGTGCGTGAAACCGCCGAAGCCATGGCGGAATTGAAACAGGCGGGCAAGATCCGCGCGATCGGGGTATCGAATTTCACGCCCGAACAGATGTCGGACTTCGCGGAGGTCGCGGCCATCGATGTCGCTCAGAACCCGTACAACCTGTTCGAACGCCAGATCGACCACGATGTCTTTCCGTGGGTCGTTGAGCACCAAACGCGCCTGCTGGCCTATGGCGCGCTGTGTCGCGGGCTTTTGTCGGGGCGTATGCACGCCGATCGGCAGTTCCCGGGTGACGATCTGCGCAACAACGATCCCAAATTCTCACAGCCGCGGTTCGGTCAGTATCTCGCGGCGGTCCAGGCGCTCGAAGCGTTTGCACAGGAGCACTACGGCACGCATGTGCTCGAGCTCGCGATACGCTGGGTGCTCGATCAGTATCCGGGCTCGGTCGCACTGTGGGGTGCTCGCAAGCCCGAACAACTCGACGCGGTGGACGATGTATGGGGCTGGAAGCTCGACGACTCGGCTCGCGAGCAGATCGCGGCGATCGTGGATCGTCATGTCGACGATCCGGTCGGCCCCGAGTTCATGGCCCCGCCCGCGCGCCGATAACCGTATCCTCACAAGGCGTCGTCGGCCCGGGGTGGCCAGGCTTGATATACTCGAGGGTCAACCTTCGGCCATGGCGCGTGCCTCGACGTGCGTCGCGAGGCCAACACGCAACCTATTCAAGATCGTATAGAGGTAGTTAATGGACGTTTCCGTAGAAAATCCCGGCGGGCTGGCGCGCAAGCTCAAGGTTCAGATTCCCGCTGAACGGGTGAGCCAGGCCGTGGACGCGAAGGTCAAGCGTGTCGGCCAGCATGCCAAGATTCCGGGATTCCGTCCGGGCAAGGCACCGATGAAGGTGCTCTACCAACGTTACGGTGCGCAGGCGCGTCAGGAAGCCGCCGGCGAATTGATTCAGAGCGTGTACCCGGAAGCCATCGAGAAGGCCGAGCTCAATCCGGCCGGTCAGCCGCAGATCGAACTCGGCGAATTCAAGGATGGCGAGCCGCTCGAATTCACCGCGAGCTTCGATGTCTATCCGGACATCGAGCTCACCGGGCTTGACGACATCAAGGTCGAAAAACCGGTCGTTGAAGTGACCGATGCCGACGTCGACAAGACCATCGAGCGTATCCGTGACCAGAACAAGACCTTCGAGGCGGTCGATCGCGAAAGCCGTGATGGCGACCAGGTCGTGGTCGACTACGTCGGCCGTATTGATGGCGAAGCCTTCGAAGGCGGCACCGGCAACGATATCGAGGTCAATCTCGGCGAACAGCAGTTCCTGCCCGACCTGGAGCGCGCGCTGGTAGGCCGCAAGGCCGATGAGCAGTTCGATGTGGATGTCAGTTTCCCCGACGACTACGGTGCGAAGGATCTGGCAGGCAAGACCGCAACGTTCGATGTCACGGTGAAGACCGTGAGCGAGCCCAAGCCGGCAGAAATCGATCAGGCCTTTCTTCAGCAGATGGGTATCGAGGACGGTGGGATCGACGACCTCAAGGCACGCGTGCGCGAATCGCTCGAGCAGGAGGCCAAGCACGCGGTCGACACCAAGGTGAAGACCGATGTGATGGAATCGCTGCATGCGGCCAATCCGATCGACGTACCGTCGGGCATGGTGGCTCAGGAGATCGATCGCATGCGCAAGGAGGCCATGCAGCGCATGCCCGAGCACATGCAGGGCAACGAAGAGCAGCTCAAACAACTCATGCCCGACGAAGCACTGCGCGAGCAGGCCGAACGGCGCGTCGCGCTGGGCCTGCTGATCGCCGAAGTGATCGCCGACAAGGAGCTCGAGCTCGACTCCGAACGGGTCGATGCGAAGATGGAGGAAATCGCCTCCGGGTACGGCGATCAGGCCGAACAGGTCAAGCAGTACTATCAGCAGAACCCGCAGCTGATGCAGGGGCTGCAGGCGATGGTCATGGAAGAGCAGGTGGTCGATACACTGCTCGAGAACGCGACCGTCACCGAGAAGGAAACCGAACTCGACGAGCTTCTAAACGCTAACCGCCAGCAGGGCTGATACGGCAGGCCGGGCGTCTCGCCCGGCCACTCGCCCCGTGGCGGACAAGGACTTTCAAAGCTTATGGCAGAACGCAACGACAACATGCCGGCCCAGAATCTGGGTCTCATTCCGATGGTCATCGAGCAGACCGCCCGCGGCGAGCGCTCGTTCGATATCTATTCGCGGCTGCTCAAGGAGCGGATCATCTTCGCGGTGGGCCCGGTCGACGACCATATGGCCAATCTGATTGTCGCGCAGCTGCTCTTCCTGGAGTCGGACAATCCGGACAAGGATATCCAGCTGTACATCAATTCGCCGGGCGGCGTGATCACTGCCGGCATGTCGATTTACGACACGATGCAGTTCATCAAGCCCGATGTGGCCACCATGTGCCTCGGGCAGGCCGCCAGCATGGGCGCCGTGCTGCTTGCCGGCGGGGCTGCCGGCAAGCGCTATGCGCTGCCGAACTCGCGCGTGATGATCCATCAACCGCTGGGTGGCTTCCAGGGCCAGGCGACCGATATCGAGATCCATGCTCGCGAGATTCTGCATGCGCGCGAACGTCTCAACGAGGTGCTGGCCCACCACACCGGCCAGCCGCTCGAGAAGATTCAGCGCGACACGGAGCGCGATTTCTTCATGAGCGCGCCGTCGGCTGTCGAATACGGCGTCATCGACGACGTACTCGCATCGCGCGCAGCGTTGGCCGGCAAGAGCGGCGAAAAAGACTGATCGGGCCGGCGGCCGAGCGGGTGTGCGCATCACGTACGCCCGTTTTCGCCTCGGTCCCGTAATGGGCGGTTTGACTCTATACTCGAAGGGCTAGATCGAACGGTAGCCCGGTTCAACGCCGGCCCGTGAGATGCCGGATCGACGCCCGATATGCCCCCCGTGACATCGGGTTTTTGAAAAACCCGTGACAAGGGTTTGACCGATATGCCATACAGGACATATCGGCAGACCGCGACTCAAGAGGTCCCAAAACAATGGCGGAAGACTCCAACGGCAACGGTGGCGGCGGCGACAAGTCCGGCCGCACCCTGTACTGCTCGTTCTGTGGCAAGAGCGAACACGAAGTGCGCAAGCTCATCGCCGGTCCGTCGGTATTCATTTGCGACGAATGCGTCGATCTGTGCAACGACATCATGCGAGAGGAACTCGCGAGCAAGCCGGCCAAGAAAGGGCTGCCCAGCCCGCAGGAAATCAAACGCGTGCTGGACGACTATGTCATCGGACAGGAGTCGGCCAAGAAGATCCTCGCGGTAGCGGTTTATAACCACTACAAGCGTCTTAATGCAGAGACGGCCGAAGGCGAGGTCGAGCTGCAGAAATCCAACATTCTGATGATCGGCCCCACCGGTTGCGGCAAGACGCTGCTCGCCGAGACGCTGGCGCGTCTTCTGGACGTGCCCTTCGCCATCGCTGATGCGACCACGCTCACCGAGGCGGGTTATGTCGGCGAGGACGTCGAGAACATCATTCAGAAGCTGCTGCAGAAGTGCGACTACGATGTCGACAAGGCTCAGCGCGGCATTGTCTATATCGACGAGATCGACAAGATCTCGCGCAAATCGGAAAATCCCTCGATTACGCGGGACGTTTCCGGTGAAGGCGTACAGCAGGCGCTGCTCAAGCTCATCGAGGGCACGACGGCAAGCGTGCCGCCGCAGGGTGGGCGCAAGCACCCCCAGCAGGAATTCCTGCAGGTCGATACCGGCGGCATCCTGTTCATCGTCGGCGGGGCGTTTGCAGGTCTGGACAAGACCATCGCCAGCCGTTCGGGCCGCTCGGGGATCGGCTTCTCGGCCGAGGTCAAGGGCGCGAACGAACAGCGTGCCCTGGGCGAACTGCTGGCCAGTGTGGAACCCGAAGACCTGGTCAAATACGGCCTAATCCCCGAGTTCGTGGGTCGTCTACCCGTGGTCGCCACGCTCGAGGAGCTCGACGAAACGGCGTTGATCTCGATCCTGCGTGAGCCCAAGAACGCGCTCACCAAGCAGTATGCCAAGCTCTTCGAAATGGAGGACTGCGAACTCGAGATCCGTGAGGACGCGCTCAAGGCGATCGCGCATCGGGCGATGGAGCGCAAGACCGGCGCACGCGGGCTGCGCACGATACTCGAATCCATCCTGCTCGACGTCATGTACGAGCTGCCGGCCATGGAAAACGTTTCCAAGGTCGTGGTCGACGAAGCGGTGGTCAAGGGTGATGCCCAGCCGTATATCGTCTACGAAAACGCCGACGCTACGCGCGCCGGGGCATGAATGGATGAGGGCGGGGCGTGGGCAAGGCCCGCGCCGCGTCATGGGTATCCGGCGTGATTGAAAAGCGCGCCGACGCCCGCAAATTCATGTGAAATTCACAGTGGCCGGCGCAATGCCGGCCGCTTTTTACGCGAGGGTTTCAATGACTGACAGCGCTCTGGTACCAGTGTTGCCGCTGCGGGATGTCGTGGTCTTTCCCCACATGGCGATCCCGCTATTTGTCGGTCGCGAAAAATCCATCACTGCTCTTGAAGCGGCGATGGCCGAGGACAAGAAGATTCTTCTGGTCGCTCAGAAGGCGGCCGATATCGACGATCCCGGCGCCGACGATATCTACGAGGTTGGCACTCTGGCCTCCATATTGCAGCTGCTCAAGCTGCCCGACGGAACCGTGAAGGTACTGGTGGAGGGTGCGGATCGCGCTCGTTTGTCGGATCTTCACGAGGCCGATGGAAGCCTCGTGGCGCGCTATGACGTGGTCGACGATGGCGAGGAGGATAACGCCGAAACCGATGCCCTGATGCGCTCGGCGATCTCGACGTTCGAATCCTACGTCAAGCTCAACAAGAAGGTTCCGGCCGAATTGTTGCCGTCGCTGTCCAGCATGGACGCGGCCGGGCGCCTGGCCGACACCATCGCGGCGCATCTGAATCTCAAGCTCGACGAGCGTCAGGATGTTCTGGAGATCGCCAACGCGCAGGATCGGCTCGAGCACGTGGTCGCCAAGACGGACGCCGAGATCGAGGTGCTGCAGATCGAGAAGAAGATTCGCGGGCGCGTCAAGCAGCAGATGGAGAAGAGCCAGCGCGAGTACTATCTTAACGAGCAGATGAAGGCCATCCAGAAGGAGCTGGGCGATATCGAGGACGCGCCCAACGACCTGGAAGATCTCGAGAAGAAGATCGAGAAGGCCGGCATGCCCAAGGAGGTCAAGAAGAAGGCGACCACCGAGTTCAATAAGCTCAAGAGCATGTCGCCGATGTCGGCCGAGGCGACCGTGGTTCGAAATTATCTCGACTGGCTGGTCGATGTGCCGTGGAAGAAGCGGAGCAAGACCAAGATCGATCTCAAGACCGCCCAGGAGACGCTCGACAGCGATCACTACGGCCTGGAACGCGTCAAAGAGCGCATCATCGAGAATCTCGCGGTCCAGAGCCGCGTGAAGAAGATCAAGGGCCCTATTCTCTGTCTGGTCGGTCCGCCCGGCGTCGGCAAGACCTCGCTCGGCCGCTCGATCGCGCGTGCAACCAACCGAGAGTTCGTCCGCATGAGCCTCGGCGGCGTTCGAGACGAAGCCGAGATCCGTGGTCATCGGCGGACCTATATTGGTTCGCTGCCGGGCAAGATCATCCAGAACATGGCCAAGGTGGGTGTGCGTAATCCGCTGTTCTTGCTCGACGAAGTCGACAAGATGGCCAATGACTTTCGCGGCGATCCGGCATCGGCGCTACTCGAGGTGCTGGACCCGGAGCAGAACAACAGTTTCGGCGACCATTATCTGGAGGTCGACTACGATCTGTCTCAGGTCATGTTCGTCTGTACCGCGAACACACTCAACATTCCGGCGCCGCTGCTCGATCGAATGGAAGTGATCCGGCTTTCTGGCTATACCGAAGACGAAAAGGTCAATATCGCCGAGCGTTATCTGGTGCCCAAGGCCATGAAGGAAAATGGTCTGGAGACCGCAGAACTGTCGATCTCCGACAACGCACTAACGGATGTGATCCGTCGTTACACCCGCGAAGCGGGCGTACGTAACCTCGAGCGCGATATCAGCAAGATCTGCCGCAAGGTGGTCAAGGAGCTGATCAGTGAAGCCGATCGCGACACGGTACAGGTCTCCAAGCGCAATCTGGACAAGTATCTGGGCGTGCCGAAATTCCGTTACGGACGCGCCGAAGAGAACGACAGCGTCGGTCAGGTGACCGGACTGGCCTGGACCGAGGTCGGCGGCGAATTGCTGTCGATCGAGGCGGCCGTGGTCCCCGGCAAGGGTAAGCCGTTGAACACCGGTTCGCTCGGTGACGTCATGCAGGAGTCTATTCAAGCTGCGCTGACCGTCATTCGTTCGCGCGCGGCGACCCTCGGTATCGAGCGCGACTTCATGCAGAAATGGGATCTGCACGTCCACGTACCCGAAGGCGCTACGCCCAAGGACGGGCCCAGTGCGGGTGTGGGCATGTGCACATCGCTGGTGTCGGCGCTCACGCAGATTCCCGTACGAGCCGACGTGGCCATGACCGGCGAGATCACTCTGCGAGGCGATGTCCTACCCATAGGTGGGCTCAAGGAGAAGCTCTTGGCAGCGCATCGTGGCGGCATCAAGATCGTCGTCATACCGCATGAAAACACCAAGGATCTCGCGGAGATACCGGCGAACATCAAGAATCGTCTTGATATTCGTCCGGTGCGCAAGATCGATGAAGTGCTGGACATCGCGCTCACCCGCAAGCCTCAGCCGCTACCCGAAGACGCGGCCGGGGCCGATGGCGCCGGCAAGAATGATCCGGCGGGAATCCGGGCGCATTGATCGTCTCGGGTGCCGAATAGCCAATAGGGCGGTTAACCCTTTGTTGACGTTCGAAAGAGGCGCTTGGTATAAAAGCCGCTTATATTCGCGACCGGCCACTTGATTGGTGGGTCGCGAACGCGCAAGGTCGGCCATGCGCTCGTGCCGCGAGCGATGTGCCACCGTCCCGGTTCTGCCAGGACAAGAACGAACACTTGTTTCATCCCCAGGGGATTTTGACTATGAATAAAACCGAACTCGTCGATGCGGTTGCCGCTGATGCCGATCTGTCCAAGGCGGATGCGTCGCGTGCCGTGGACGCCATGATCGATTCCGTCACCGACGCTCTGAAGAAGGGCGACAAGGTCTCCCTGGTAGGCTTCGGTGTGTTCTCGGTGCGTGAGCGTGCCGCTCGTCAGGGCCGTAATCCCAAGACCGGTCAGTCGATTACCATCCCCGCCGGAAAAACTCCTGGATTTAAGGCTGGTAAAGCGTTGAAAGACGCTGTAAACTAGCGCGCCTTCGCTGGGTAAACGGCGAAACGCCGACACAGCAGAGAGGGTGCTTAGCTCAGTTGGTAGAGCGTCGCCCTTACAAGGCGAATGTCGGCGGTTCGAATCCGTCAGCACCCACCACAAGTTAAGGAGCGGTAGTTCAGCTGGTTAGAATGCCGGCCTGTCACGCCGGAGGTCGCGGGTTCGAGTCCCGTCCGCTCCGCCAAGTCTGCAAGGGTCGTTCTACGGCCCCCAGGCTTTCCAAAGGGCGCTCTTCGGAGCGCCCTTTTTTTTGCCTTGATTCAACGCCGCCCGGATGGGCCGGCACTCGCTGGGCAGGGCTGTCACGGCGCCCGCCATCGGGCACAATGGTCGTAATCGAGCACCGTTTTTTAGCACGGGGCCTCGCCTAGCCGGGGCCCGGGACAACGATCAGCGCGGGAGCGTATAGATGATGCTGCAGAAGATTCGCGACAACGCGAGCGGACCCTTGGCTTATGTCGTCGTCGCGGTGATCGCGTTGGTGTTCGGCGTATGGGGCATCGGTTCCTACTTCACCCCGTCGGCCGATCCGGTGGTCGCCAGCGTGGGCGGCACCGACATAACGCGTAACCAATTGCAGCGTGCCTACGATCAGCGCTATCAGCGCTTGAGGCAGCTCATGGGTGACAACTTCGACCCGAGTATCGTGCCGCCGGCCCAGCTTCGTCGGACGACGCTTGAGGGGCTGATCAACAACGCCGTCATGAATCAGTATGCGCAGCGTACGGGCTATCGCGTGCCCGACGGCGCGGTACTGGCCGCGCTGCGTAACGATCCGCAGTTTCAGGAGAACGGACAATTCTCCGCCGAGCGCTATCGTGGTTTGCTGGCCAGTGCCGGAATTGCGCCGGCACAGTACGAAGCCAGCGTGCGCGACGACCTGAAGAGCCGGCAGCTGCGCACCGAGATCGTGGGCAGCGCGTTCGCCTCGCCTGCAGAAGTGGATCAGGCCTATCGGCTGGCCAATCAGTCGCGCGAGATTCGTTATTTGAGCTTCGACCCGGCCCAATACCGCAACGCCGTTGAAGTCAGTGACAGTGAGATCCAGACCTATTACGACGAGCACAAGGACCAGTTCCAGCGCCCGGCCCGTGTGAAGCTGTCCTACGTCGTGCTCGACCGCAATACGGCTGGATCCGGCAAGGCGCCGGACGAGCAGGCGCTCAGAGCGCTCTACGAACAGAACAAGGACCAGCTCGGCGAGCCGGAAAAGCGCAGCGGCGCCGAGATCCGGATTCCGATCGAGGGCAACGGCTCGGCCGCACGAGAGGCGGTCCAGCAGCTGGCGTCCAAGGCAACCGGCGACACGGATTTCGAGAACCTCGCCTCATCGGTGGATGAGGCTCGCTTCCAGCCGCTCGACGCGGTTGCGCGCACCGACCTGCCGGCCAGCGTCGGCCAGGCGCTGTTCCAGCTCGATACCGGGCAGGTGTCGTCGCCCATACGCGCCGACGACGCCTGGTATTTGGTTCGGGTTGATAAGGTCACTCCGGCCCAGACGCCGGCATTCGACGATCCCGAGGTGCAGGCACAGCTGGATGCGATCGCCTCTGCGCAGGCCGGCAATCAGGCGTATCAGGAAAAATCCGACCGCCTTGAATCGTTGGCCTACGAGGCCCCCAATGACCTGGACACGCTTTCCGACGAACTCGGCCTGCAGATCCAGGGCAGCGACTGGATCATGGCAGATGGCGGCCCTGGTCTCGGGCAGTACGATGCGGTGCGCAAGGCGGCGTTCTCGGACGCGGTTCTCAAGGACAAGCTCAATAGCACGCCGATCCAGCTGGGTGCGGACCGGCAGGTCGTGCTGCGGGTGAGCGATCAGGAAAAGGCGGCCACGCGTCCGCTCGATGCGGTACGGGACCAAGTCCGCGAGCTACTCGTCGACCGCAAGGCCAGTGACCGCGCACGCGAGGCGGCCAAGGCCGCGCTCGAAACGCTCAAAAGTGGTACGAGCATGCAGGACGTGGCAGCAGCGGACGGTGCCCCCAAGCTGTCGAGCCCGGGCTTTGTTAAGCGCTCCGCCGGCAGCGATGTCGATCCGCGTATCCTCGAGGCGGCGTTCTCGCTCAACAAACCGGGCAAGGATCACCCGGTCTACGACATTACCGCGACCAGTCAGGGCACGGTAGCGCTTGTCGCCGTCGACGCTGTGCGTATCGACGAAAAGGGCAGCGATCAGGCCCCGCGCTCGCGGTTTGCCGAACAGCAGCGCAACTATATTGCCGAGCAGGAGTATGCCGCGTTAAGCGAATATCTTCGTTCGCAGGCCGATGTGGAGATCAACGAGTCCCGCGTGAACTGAGTCGGGGCGTCTAGGCGCTCGACAAGCGCGCACGAAAAAGCGGGCCAACGGCCCGCTTTTTCTGGGGTGCCCCCGCGACGGGGGCCGGTATTCCGGCGATCAGGCCTCGTCGGCCGGCGTGGCGCCCATGATGTGGTAGCCGGCATCGACATACAGGACTTCGCCGGTAATACCGGATGCCAGATCCGAGCCCAGGAACGCCGCCGCGTTGCCGACTTCCTCCTGGGTCACGTTGCGGCGTAGCGGGGCGCCACTTTTGGCGTGAGACAGCATGTCGCGAAAACCGCGGATACCGGCGGCCGCCAGCGTCTTGATCGGACCTGCGGAGATCGCATTGACCCGAATGCCGCGTGGCCCGAGGTCCGCGGCAATGAAGCGCATGCTCGATTCCAGACTCGCCTTGGCCGGGCCCATGATGTTGTAACCGGGCATGACCTTTTCTGCGCCCAGGTAGCTGAGCGTGATCAGCGACGCATTGTCGGCCAGAAGACCGCGCGAGGCCTTGGCGAGCGCGGCGAAACTGTAGGCGCTGATATCGTGGGATACGCTGGCCGCATTCCGTGACAGGCTATCGAGGTAGCCTCCGGCCAGTGCTTCGCGCGGCGCGAACCCGATAGCGTGAACCAGGATGTCGAGCTGCGCCCATTGCTGACCGAGCTGCTCGAACAGTTGGTCGATCTGCTCATCTTCGGCGACGTCCAAAGGCAGGATGATCGTGGCATCGAGCGTGGTCGCCATCTTCTCCACGCGATCCTTCAGTTTGTCACCCTGATAAGTCAGGGCGATTTCGGCACCCTGTGCGCGCATGGCCTGGGCGATGCCGTAAGCGATCGACCGCTCGCTGGCAAGGCCGGTGATGAGCGCTTTCTTGCCCTCGAGAAAACCCATGTGTGCTCCTGAGATATCTGGTGGTAAAGCCGCGCGAAAGCGCGCGCGGTCTAGCTGGATACGGCCGGCTGCAGGCGCAGGCGTTGTCCTGGACGAATAGTGCTGCCTGCCGACATATCGTTCAAGCTGCGGAGAGTAGCGACCTGCATGGAGAATCGATGCGCGATCGACCAGAGCGAGTCGCCGGATTCTACTTCATAGAAATCGGGCAGCGGGGCCGGTCCGTCGATGGCAAGCGATCGGCCAGGCTGCAGGGCACCGTCGCTGTCGAGCCGATTCCATCGCCGAAGATCGGCGATCGCCACGTCGTTGTCGTGGGCGATGGACCATAACGAATCGCCGCGTCGAACGACATAGCTGCTTGGCTCCGGCGGTGTGGCGGAGCCGGGGATGATCAGCGTCTGGCCGGGCCGAAGGCTCGCCGCCGATCGCTGGTTGCGTGCACGCAACGCAGCGACATCGATATTGTACCGGTTGGCGATGTCCCAGAGGGTATCGCCGGACTGAACCACATAGGTCTGGGTCGGCTCGGCCGACGGCGGGGCTTCCCCGGGCGTTCCCGATCGGGGAATCTGAAGGGTCTGGCCGACACGGATACGATCGCCCGCTATGTGGTTGGCTTGGCGCAGTGACGCCACACTGACGCCGTAGCGCCGCGCGATCCGGCTCAGCACGTCGCCACGGCGAACGGTATGCGTGCTGCGGGATACGAGCCGGCTCGGGTCCGCCGCGGCCAGTTGCCGACGAAACGCCGCCGCACGAGAGACCGGCACGAGCAGCGACATCTGTCCGTCGGGCGCGCTGGCCCATCGTCGCATGCCCGGATTGAGCCGACGCAGATCGTCTTCGGGCATGTCCAGCATGCGCGCGGCAACCGCCAGTTCCGTCTGCGCCGGCAGCTTGACCGTGCGTGTTCGAGGCTCATTCTCGAGCGTCGGCCAGTCCAGCCCGAACCGGGCCGGGGTCATCATGATGCGGCGTACCGCAAGCAACTTGGGTACGTACTCGGTGGTCTCCAGCGGCAGCTCGAGGTTCCAGTAGCTGTCGTCCAGGCCTTCGGCCCGCGCTCGTTCGAGCGCCGCATCGACACGACCGGGTCCAGCGTTATAAGCGGCCAGGGCAAGCAGCCAGTCGCCGTCGTAGCGGGCCCGCAGGCGAGTCAGATAATCCAGCGCCGCATGCGTCGAGGCGATGACATCGTTGCGGCCGTCGTACCACCAGTCGCGCGGCAGGCCCATGTGGTCGGCCGTGCCCGGCATGAATTGCCACAGACCGCTGGCTCCGACATAAGACCGTGCCGAGGCGTTGTACCCGCTTTCCACGATCGGCAGTAATGCGATCTCGGTGGGCATGTCGCGGTTTTCGACTTCCTGGACGACATGCCACAGAAACGGGCGTGCCCGTGCCAGCGACGCGTTCAGATGGTTCTGGTGAGTGGCGTAGAACTGGGTCCATTCACGCACCGCGCGTCGTTGCGTGTTGGGCGGCAGCTGGAAGCCGGTTCGCACTTCCGACCAGAGATCGCGTTCCGGATCGGGCCATTGGTGCGGCGTGTAATTGGTCACCACCGCCTCGTCGGCATCGTCATCGGCGCCGCGGGTCAGCGCCGGCGTGGCCTCGGTCGTGGGCGTGGCCGGTCCGTGGGTTTCGATCGGACCGGCCTCAGGCACGGGCTGGCGACTGGCACAGCCGGAGAGGATCAGGCCGAATGTAACGACGAGCGCAGCGCGGCTGCGCACGCCGTCAGGACGCATCTTTCCAATCACGCAGGGCGCCGAAGATTGCGGCCGGGCCGTCGAGGCTGTGACCCGCGTGTGCTTCAGCCGCTGCGGCTACCGCGGGGATGTCCCAGCGCAGGAAGGGGTTGATGCGTCGTTCTTCGTCGAGCGTGCCCGGCAGCGAGGGTCGGCCGTCGGCACGCAGCGCGTCGACCTCTTTGATCACCGATTTGATATCGGCGTTGTCGGGTTCGACGGCGGCGGCGAATGCGAGATTCTTCTGCGTGTACTCGTGACCACCGTAGACGCGTGTGGACGCTGGCAGGTTACGCAGCTTCGCGAGCGAATCCTGCATCTGGGCATGGGAGCCTTCGAACACACGGCCACAGCCGCCGCGGAACAGTGCATCGCCGGCGAGTAGCGCGCCGGGGGTCACCAGGGCGATATGTCCTGACGTGTGCCCGGGCACATCGATTACGTCGAAATCGGCGTCTAGAAAGTCGAGTCGGAAACGCTCGCCGCCGGCTACAGGGTGATCGATATGGCCGATTCTGTCGGCTTCCGTGCGCGGTCCGTACACCGGCGCTGGGTGCTCGGCGAGCAGGGTGGGCAGGCCCCCGACATGGTCGCCGTGGTGATGCGTGATCAGATAGGCACCGATACGACGGCCGCTCTCGGCAAGATATTGCTGGACGGGCTCGGCTTCGCCCGGATCGACCACGGCCACCTCACCGTGGTCGCCGTTTTCGATCACCCAGATATAATTGTCGGAGAGAGCCGGAAGCGCTTTGATGTCGAGCATTGCGAGATGTTGCCAACCACCTGAGACAAAATCAATTGTTTCGACTGTTGTCTGCCACATACACGGATTCGAGCGAATGGCTGGCCAGCCCGCGTGGACGGCTGTTCGTTCAATATGAACGACAGCTGCTGTGTTCGCTGCTCCCGTCGCTGACCGGCTACCGTTGTATTCAGGTCGGTAGCTGGGGAATCGACCGCGCAGCGCTGGATCGTGCGGGCACTCTGTGCCAGTGGCGAGTGGGTCTGGGCGCGGACCCGGACGCGGATATCGTCTTCGACGGGCGCCGGTTGCCGCTGGCCAGCGGCAGCGTCGATGCGGTGGTCATCACCCACGGGCTGGAGCAGGTCGCCGACCCGCATGCGTTGCTGCGCGATTGCGCGCGCGTGCTCAGCGAGCGCGGCCAGCTTGTGGCGCTGGTATTCAATCCGCTGTCGCTGTGGGCGCTTCGGCAGGGCCTACCCTCGCGCCGGTCAACGCGTTTTCAGCCGTGTTCGGCGCCCCCCAGTGCTGGCCGTCTGAGCGATTGGATGCGCCTGCTGGAATTCTGTCCGGAACAGCTTTGGCGCTACGGTCTGGGGTTTCCGGTGTTCGGCCGAGGCTTTCGTGTTGGGCGCGAACATCGCTGGATGCAGTCGATCGCCTGGTGTTCGCAAGCCTATCTGATGACCGCGCGCCGGCAGGTCTCGCCCAGAACGCCGGTCGCCGGCTCATTGCGCAAACGCCGTCGTCTGCCGGCCGCGGCCTTGGCACGCAGCAGCCACCGTGGCGTAACATGCCGCCGATGAAAGATGACGACAAAGCCCGCGTGGTGATCCATACCGACGGCGCGTGCCGCGGCAACCCAGGTCCGGGCGGCTGGGGCGCACTGCTGCAATACAACGGCAAGACGCGCGAACTCTGTGGCGGTGAGAACGGGACCACCAACAATCGTATGGAGTTGACCGCGGCCATCGAGGCGCTCAATGCCTTGCGGCGCGCGTGCGTGGTGGAACTGCATACCGATTCCAATTATGTCCGTCAGGGCATCACCCAGTGGCTTCATAACTGGAAGAAGAACGGTTGGAAGACCGCCGCCAAAAAACCGGTGAAGAACGCGGAACTCTGGCGCGCATTGGATGATGCGTGCCAGCGTCATGAAATCGACTGGCGCTGGGTCAAGGGACACAGTGGCGATCCCGGCAACGAAGCCGCCGATGCCCTGGCGAACCGCGGCATCGACGAAATGCGCTGAAGCGATAACGTACAGCCCCTCCGAGGCGCTTTGAGGGCGCCGGTGGCGGGGCCGCGCCCATCATGAACCAACGAACGACGGCCGGGTGCGGTCGCAGAGACGTTGATAGCAGCCAATACAAGGAGCGACCATGCGCCAGATCGTGCTCGATACCGAAACCACCGGGCTTGAGCCCGAACAGGGCCACCGGATCATCGAGGTCGGGTGCGTGGAGCTGGCCAATCGGCGGTTGACCGGCAACGATCTGCATCTGTACATCCATCCGGACCGGGAGATCGATCAAGGCGCGATCGAGGTGCATGGCATTACCCTGGAGTTTCTCGACGACAAGCCGCGATTCGCCGAGATCGCCGATACCCTGGCGGCCTATCTGGCCGATGCCGAACTGATCATCCATAACGCACCGTTCGATCTGGCGTTTCTCAATCACGAGTTTCGCCGCATCCAGCCGGATCGCCCGACGCTGGAAAGCGTTCAGCCGGTCATCGACACGCTTGTAGAGGCGCGGCAGCTATACCCGGGCCAGCGAAACAGCCTCGACGCGCTGTGCCGTCGTTTCGATATCGACAACTCGAACCGCGAGTTGCACGGTGCGTTGCTCGACGCCCAGCTGCTCGCCGACGTGTATCTGTCGATGACCGGTGGCCAGATCGATATCGGACTTGCCGCCGACGACGAGGATCAGGGCAACGCGCTGGCCACGGCCGGTCTGGCCGATCACCTGTCGAGTGCCGATCGGCGCCCTCGGGTCGTTCGTGCCAGCGACGAAGAGCAGGCAGCCCACATGCGCTATCTCGACCTGCTCGCCAAGGCCAGTGGTGACCGTTGTCTGTGGCAGACGCTCGAAGCCAGCGGTAGCGGCGACCAGCCTCGCGACTCAGTAATAGGCCAATAGGTACACCACCAGCAGGATCGCGACCCAGAGCACCATCCAGCCGGTGCCCCAGGTGCGCGACATGACGCCAGTGCCGTCGTAGCGCAGGCGCAAGCGGGCCATGCCGAGCGCGGTCAGCTGGCCGAAACCTCCGCCCAGCTTGCCGATCACCGCACGATACAGGCGCTCGGCCACCCGGCCGACGCGGGGTAGTACCCAGCGATATGTCCAGTCCGAATCCAGGTGCACGGCGCGCTTGGGGCGTGGATAAAGTCCAGCGCGCCAGGCCAGCCAGAACGCCAGGGCAGAGAATGCCAGCAGCTGCATCTGGGTGACGATATGGCTGAAGGTATACGGCTGGTAGTCCACCGGATAAGGCAATATCGAGTACAGCAGCGTCGGAAAGAAGCCCAGAAGCAGGCAGGCCGCGGCGGTCAGCCCCATTGCGATCTGCATGTTGCGCGGGGGTTCTTTGCAGCGGATCTGGTCGTTCGGTGCGAAGAACGCGAAGTAGGGAATCTTGATACCCACATACAGCAGGGCGCCCGCCGATGCGGCGGTCAGTACGATCCAGGTCCAGGGCCAGTGTTCGTGGGCTACGGCAGACAGGATCAGCGACTTGCTCACGAAGCCGGCCATGAACGGGAACGCGCTGATCGACGCCGCGCCAATTACGCAGAATGCGGTCGTCCACGGCATCTGACGTGCCAGTCCGCCCAGTTCCGTCGCGCGCACGTGGCCGGTCTGACGCAGCACCGCACCGATGGCCATGAACAGCAGGGCCTTGTAGAGGATATGGGTGACCGCGTGCGCTGCCGCGCCGTTGATGGCCAGCTGGGTGCCGATGCCCACGCCCACCACCATGAAGCCGAGCTGCACGTTCAGGCTGTACGACAACACGCGCCGCAGGTCGTTTTCCAGCATCGCATAGAGGATGGGGAACAGCGTCATGGTGGCGCCGATCGGAATCAGCAGCTCGGTGCCCGCATACCCGCGAGCCAGCGCATAGATCGCCATCTTGGTCGTGAACGCCGACAGCACCACCGTGCCCGTGGCACTGGCGGCCGGATAGGCATCCTGCAGCCAGTTATGCAGCAGCGGAAACGCGGCCTTGACCCCGAACGCGAAGAAGATCAGCCAGCCGCCGGGCGAATCCAGGCCGATATGGTTGAACGCAACATCGCCGGTCGCCTCGATATGAATCGCCGCGCCGGCCATGAGCAACAGACCTGAGCCAACCTGCACCAGCAGATAACGGCGCGCGACGATCATCGCATCACGCAGGCCGCGGATTACCAGCAACAGCGCCGAGGCGATGGCCGTGACCTCCCAGAACAGGAACAGGGTGATTAGATCGCCGGCCAGCACCGCGCCGATGGCCGACCCGGCATACAACAGGGCTGCAGCCGGCTCGAGGCGGCTGCGTGTATGCACCATATACAGCCCGGAAATGAAGGCTGCGATATGGAAGATCACGCCGAAGGTGAAGGCCAGTCCATCCATGCGCAGGGGCACGAGGCTGTAGTCCAGCAGTGCCATATGGGTCTGGGTATCCATCGGGATGTTCCAGAGCCAGACCAGCCCGGCCACCGGCGCGCCCAGCAATACGACCATACGCGCACGGTAGGGCAGCACCGGCAGCACGCAGCCGGCGAGCATCAGCAGCACCGCGGGGTTGTTCAACCAGGCCGGCATGTCAGCGCTCCGACCGGGCGGCCGGGACGATGCGTATCGGGCCGGAATGTCGGTGGCAGTCGGTCATTTGTCTTCGTGCTCGCTGTAATAATCCTCGGGTCGGATCAGCAGGCGTCGCATGACCTGGCAGATCAGTACCAGCAGACAGCCGGTCACGAAAGCCAACAGGGCATGAAAGGCCGGCAGTTCGGCAAACGAGAATTCGGCGTGCGGATGCATGAACAGGCTGGGCACCAAGGTGATCGCACACCCGACATAAAGCATGCGCGCCCAGAACAGACGCCGCGGGCTGGGACGACGGTACTGGCGCGGATTGCGTTCGATGAGCATGACCTGCGACCTCGCTAGCGCGGCGCCCAGGGGGCGAGCAGTTCCAGAAACGGCAATGGATAGATGAACCACACGATACAGCCGGCAGCCGTGATCGATAGGGGAATGACGCACGCCCAGGGCGCTTCGGCCCAGCTGCGCGGCGTATCCGGACGCGGATTATGGAAAAAAGCGCGGGTGGGTATTTCAAGCAGATACACGATGTTGAGCAGCGAGCTGATCGCCAGTACACAGATCAGGATCGTATGGCCCGCGTCGGCCGCGCCTTCCATGAGATACCACTTGCTCCAGATGCCGCCCATCGGCGGAATACCGATCAACGACAGCGAAGCGATGAAGAACGCCGAGAACGTGATCGGCATGGCATAGCCGAGACCGTCCAGATCGCTCACGTTCTTGCGATGCGTCGCGGTATAGATGGCACCGGCACAGAAGAACAGGGTGATCTTGGCGAAGGCGTGCATGGCGATATGCATCGACCCGCCCAAGATCCCCAGGCTCGAGGCCATGGTCGCGCCGAGCACGATATACGACAACTGGCTGACGGTGGAGTAAGCCAGACGCGCCTTGAGATTGTCGCGCGTCATGGCGATCAGCGACGCGCCCAGCACGGTGATCGCGGCCACCCACATCATCGGTCGCGAGGCGCCGGTCTCAGCCAGGAAATCGACACCGAAGATGTAGACCGTCAGCTTGAGAACGATGAACACGCCCGCCTTGACCACCGCCACTGCGTGCAGCAGCGCCGAGACCGGCGTAGGGGCGACCATGGCCGCCGGCAGCCACCGATGGAAGGGCATCAGCGCCGCCTTGCCGGTCCCGTAGAGAAACAGCGCATAGAGTGCGGCCGCGCCGACCACGCCCAGGCCGGCGCCGCTCATCAGCCCGCCGTCGGTGAAGCTCACGCTGCCGGTCAGCACGTAGGTGACCGCGATCGCCGGCAGAAAGAAACCGATGGAGGTGGTCAGCAGAATGCCTAGATAGACCCGCCCGCTGTTTCGGGATTCGACATCGCCGTGGTGGGTGACCAACGGATAGGTCGACAGCGTGAGCATCTCGTAGAAGATGAACAACGTGACCAGATTGCCGGCAAAGGCAATGCCGATCGCAGCCGCGATGGCCAGCGCAAAACACACGAAAAACCGGGTCTGTGCGTGCTCGTCGTTGCCGCGCATGTAGCCGGCCGCATAGACGGTGGTCAAAGACCACAGCCCGGAGGCAACCAGCGCGAACAGCAGCCCGATCGGCTCCAGCGTGAAGGTCAGGCCCAGTCCCGGCAGGACTTCGAACAACGTCAGGCTCGGGCGCATACCGGCGGTGACCGGCCCGATGAAGCTCGCCACGCCCACGAACAGTGCGATGGCGGTCGCCACGCTCACGCTCTCGCGCGCGTTGGGCCAGCGCCCCAGTGCCGCGACCGCCAGGCTCATCACGGCAGGAAATGCCACCAGCACGGCAAGCCATACGGGACTCATCCGCCACCTCCCAGCAAGGCGTCCGCGCCGCGTCGAGCGGCATCGACCAGCGGTGTCGAATGCAGGCCGATCACGATATTCACGCCCACCAGCAACCAGGTCGTTGCGATCATCGATAGCGGTGCTTCGCGTGGGGGCGGCTCACGTTCGGGCGCCTCACGGAAATAGAGAGATTCGATCACTCGGCCGATATAGATCAGCGCCATGAGCGAGCTGACCAGAATAGCGGCGGCCAGCCAGTAATGGCCTTGATCGAGCACGGCCTGCAGCAGCAACCATTTGCTGATGAATCCGGCGGTCATGGGCACGCCGATCAGGCTCAGGCCGGCGGCAACGAACGCAGCGCTGGTCGCCGGCATGCAGCGGCCCAGGCCGGCGATATCGTTGATCGAGATCGTGCGCATGCGCCAGAACAAAGCGCCGGCGGCCATGAACAATGCGCCCTTGATGATGCCGTGGTTGACGATATGCACGATCGATGCGGTCACCCCCGCCGACGTGGCCAGGGCGAAACCCATAACGATATAGCCGATCTGGGCGATGCTCGACCAGGCCAGCAGGCGCTTGAGATTGGTCTGGAAGATCGCCGCCATCGAGCCGGACAACATGGCCACCACGGACAGCAGCAGCAGAATCTGGCCCAGTGGGACCTGGCCGAACGCATAGGCGACGCCGAAGACGGTGAACACAAACCGCATCAGCGCATAGACCGCCACCTTGGTTGCGGTAGCCGCGATGAACACGCTGACGCTCGACGGCGCATAGGTATAGGCGTTGGGTAGCCAGACATGCAGGGGGAACAGCGCGAGCTTCAGGCTCGCGCCGACCACGATGAACGCCAGGCCCGCCTCCACGGTACGCGTATCGGCCACCGCGGGCAGCCGCTGGGCGATATCGGCCATGTTCAGGCTGCCTGTCATCATGTACAGAAAGCCGATCCCGATGAGCAGGAAGGTGCCGCCGATGGTGCCCATGATCAGATACTGGAACGCTGAGACCAGCGCGCGACGTTTGGCCCCCATCGCGATGAGCCCGTAGGACGATAGCGACGAGATTTCGAGAAAGACGAACAGATTGAAGGCATCGCCGGTGACCGTGATGCCCATGAGCCCGCAGAAGCACAGCAGCAGCGCCGCATAAAACAGATACGCCCGCTCCCGGGATATCTCGGCGGCCACACTGGCACGGGCATACACCGCGCTGACCGCGGCAATCCCGGTTACAAGCAGCAGGACGACCGTGTTGAAGGCATCCAGACGCAGTTCGATGCCGAACGGCGGCGGCCAGCCCCCCATCGCGTAGCTGATCGGCCCGCCGATCTTGACCTGCACATAGAGCAGGAACGCCAACGCCAGGCAGGCCCATGCGGTGAGCAGATAGACCAGCCAGGCGAGCAGCGGCCTGTGCAGCAATACGCACACCGGCGCGGCCAGCAACGGCAGTACGATCACCAGTGCCGGCATCTGGGCGAAAAACTCGGTGATCACCGGTGGCGGCTCCCGTCGTCGTCCGCGGTGCGGGATGCGGTGCGTTCTGGGTCGTCGATGTCGTGATCCTCGTCCTGTTCACGGCCGTCGTCGTAGTCGTCACGCTGTTCGGCCTGCTGACGGGCCTCGGCCTGCTCGCTGCGCTGCTCTTCGGTTTCGGCCTCTTCGTCCTGGGTCTCGAGATCGGCGGCGAGTACGTCGTCCTCCTCGATGCTGCCGTAGGCTTCGTGGATGCGCACCACCAGCGCCAGGCCCAGCGCGGTGGTCGACACGCCGACCACGATCGCCGTGAGGATCAGCACATGGGGCAGGGGATGCGCATACAGCGGATCCCCATCGGTGAGAATCGGCGCTGTCGAGCCCGTGATCTTGCCCATGCTGATATAGAAGATGAACACCGATGTCTGAAACAGGTTCAGACCGATCAACTTCTTGACCAGATTGTCGTGCGAGATGACGGTATAGAACCCGATCATCATCAACACGATGACGACCCAGTAGTTGAACAGGCCGAAAAAGCTCTCCGACAGCGCCGCCAGACTCATGCCCCGTCTCCCCGACGTCCGCGCCCGGCGAAGACATAGAAGATCGAGGTAATCACCGAAGCGACGGTCACGCCGACGCCGAACTCCACCAGTAGCAGGCCATAGTGCTGCCCGTGAATGGCGTCGTGCGCCAGATAGTCGTAGTCGAGGAAATTGCCGCCCTTGAGCATGGCGATTACGCCGGTGCCGGCGTATATCAGCACGCCGAGGGCACCGGTCACACGCAGCAGGCCGGGCGGGATCGCGCGCCGAGCGTCAGCCAGGCCGAAGATCAAGGCATACAGGATGATCGCTGCCGCGAATACCACGCCCGCCTGGAAGCCGCCGCCGGGGCTGTAGTCGCCGTGGAACTGTACATAAAGCGCGAAGATCAGGATCGGCGCGATGATGATCTTGGTGATGACGCGCAGGATGGTGTGTTCGCGCATCAGGACTTGTCCCGTCGGTCGTCGTTGCGGCGCCGGCTGACGCCCAGCAGCATCAGCACGCCGATGCCGGCGGTGAGGATCACGGTCACTTCGCCAAGCGTATCGTAGCCGCGGTAGCTGCCCAGCACCGCGGTGACGGTGTTGGGTACGTCGATTTCGGTCTTGACGGTCTCCAGATAACGCTCGCGCAGCGGGTGCGTCTGCACCGGTGTATCGGCGGCGCCGAAGTGCGGCATGTCGAGGCTGGCATAGAACAGCGCCGCACCGGTCAGTGTCGTCACCACCAGGCCGATGATCGTGCGCGAGGTCGGTACGGTCTTTTCGCGTGCACGGGTCAGGCCGAATGTGGCGATGAACAGCACGGTGGTCACGCCCGCGCCGACAGCGGCCTCGGTGAGGGCGACATCGACGGCGTCCAGCAGCGTGAACAGGCTTGCCGAGAGCAGGCTGTACAGGCCGGTCAGCATGGCCACGGGAAACAGATTGCGCAGCCGCGCGATCGCCAGCCCGGTAATCGCGAGCATCGCCAGCAGCAGTACGTTGAGCACGATATCCGTGGTCATGTCAGGTCCGGGTCGCGCTTGTCGTGATCGAGTTCGGGTGCGACGCCGTCATGCAATGCCGCGCGCGCGAGCGCGTGCGTGGCCGTCGGACTCGTGATCATCAGAAAGACCAGGATGAACACCAGCTTTGCGGTAACCAACGTGAAGCCGGCCTGCAGCATCAGCCCGCCCAGCATGAGCGTCATGCCCGCGGTATCGGTGATCGAGGCCGCGTGCATGCGGGTATAGAAATCGGGCATGCGGAGTATGCCGATGCCGCCGATGACGCTGAAAACCGCGCCGCTAAGCAGCAGCACCCAGCTGGCCGTGTCGATGATCAGCGGCATACCGAACCCCGGTGATCGCGCGAGTAGTCACACATCGGGTTCGTCCTTGCTGGCTTCGTCCCAGCCGAGATCGCCGTACTGCATGAATTTGAGCACGGCGATGGTGCCGATGAAATTGATCAGGGCATAGATCAGGCCCAGATCGAGAAATTCAGGACGTCCGTTGAGAAAACCGAGCACGGACACGAACAACACCGTCTTGGTTCCGAACAGATTGATCGCGAGAATACGATCGTAGGCGGAGGGGCCGAGCAGTGCGCGTGCCAGCAGTAGCAGCATGGTCACGGCCACGCCGATGATCGCAGCGAAGAACATGGCGCTAGCGCCCGGCGCGGGTCGAAGCCGACCGGCCTTCCAGTGCGCGGACTCGCTGATCCATTTCGCCACCTTCCATGTTACGCGCGTTGTCTTCGGTCAGAGCGTGAACTTCGACCACACCGCGGCGAAGACCGACGGTGACCGTGCCGGGGGTGAGGGTGATCGAATTGGCGAAGATGGTCTGGCCGAGTTCGCTGCGCTGGCGCGCGCGGAGTGTGACCATGGTCGGCGAGATATGCCGGCCGGGCAGAATAACCCGTTTGGCGACATCCCAGTTCGATTTGGCGATCTCGACCGCCAACCAGAAAAGGTAGCCGGGCAGGCGTGCGATCAGATGCAGCGGCACGGTTTCCGCGTCGATCAGGCCCATGCGGTGGCAGACGAACGCCGTGAACAGGCACGAGCCTGCGCCCAAGCTCAACACCATCGGCGAGTAATGTCCTGACAGCAGTAGCCACAGCGTGGCCAAGCCGACGATCAGCCCGAGCAGATAACGCACGCAACCCCTCGATATCAACGAATGGTTAAAGGCTACAAAGCCCCCGGGGGCGCGTCAATTTGTGCGCTGTGCAGCGGTGTCGGCCAGCTTCTTGCGGCGGCGGTGTGCAAACCAGGCGATGATGCCGCTGACCACGAGCAGCCCGGCGGAGATCATCAGCTGTTTTGCGTCGATGAGCTGCTCGGGAGAGAAGGTCTCCTGCGAGAGCAGATCCGGCAGATTGACCGTCGCCCCGAAGCTGACGAAGGTGATCATCGGCGGGAGCATGCCGATGATGCTGGCGAGAAAATAAGGGATCCACGGTACGCGCAGCAGGCCACAGGCATAGTTGACCAGATCGAACGGCAGAAACGAAGCGCGCAGTACTACGGTGGTCGGGAAAGCCTGTTCGACCAGCAGTCGTCGAAAAGCCGCGATCCGCGGGTTCTTGGCTTCGTCGGCCTCGCCGTCCCGGCGGAAGAACCGGGCAAGCGCATAGGCGGTGTTGGCCGACAGGTTCTCGCCGATCAGCGCATAGATCAGCCCGGGGATGAAGCCGAACAGGCTGCCTGCAGCGATGGTCAGCCACATGGCCGGGAAGAACGTGAACGAACGCAGGCCGTAGATGACGATATAGACCACCGGCGCGATCGGATTATTGACCACGTAGTCGTAGACCAGGCGCATGATCTCCCGGATCGACCAACCCTGCACGTAGATCCAGATCAGCGCGGTTACCAGCAGCGCGACCCAGATCAGGCCAGCGATCACACGCGACTTGCGTCGGCTCTGCGTCGTCTCATCGCCAGTCGCGGTCATCGGATCGGCGCTCGTGGGCACGCGTCGGCGCGGTCGGCGGATATGCATCGGTTGGTAGCGAACGCACCGAGGCGCATGGAACGGGGCACTGGCGTTTCGATCATGGTTTGCCTGCGCTGGCGGTGATCAGATGGAAATAGGGCGGCTGCGGTTCTCGTGCCCGTTCATCGCAATCGCGGACATCCAGGCCCGCCTTCTCGAGCCATTCATGCAGCTGTGCGACCTCGAAGCCCAGGTTGACGTGATCGTAGGCCGCGACGGTGGCCTCGTGTTCATGGCGGGCGATGGTTGCCAGCGTGAGCCGTCCGCCGGGCTTGAGTACGCGAGCGGCTTCGGCGAGCGCGATCTGCGGGGTGGGACTATAACTGAGCGCGTGTAGCAGAAACACCTGATCGAAGCCGGCGTCCGCAAACGGCAACGCATGCATGTCGCCGATCCGGAAGGAGACATTGCCCTGGCAGGCCAGGCGGGCGCGCGCGGCCTCGATCACTGCTGCGCTGCGATCCAGACACGTCACCGATGCCGCGCGCCGGCACAGCAGTTCGGCCAGCACACCGTCGCCGGAGGCGATATCGAGCACCTGGCCCAGGTCCAGCAATTCGATCAGCGAACGGCTCATCGCCTCCCAGGTACGGCCCGGCGAGTACTGGCGCTCCATGCGCCCGGCGACCGATTCGACCCAGCTGCTGCGGCTTGCCCGCCGGCGTACGATCTCGGCGGCGTGTTCCCGATCGCGGTGGACCTGTGTGTCGTCGAGCTGATCGACCAACGCGCCCCATAGAGGGCGCAGATCGTGCTGCCAGCGGCGTACGTCGACCGAGTAGAAGTTGGCGTTGGCGACGGCCCGGTCCTGGACCATGCCGGCCTCGCGCAGCCGGGCCAGATGGCTGGATACGCGGCTCTGGGTGAGCTGGGTGACGCTGGTCAGCTCGGCCACGGTCATCGGCTCGTCGATGAGCAACAGCAGCAGCCGCAGCCGCGTGGGTTCGGCCAGCAAACGCAGCAGCTGTGTGCTATCGGCAAGATCTAGCATGCGATCGAAACAATCGATGAATGGCAACGATGTCCCGCGCGGCGGGTGCATCAAACTGAAAGGCCGCCTCTCGGGGCGGCCTCAAGATACAGCAAATGCTGCGTTCAGCTGTCGGTTTGGTTGCCGGACGTGCCGCCGCCGCCGGCGGTTTCGGTGGTCGAGCGCTTGCCCGAGCCCGTGCGCTTGCGTTTGGCAGCAGCAGTGGCGCCGGTTTTCCTGCCGGAACCCGACGCGGTCGCGCGCTTGCCGGAGGTGCCGGTCTTGCGCTTGGCCGTCGTCTTGGTGGTGGACGATGAGGACGCGGTGCTCTTCGTCGATTCGCTGCGCGATTTGGGCGTCGTGCGCGTCGCGGCTTTTTTGACTGGCTTCTGCGAGTTCTGGCTTTCTTTGGCGCTCGCTGCGGCTTTCTTGGTCTTGGCATTGCCCGCCGTGTTCGATGACTGGGCAGATCGCCGAGCCGTCTTGCGTGGCTTTGTGCTGTCAGCCGTTTTGCCCCGCGCGGTGCCCGCGGTCTTCGTCGATGTGCGCTTTTTTGCCGTGCTGCTCTTGGCGCTGCGACTTGGCGTGCCGGCCGTTGCCGCGTCCGTTTCAGCTGCGTCGCGGGCGCTGGCAGCCGCAGACTCGGCGCTTTGGCGCGGTCTCGCCGCAGCCTGCTCGACGTGCTCAGCTGCCGCGCCGGCGATATCGCTTGCCTGCTCGGCGGTGCGCTTGGTAGCGGTCAATCCAGCTCTGCGGGCCTGTTGTGCGGCGCTGCGCCTGCGTTTGTCGCTACCCTTGAGGTTGGTTCGAATCTCGCTGTTTATCTGCCGTCGCGTATTGTCGAGAATCGCCAGGCTCTCTCGTGCATTGGCCAGGATTCGATCGATGGTCTCCTGTAACAGCATCAGTTGCTGGGCGGCCAGATCCTTCGGTGCGCCGCCTTTTCTGAGCGTCTTCAGATTGTTCAGCGCCTGTTCGTAGTGGGTCCGGATCGCTTCCAGCTCGTGCTCGGCGAGTTGCTCGATGCCTTCGTAGACCACGCGATTGGCCGAAGTGAGCGCGCCGGTGTAGTTTTTGCGCAGCTGATCGATATCCTTGCGCAGTCTGCTGATACGGTTGTCCGATTTCGCCATGTCCGGGACCCGTTGGCTTGCGATGGGTCTAGATAACCATGGCCTGTCAGGGCTGTCAAAAGCCGACGATGTACGCCACACGGCCTGTTGCGAACGTTTGCCGGCGTGCAGGACGGCGATTGTCGCGCGCCGGACTGTACGCTACCGTATCGTCCGTTTTCACTTACCCTGCGACCGCTTTGGCGGTTGGCCCGTTTCACCGATCGGAGAGCACCATCCATGTTGTATGAGGGTTCCACACTGACGGTCGACGTCGCCGACGGCATCGCCGTGCTGACGTTCGATGCCAAGGAAGGTTCGGTCAACAAGTTCGACCAGGCCACCATCGACGATCTCAACCAGGCTGCCAAGGCGCTGTCGCACGCCGACGACGTCAAGGGGTTACTGGTGAAATCGGCCAAGCCCGCGTTCATCGTGGGCGCCGATATCATGGAATTCGGCGAGCGCTTCAAGTCGTCGGACGAGCAGATGAAGGCCTGGATGGCCGATGCCAATGCGATGTTCTCCACCATCGAGGATCTCGATTTCCCCAGCGTCACCGCGATCAACGGCTTGGCCCTCGGCGGAGGCTTGGAAATGTGTCTGGCCACCGATTTCCGGGTCATGACGCAGTCGGCAAAAATCGGTTTCCCGGAAACCCAGCTGGGTATCTACCCCGGTTTCGGTGGCACCGTGCGCGCGCCGCGCCTGATCGGTGCCGATAACGCCATCGAATGGATTGCCGACGGCAAGCCTCGGTCGGCGGACAAGGCGTTCAAGGCCGGCATGGTGGATGCGGTGGTCGCCGACGACGAACTCGAGGTAGCCGCACGCGATCTGCTCGACCGTGCGATCGAAGGCGAATTCGACTGGGCCGCGCGCAAGGCCGAGAAAAAGGCGCCGCTGAAGCTCAACCGTACCGAAGCGGCCATGGTGTTTCAGACCTCGAAGGGCTACGTACTGGGTGCGACCAAGGGCAATTACCCTGCACCCATCGAGGCCATCGATCGCATGGCCCAGGCGGCGGACAAGTCGCGCGACGAAGCCATCGCCATCGAGACAGAGGGCTTCATCAAGCTGGCCAAGTCCACCGAGGCCGCAGCGCTCATCCAGCTGTTCCTCAATGATCAGCTGATCAAGAAAAAGGGCAAGAAATACGGCAAGATCGCCCACGACATCAACCAGGCTGCCGTTCTGGGCGCGGGTATCATGGGAGGCGGCATTGCCTACCAGGCCGCCTACAAGGGCGTGCCGACACTGATGAAGGACATCAAGGAAGAGGCGATCGACCAGGGATTGGAAGAGGCGGCCAAGCACTTCTCCAAAGGCGTCGAGCGCGGCAAGCTGGATACGGCCGCCATGGCCCAGGGGATGTCTCGCATCCGGCCGACCCTGTCCTACGCCGAGTTCGAGGGTGTCGACGCGGTGATCGAGGCCGTAGTCGAGAACCCCAAGATCAAGAAATCGGTTTTGGCTGAGACAGAAGAAAAAGTCTCAGAAAAGTCGATACTTGCATCAAATACCTCGAGTATCTCCATAGACTCGCTGGCTGAGGCTCTGCAGCGCCCCGAGAACTTTCTGGGTATGCATTTCTTCAATCCGGTACACAAGATGCCGCTGGTTGAGGTGATCAAGGGCAAGGCCTCCTCGGAAGAGGCTGTTGCCACCATCGTCGATTTTGCCCACAAGCTGGGCAAGACGCCGATCGTGGTCAACGACTGTCCCGGCTTTCTGGTCAATCGAATCCTGTTTCCGTATTTCTTCGGCTTTCAGCAGCTCATCGCCGACGGCGCGGATTTTGCCCAGATCGACAAGGTGATGGAGAAGTTCGGTTGGCCCATGGGCCCGGCGTATCTGTCTGATGTGGTCGGTATGGACACCTCTCAGCATGTCGAGGAAGTGCTGGCCGAAGGCTATCCGGATCGGATGGACCAGGACGAGAAATCTTCGCTGGACGTGATGGTGGAGAACAATCGCCTGGGCCAGAAGACGGGCTCGGGTTACTACAAGTATGAAAAGGACAAGAAGGGCCGTCCGAAGAAATCCGAAGATCCGCAGGCCTACGAGCTCATCAAGACGGTCCAGCGCGACGGCGCTCAGGAGTTCGACGCCGAGCAGATCGTCGATCGCATGATGATTCCCATGATTATCGAAGCGGCCCGCGCGCTCGAGGAAGGGATTGCCGAGACTCCCAACGAGGTCGACATGGGTCTGATCATGGGGCTGGGTTTCCCGCCGTTTCGCGGTGGCGCGCTCAAGTACGCGGACTCGCTCGGGCTGAAAGCGGTCTGCGAGAAGGCCGATCGCTATGGGCATCTGGGCAAGCTCTATGAGCCGACCGAGCGTATGCGCAAGATGGCGGCCAACGGCGAAACCTATTTCCAGATGTCGTAAGCGCGGATACCGCGGCGACGCCATCTGAACCCATTACTGGAGTTAAGTCATGCAAGACATTGTCATCGTTGATGCGGTTCGTACCGCGATGGGCCGCTCCAAGGGCGGCATGTTTCGAGACACGCGCGCCGAGGAACTCTCGGCGGCACTCATGAATGCGTTGATCGATCGCAACGGGATCGACCCCGCGATCGTCGAGGACGTTATCTGGGGTTGTGTCCAGCAGACCAAGGAGCAGGGCCTGAACATCGGTCGTAACGCCGCGCTGCTGGCCGGACTGCCGCATTCGGTCGCAGGCCAGACGGTGAATCGCCTGTGCGGATCGTCCATGCAGTCGATTCATACGGCGGTCGGTCAGATCGCTGCGGGTATCGACGAGGTCTTCATCTGCGGTGGCGTGGAGCACATGGGTCATGTACCCATGGATTACAACGTCGACATCGCCCCGGCGCTATCCAAGCATGTGGCCAAACCGGCTGCGATGATGGGCCTGACCGCCGAGATGCTGGCCAATATTCACAAGATCGATCGTGAAAGCCAGGACGAATTCGCACTGAGGTCGCATCAACGAGCCCACCGTGCCAACGTCGAAGGCGAGTTTGCCGACGAGATCGTTCCGGTGCGCGGCTTCGATGCCCATGGGCATGCCGTGATGTGCACGGCTGACGAAGTGGTTCGAGGCGATGCCAGCATGGAAGGGCTGGGCTCGCTGCGACCGGCGTTCAACCCTCGCGGCGGAACCGTGACGGCCGGCAACTCGTCGGCGATTTCCGACGGCGCGGCGGCGTTGCTGGTCATGTCCGCAGACAAGGCCCGCGGGCTGGGCCTCGAACCCATGGCCCGAATCCGCGGCATGGCCGTGGCCGGTTGCGATCCGTCGGTGATGGGCCGTGGCCCGGTGCCGGCGACCCAGAAAGCGCTTGAGCGCGCCGGGGTATCGCTCGCCGAGATCGAGTATATCGAGCTCAACGAAGCCTTCGCCGCCCAGAGTCTGGCGGTACTCAAGGAACTCGGCATCGAGGATCGGCAGGACCATATCAACGTACGCGGCGGCGCGATCGCGCTGGGTCACCCCCTGGGAACATCGGGTGCGCGCATCACCGGCGCGCTGGCGCATGTGTTGCAGGATAAGGACGCCACCCTGGGCCTGGCCACGATGTGCATCGGCATGGGCCAAGGCATTGCCACCGTGATCGAACGGGTACGCTGACCGGCGGACGCGCCCGGAACATGGTATCCGGGCGCGGCATCGGCTTGGCTCGCCACGGCCTGCGGCTGCTAGTATTCCGTCATGATCACCCTTCGTCGTCGGTTGGCCTGGCTGTTCGTGCTGTGTCTTGCGGTCATGGCCGCGAGCGGGGTGCATGCACAGGATTCGTCGGCGAGCGCGCCCACCGGTGGGGCGGCCGTCGCGCCGCCCGATGGTGCGCGTCCCATCGATCGCGCGGCCGAGGATTTTACGACCTATCCGCTGATTACCGACCGTATCGCCCAGCGCGGTGGCATCAACGGCAACATCTCGGCAACGCGAACCGTCGAGGGGTCGCTGATCCGGCATACGTATCGTTTCGATCCCCAGGTCAGTCTGGAGACGGTCGTCGATGCCTACGACAAGCGGCTGGGCACCGGCGGCTTCGATGTGCTCTATCGTTGCGCCGGCGCCGAGTGCGGTCCGACTTTCTTGCGAGCCTCGCCTGGCTATCGAGCGCACGCCGATCTGTTTGGCAACGCCACGGCCGAACAGCATTATCTGTCGGCCCGGCGGATCGATCAGGCCGGTGATACATACGTCGGCCTGCAGATCGCGCCGAGTCCGAGCGGCGTGGTGGCACAATTGGATACGCTTCGGGTCAAACCGCGCGAGATTTCGGCGATTTCAGTCAACGCGGAGCAGATGGCGCGCGATCTGGACAACGAAGGTCGGGTCGCTCTATACGGCATCTTCTTCAATACCGACAGCGCGGAGATCAAGCCCGAGTCCAAGCCAACGCTCGATGAGATCGCCCAGCTTTTGGCCAACCGGCCCCGAATGCGGCTGCTGGTGGTCGGTCATACCGACAGTCGCGGCAGCTTCGACTACAACATCGACCTGTCGAGCCGTCGTGCGGCGGCAGTCGTCGATGCGTTGGTCAGCCGCCACGGCATCGATCGTGATCGGCTCAAACCGTGGGGCGTCGGCTATACCGTGCCACGAGCGAGTAACGACAGCGATGTCGGCCAGGCGAAGAACCGCCGTGTCGAACTCGTGATCTGGTGATCCGTCGCGCGGATCAGCGCAGAGAGAACACCACGGGAACGACCAGTTCGAGCCGGTTTCGACGCATGGTTGCCGGCATGCGTGGCAACGGCTCCGAGCGTTCGAGCATCTGTCGGGCGGCGTTATCCAGCATTTGCGAGCCGGAGCTTTCCACGATGCGCTGGTTGAGAATATTGCCGTTGGCGTCGATCACCAGATAGACGCGCACCGTGCCTTCGATCTGCTGGTTGCGTGCGGCCATCGGATATTGCTTGTGGCGCGATAACCAGGCCCGAAGCTGGACGATATAGTCATCTGTCGATTGTTCGCTATCGCCGTAAGCGCCGTTCTGTGCCTGGCTTGCGGTCTCAGGGGCGCCGAATTCGTTCGGGTCGGCGGTACGCGCGGTGACCTGTTCGGCCGGCCGGATCGTTTCACTGATCTCCTGCGGGCGAATCGTGACCGCGGCGGCGACGCGCGGGGTTGCCGTGGCGCCGGTTGCCGGTGGGCTGTCGCGGGGCTCGGCCTCGGTTGCGGAACGGTCGGCCACATCGGTGGGCGGCTGGGCCGATGGCTCGGGGCCGATATCGGTGGCCGCTTCGGGCACCTGTGTTGGTAACTCGGCCGCACTCATCGGGCTTTCGCTGGGGGTGGGCGTAGGCGCGCTGGGTACGATCTCAGCCGGCGTGGCGGCTTCAACGGGGGCGCTATCGATTGCGCTGTCTGCGGGCAGACCGGGCTCGAGCGTATCCAGTGAGACCATCACGCCGGACGGCGCATCCGCCGATGATTCGGGCGGGCGGTCGCCGACGAGGAACAGGGCAAGCAAGGCCAAATGGACGACGGCCGCGACCCCGAAGGCCAGCAGCCATTGGCCGCGCGTGATGTTCATGGGTTGGCAGCGGCGACGGTGATCAGGCGCAGTTTATCCGCGCCGGCCTTGCGCAGCGCCTGCATCACCGCCACGACGCGTGTGGCTTCGCCTGTGCCGTCGGCTTTGAGGCGTAGCGGTGCATCCGGGCGCGTGTCGATTTCGCGGCGTACGGCCTCGGCCAGCGCGTCGAGCGTGATCGGACGGCCGTCCAGTGCCAGAGCACCGCCAGCTGCGATCTGCACCTCGATGCTGCCGGCGTCGGCGGCGGCGTCGCTGGCCGAGCGAGGCGGATTGATCTCGAACGGCTGCGGCCCGGTGATTCGCCCGGCGAGCATGAAGAAGATCAGCAGAAGGAACACCACGTTGGTCAGCGGCAGAACGGACTCGTCTCCGGTTGCGCGGGCCCGATGTCGGCGAGAGAAGCGCATGGCTCAGCTGCGCGCCTGGCTGTCCATCAGCGACAGATTGACCACGCCTGCGGCCGATAGCGCATCGAGTATGCGGACTGTGTCCTGCAGACTCACACGTGCCGCCGGGCGCACGAGCACGCGCTGTCCGGCATCGTCGGCGAGTGCGATCTTGACGCGCTGAGACAGTTCTTCAAGGCCGACATACTGGCCGGCGAAGCGCACGCCGTCGAGACGAACATCGACCAGCAGAGCGCCCTGAATGGACGGCCGCGCCTGGCCCTGTGTGGGCGCGTCCAGCACGATCGCGTGCTCATCGCTGAAGTTCGAGGCGAGCATGAAGAACAGCAGCAGGATGAACACCACATCGATCAGCGGCGTAAGGCTGACCAAGGGGCGCCGGCGGACCGGGCCGTGGCTAAATGAACGGGGTGCTGTGGCCGTGCTCATCGTCTTCGTCCGACAGCGTCTGACCGGGTTGGCGCGAAAGATCGGCCGTGAATACGCGAGTGACCACGCTGTCCATCTCGTGGGCGGCGCGATCGATCGCGCGTTCCAGCCAGTTCAGTGCCACGATCGTAGGCATGGCCACGGCCAGACCTATCGCGGTGGTCAGCAATGCCTGCCAGATGCCGCCGGACAGCAGTGCCGGGTTGACCTGGCTGCCGGCCGCTTCCAGATCCCGAAACGCCTCGATCATGCCCAAGACGGTGCCGAACAGGCCGAGCAGAGGTGCGAGCGAGGCGATGACCTCCAATGGACGCAGATGGCTGCGCAGCGATTCGAGCATATCGCCGCCATACTGCAAGATTTCTTCTCGCATCACCGGTTCGGGTATGTCGTGGCGTGCGCGGAGCTGGATCGCGCGTGCAAGAACACGCGATGCCGGGTTGGGCGACCGGCGTGCCATGGTCATGGCAGCGCCGGCGTTGCCGGTACGGTAGATCGACAGGGCGCTGCGCGCGGTGCGTCGGTCATTGATCCGCACTCGTCGGAACTGGACTGCCTTGGCGATCACGATCGCTGCCGCGACGATCGACATGACGATCAGCAGCAGCACCACCGGGCCGCCGAGAAACACGATGTTGCTCAGCGCATCGCCGATTCCTGCAAGTTGGTCGATGAAGGCGTTCACGAGGGATTGCTCCGGGGTGGCGTCGGTCGGCGGCTCGAACGGCCGTCAATCGTGGGATCGCGAATGATCATGCCGATTTATTTGATGAACGGCGTGTTGCCGCGCTGGGATACCGAGACCAACGAGAGACAGTCGTCGCGTGACCCGTTGCTGTCCCGGCATTCGAGCACGTCGTTGAGCAACAGCTGGCCGATATCGCCGCAGGCGAGATTCGGTATGTCAAAGACCTTGAGGCTGGTCTTCTGAGGCGCCATCGGCCCGATCTGGACCGCCAGTCGGCGCGCAACGATACCGTCGTTGTCGAACATCACGACGTCCAGCTGGAAAGCATCGAACCGATCGTCGGTCAGGTTCTGGGTGACCAGGTAGGCCCGGCAGGCGCCATTGACCGCTTCGAGCTTGTTGAGCTCGACCTCCACACCGGCCGTGGCGTCGGGCTGTGTCTGGGCGAACGCATGGCCCGCGACGGCGATGGCGACGGCTGCAAACAGCACCCTTATCCGCATAAGTCTTGTCCCGATGAAACGCCCCGACGCGGCGTATGGTTCCCCCAGCGCGCGTCCTGAGACCAATGGCCCGACCGTCGAACGCGTCCTGACGATGCGTACTGGCGCCGGCTGGCCCGCATCGTTGTTTTTTTTGATCTTCTCAGTATTGCCGGCCGTCCTCGCCGACGCAACTACGCCGGCTCCCATTGTCGCAGGAACGGTCTCGCCATCGACACCCCCCGGACCAACGGCCACACTCGAAGCCGGTCCCCAACATTGGAGCACGATGCCGTGACGGTGATTTCACGTATGGCCGAACAGGGCCACCCGCAGGTTAGTCATTTTTACGATCGCGCGACCGGTTTGCGCGCCATTATCGCCGTCCATTCGAACGCGCTCGGCCCGGGCGTCGGTGGCGTTCGCATTCGTGACTATGACGACGAAGCAGCTGCTTTGACGGATGTGCTGCGGCTGTCCGAAGCGATGAGCTACAAGGCGGCCTGTGCCGGTCTGAATTGCGGCGGAGCCAAGGCGGTCGTACTCGGTCCATTTCCCTCGGATCGGCGGGCGGGCATGCATGCGCTGGGCCGGGCCGTGGATAGTCTGGGCGGGCGCTATGTGGCCACCGAAGATATGGGTATGACCGAGTCCGATATCGCCTGGCTCAACGAGGTCACGCCTCACGCGGTGGGCCGTTCGCTGGCCGATGGCGGCTCCGGTGACCCGTCGCCGCATACTGCGGACGGCGTGATCGTAGGAATGCGCGCGGCCTTGCAGGCCGCACGAATGGGCGACGACGTGAGAGGACTCAAGGTGGCCGTGCAGGGGTGTGGCCACGTTGGACTGGCTGTGATCGAACGGCTCCTAGCGGGTGGTGCCGAGGTTCTGGCGTCGGATATTCGAGCCGATGCGGCCGCACGCGCAGAACAGGCTGGCGCGCGCGTCGTCGATAACGATGTGATCCTGACCCAGGCGGTGGACGTGATTTCACCCTGTGGCATTGGCGCGATTCTCGATCAGCGCACCATCGCCGCATTGCGCTGTCGCGTGGTGGCCGGCGCGGCAAACAACCAGCTCGCCACGGAACGGGACGGCATACGATTGAACGAGCGGGGCATCGTCTATGCGCCGGACTTCGTCATCAATGCGGGCGGTCTGATCAACGTAAGCGACGAACTCGACCCGAACGGCTACGACGCCGCTCGCGTGGCAAGACGTATCGCCGCGATAGAAACCACGCTGACACAGCTCTTCGCCGAAGCAGTAGCACAGAACAGCACCACCGATATGGCCGCCGTCGCAATGGCGCGAAGCCGTATCGGCGCCAACCATTAATAGTTATTCATATCAATTGCATACGAAATATATCTAATCCTATAAATAGGATCAGGCACGCCGGCTTTCCGACAGAGAAATTTGCCGTCGGTCGATACAGAAAGACCGCACCCGACGCCGGGTGCAGCGAACCGGGTCGGGCGTGGTCTGGCCGGCCATCCGCTGTCGATCAGGCGGCATTGTCCCAATCGGGGGCGAAGGACGGGTTGATCATACGGCCGTCGTCCGAATGCAGGGCCGCGATTTCGCGCATCTGTTCTTCGGTGAGATTGAAGTCGAATATGTCGAAGTTCGATGCGACGTGATCCGGATTGGCCGAGCGCGGCACGGCGACGACGTTGTCCTGTTGAATCAGCCAGCGCAGCGCCACCTGGCCGGGATTCTTGCCGTGCGCCTTGCCGATACGCTCAAGCGTTGGATCCTTGAAGACCTCGCCGCGCGCCAGCGGACAATAGGCGGTCAGCGCCATGCCATGGGTCGACAGGGCATCGATCACCGGCGCCTGGTTCAGATACGGGTGGTATTCGACCTGGTTGGTCACCAGCGGGTTGCCCGACGTCTCGACCGCCTGGTCGATGAGCGCTCGGGTGAAGTTGCTGATGCCGATATTGCGGGCCAGGCCCCGTTCCTGCACTTCGTTGAGCGCGTCCAGAGTTTCCTTGAGTGAAATATCCGGGTTGGGCCAATGCAGCAGAATCAGATCGACATAATCGGTGCCCAGCCGCTCGAGGCTTTGTTCGACCGAGGCCTGGAGGTCGCCGTCGCTGAAGCGGTCGGTCCAGATCTTGGTGGTCAGAAAGATGTCTGCTCGGGCCAAGCCCGACGCGGCGATGCCGCGACCCACGGCTTCCTCGTTCTTGTACATCTGCGCGGTATCGATATGCCGGTACCCGACCTCCAGTGCATGCTTGACCATGGCCTGGGCATCTGCCGATTCAAGTTCGAACGTACCGAACCCGAGCGCGGGGATCTCGGCACCGTTGGCCTTCACGTAATGCATGAAAGATCCTGTATTAACCAATGAGGTGACATCAGGGATGCTGTGGGCATGTGCTTGAGAATCAAGGTTACCGGGTTGGACGGGCCACGTGGCTGAACCTGGGCGTGTCCGGCGCGCTCTGGCGCTCGAACCGGGTGAGTTCGGGCCGGTCGCGTGGTCGTTCTCGTATTTCTTCTGTCTGCTCGCTGGCTACTATGTTCTACGGCCGGTACGCGACGAGATGGGCATCCAGGGCGGCGTCGACGCGCTAGCGTGGGTGTTCTCGGCAACGTTCCTGCTCATGCTGGCGGTGGTGCCGTTATTTGGCTGGGCGGTACGACGGTACTCGCGGCGCGGACTGGTGGTCGTCAGCTACGGGTTTTTCATCGTCAATCTGTTCGGCTTCTTTGTGCTCATGCGTAGCGAATGGGCGCCGGTCTGGACCGCGCGGGCATTCTTCGTCTGGGTCAGCGTGTTCAATCTGTTCGTCATCTCGCTGTTCTGGAGCGTGATGAACGATGTCTTCGATGCGCGTCAGGCGCTGCGCCTGTTCGGCTTGATTGCCGCCGGAGGCAGCCTGGGCGCGATTGCCGGGCCGGGCCTAACCGCGCTGCTCGCCGATCGTCTGGGTCCGGTCAACCTGCTGCCGGTGTCGGCGCTGTTCCTGATCGCTGCGACCGGCAGTGCGCTGGCGGTCATGGGTTCGTCCCGAGCCAGCCGAGCCGCTCCGTCGGCACGCAGCCGGGGCGAAAGCGTCTGGGCGGGTGCGCTGCATGTCGCCAGATCACCCTATCTTCTGGGCATCTGTGTATTCATCATCGCCTATTCGTCGCTGTCGACGTTTCTGTATTTCGAGCAGGCACACATCGTCGAGCAGGCGTTCGCGGACAGCGCGCGCCGTACCCAGATCTTTGCCGGCATGGATCTGGCGACCAATATCATCACGCTTGCCCTGCAGTTTTTCGCCACCGCACGGCTGGTGGCCTGGTTCGGCCTGCCGCTGGCGCTGGCGCTGATTCCGCTGGCTGTGGCGGCCGGCTTCGGCATGCTGGGCCTGATGCCAACGCTGGGTGTGCTGGTCGTGTTTCAGGTCGTGCGCCGGGCCGGCAACTATGCGATCACCAAGCCGGCGCGCGAGATGCTCTTTGGCGTCGTCTCGCCCGAAGACAAGTACAAGGCCAAGAATTTCATCGATACCGTGGTCTATCGCGGCGGCGACGCGGCCAGCGGCTGGCTGTACAGCGGGCTGGCCGCACTGGGCCTGGGTCTGTCGGCGCTTGCCTTCGCCGCCATGCCGCTGGCACTGGCATGGGCCGGCGTGGGTATCGCGCTGGGCCGTGCGCGCCGGCGCCGCGAAACCGTTATCGACACCGTCCACTCTTGTCATCCCCACGAACCGGAGAGCCACCGATCATGAGTACAGATAGCGATCGTTCGAATCATGACGCCAGTCGCCGCCGGGTACTGCAATACGGCGCAGCCGGACTGGGCCTGGCCGCGCTGCCGTGGCCGCTCGGCGCCGCCGAGATCGACCCCGAAGCGGCAAGACAATCCATGCGTCAACGCGCGATTCCCTCGAGCGGCGAATCGGTACCGGTCATCGGCATGGGCTCCTCCGGATCTTTCTCCACGCGCAGCCAGGACACGCTCGCCGATCTGCGAACGGTGATGGAACACTTCGTCGCCATGGGCGGCACGCTGGTCGACACCTCACCGACGTACGGCAACGCCGAGACCAATATCGGCAACATCGCGCGCGAGACCGGGCTGCGCGATCGGCTGTTCATGGCGACCAAGGTCCATATCGACGGCCGCCAGGCCGGGATCGATCAGATGGCCGAATCCGAGCGCGCGCTGGGCTCGCCGATCGATCTCATGCAGATTCATAACTTCATCGATCTGGAGACGCAATGGCAGACGATGAAACAGATGAAGACGGACGGCCACGTCCGGTACATCGGCATCACGCACTATCTGACCAGCGCGTTCGAAGAGCTCGAGCACCAGATGTCGACCAAGGATCTGGACTTCGTACAGTTCAACTATTCGATCATGACGCCGGACGCCGAAAAACGCCTGCTGCCGCTGGCGGCCGACCGTGGCATCGCGGTACTCGTCAACCGCGCCTACAACGACGGCCGCTTCTTCAGCCAGGTCAAGGGTCATGACCTGCCCGACTATGCCAAGGAATTCGATTGCTTTTCCTGGGGCCAGTTCGCACTCAAGTACGTGCTCGCCGAAGAGGCAGTCACCGCCGTAATTCCTGCAACCAGCGACCCCGAGCATCTGGCCGATAACATGCACGCCGGCTACGGCAAGCTACCGGACACGGCCATGCGCAAGCGAATGCGTCAGACACTGGCGTCGCTGTAGCCGTGCACAAGGCCGGGCAGTTGCGACCCGGCCGTGGCTTGCCAGCGCGGGATCGGGGTCTCGCAGGCTCCGGTCGTCGCCGTCGACGTCGCCTGGGCGAACAACAGCAGCGGCTGTAACCATGGCCGTTGCCACGCCAAAATCTCGATCGTCGCCGGGCCAGGAAACAACAAAGCCCGCCGAGGCGGGCTTTGTCATGGCCGGCGGCGTCGAAGGTCACGCGGCCTTATCGAAGTGCAGGGCGGTATCCTCGCCGAGATCGACGTTGACCGTATCGCCGGCCACGAATTCACCGGCCAGAATACGTTTGGCGAGCGGATTTTCCACCAGCGTCTGGATCGAGCGTTTGAGCGGCCGTGCGCCGTAGACCGGGTCGAAGCCGGCTTCGGCGAGCTTGTCGATCGCGGCATCGCTGATATTCAGGGTCAGTTCGCGCTCGGCCAGCCGTGTTTCCAGTTCCCGCATCTGGATACGCGCAATCTGGCGAATCTGGGCCTGCGCGAGCGGGTGGAAGACCACCGATTCGTCGATCCGGTTGATGAACTCGGGCCGGAACTGGCTGGCCACCACTTCCATGACCGATTCCTTCATCGTTTCGTAGTTCTCCTCGCCGGCGAGCTCCTGTATGAGCTGGCTGCCGAGATTGGACGTCATCACGATCACGGTGTTGCGGAAATCCACCGTGCGGCCGTGGCCGTCGGTCAGCCGGCCGTCGTCGAGTACCTGCAGCAGGATGTTGAACACATCGCTGTGCGCCTTTTCGACCTCGTCCAGCAGAATCACGGAGTAGGGCTTGCGGCGCACGGCTTCGGTCAGATAGCCGCCCTGTTCGTAGCCGACATAGCCGGGCGGGGCACCGATCAGCCGCGCCACGGAGTGTTTTTCCATGAACTCGGACATGTCGATGCGCACCATCGCGGCTTCGGTATCGAACAGGAACGTCGCGATCGCCTTGCACAGCTCGGTCTTGCCCACGCCGGTCGGACCCAGGAACAAGAACGAACCGATCGGGCGATTCGGGTCGGATAGACCGGAGCGCGAGCGGCGAATGGCATCCGAGACCGCGGTGACGGCCTCGTTCTGGCCGATCACGCGTTCATGCAACGAGTCCTCCATGCGCAGCAGCTTGTCGCGCTCGGCTTCGAGCATGCGCGACACCGGAATGCCGGTCCAGCGCGACACGATCTCGGCGACTTCCTCGTCGGTGACGTTGTTGCGCAGCAGCTGATGGGCTTCGGGTTTGGCCTCGGCCGCCTGGGCTTCGGTCAGCTCGCGTTCCAGCTCGGGAATCCGGCCGTACTGCAGCTGGGCCATACGCTCGTAGTCGCCGGCCCGCTTGGCCGCTTCCAGATCACGCTTGGCCTGGTCGAGTTCCTCGCGCTTGGTGGCGGCACCGGCCACGCTGGCCTTCTCCGACTTCCAGATCTCTTCCAGGTCCGAGTACTCCCGTTCGAGCTGGCCGATCTCCTCATCCAGGCGGGACAAGCGCGTCTTCGAGCCCTCGTCGGTCTCCTTGGACAGGGCCTGTTTTTCGATCTTGAGCTGGATCAGCCGGCGATCCAGGCGGTCGAGCTCCTCCGGCTTGGAATCGATCTCGATCCGGATCTTCGAGGCGGCCTCATCGATCAGGTCGATGGCCTTGTCCGGCAGCTTGCGATCGGTGATATAGCGCTGGGACAACTTGGCGGCCGCGATGATCGCGCCGTCGGTGATGTCCACACCATGGTGCACCTCGTAGCGTTCCTTCAGGCCTCGCAGGATGGCGATGGTGTCCTCCAGGTCCGGTTCGTCGACCATCACCTTCTGGAAGCGACGCTCGAGCGCGGCATCCTTTTCGATGTTCTCGCGATACTCGTTGAGCGTGGTCGCGCCGATGCAATGCAGCTCGCCTCTAGCCAGGGCCGGCTTGAGCATGTTGCCGGCGTCCATCGCGCCTTCGGCCTTGCCGGCGCCGACCAGGGTATGGATCTCGTCGATGAACAGGATGATCCGGCCTTCCTGTTTGGCCAGGTCGGCCAGCACGCCCTTGAGGCGATCCTCGAACTCGCCGCGGTACTTCGCCCCGGCGATCATGGCCGCCAGATCGAGTACCAGCACGCGCTTGTCGCGCAGCGATTCCGGCACCTCGCCGTTGACGATGCGCTGGGCCAGGCCCTCCACGATCGCGGTCTTGCCCACGCCGGGTTCGCCGACCAGGGTCGGGTTGTTCTTGGTCCGGCGCGAAAGTACCTGGATCACGCGGCGAATCTCCTCGTCACGGCCGATCACCGGGTCGAGCTTGCCCTGTTCGGCGCGCTCGGTGAGGTCGGTGGTGTACTTGTCGAGCGCGCCGCGCTGCTCCTCGGCGTTGGCGTCCTGCACGCTCTGGCCGCCACGCATGGCATCGATCTGCTCGAGCAGCATGTCCCGGGTCGCGCCGGCGTTCTTGAGGATCTTGCCCGCATCGGACTTGTCTTCAAGCATCGCCAGCACGATCAGTTCGCTGGACACGAACGCATCGCCGCGTTTCTGGGCGAGCTTGTCCGAAAGGTTCAACACCCGCACCAATGCCTGGCTGGGGTTGACCTCGCCGGTGGCCTGGCCGACGGTCGGCAGCTCGTCCAGGCTCTTGAGCACCTGGTTACGGATCTCGCGTACGTTCAGGCCGGCCCCGTCGAGCAGCGGGCGCACGGTGCCGCCTTCGGCATCGAGCAGGGCGAGCAGCAGATGCTGTGGCTGTATTTCGTTATGGTCTCGGCCGACGGCCAGACTCTGGCTGTCGGCGAGCGCCTGTTGAAGTTTGCTGGTGAGTTTGTCCATTCGCATGGATAGATCCCCTGTTTCGGTTCGATGATGCAGACCGGTAACCACCGATCCGTGATGTGATCAGTTATAGGTGTCAGCTCGGGACAATTCAACAGTCGTTTGAAAGATAAACACAGGCCGCTCCGGGCCGTTAAGAAAAACATGCGCTGATATACTCGCGGGAATACACGATTTCGCGCCGAGCACCGGGGATTGGGGGCTTGCTGCGTCGGAATCAGCCGCCCGACATCGCCGGGACGCTCGGCCAGCAAGAGGATTCAATGACCAAGGCTTACAACAACGCCGAGTTCATGCTCGGCGAAGACGCACGGCCGTTGCGCCTGCTGTCGGAATACATCGAACCACGCACCCGGCTGGCCCGGCTCAACGTGCACCGGGCCTTGATCTTCTGGGGCTCGGCGCGGCTGCGCCCGCACGGCGACGACCCGGTCTCCGATACCGTCGACTTCTATGCCGAGGCGCGCTCGCTGGCCGCTCGCATGACCCAATGGACCATGGACACGCATGCCGACGATGAGCACTACTACATCTGTACCGGCGGTGGCCCCGGCATCATGGAAGCGGCCAACCGGGGCGCCGCCGATGTCAACCGCGAGCTGTCGATGGGCTACAACATCGAACTGCCGCACGAACAGGGCAGCAACCCCTATATCAGTGACGCGCTGAACTTCGAGTTCCACTACTTCTTCATGCGCAAGTTCTGGTTCATGAATATCGCCGAGGCGTTGATCATCTTCCCCGGCGGTTTCGGGACGATGGACGAGCTCTTCGAAATGCTCACCCTGATCCAGACCGGCAAGCAGCCGCGTATTCCGGTGGTGCTCTACGGTAAGGACTTCTGGAGCCGGCTGATCAACTTCGACGTATTCGTCGAGCTCGGCCTGATCAGCGACCATGACGCCGAGCTTTTCTATATCGCCGAGTCCGTGGACGATGCCTACGATTTTCTTACCGATGCATTGGCCGAGGACACCGCGACCGCGCAGAGCCGGCATGGCTGAGTGATATGACTGATCGATCGTTCAAGGCACAGGTTCTGGCCGAGGCCCGGCCTCGACGCGGGCTTCTGGTCGCCGCGTGGCTCGGTAGCATGGTACTGGTCGCACTCGTGGCCGTATTGTTCACCGCACATTGGTCGAATAGCCAACGCGCGCCGCTGCCGCCTCAGGCCGAGTCCGCCCCGCAAACCGCTGCAACCGGCGCCGACTCCATACGACCGGCGACCTCCGATGACGTCGTCACGTCGTCGCCGGACACCGTCGTAGCGGCCGAACAGCCAAACGCTGCGGCCGGTGAAGCTTCTCCGGGTTCTTCCGATGCCGCCGGCGGGCAGGACAATAGAACGTCGCCCGACGAACAGGCCGACATGACCGCCTTGGCTGCGACCCCGGCGCTGGCCGATATGCAAATGGCCGGTGGCCTGGGCCTGGTTTCCATGCCCGCCGTGGCCAGCTCACAGCCGCCGAGCGATCGCGTGGCCCACTGGTGTCGTCAGCTGGCCGAACAGGTAGCGGGCGTCGAATCGGACGATTGCATGAATGGCGCGTTTCGTGACACCGGTCATCGTTCGGTCGACGGACGGCCCATGGTCGTGCGGGACATGCCGGCCAGCAGTGGCGTGCCGCAGGGCAGGGTACTGCTGATCAGCGCCACCCACGGTGACGAACCCAGCTCGATCGCCACCGTATTCGAATGGATGGCGCTGATGGCCGACAACGGCACGCCCTACGAGTGGCATGTCGTACCCACGCTCAACCCGGACGGCGCCTTGCATCAGCCGGCGACCCGAGTAAACGCCAATGGCGTCGATCTCAACCGCAATCTGCCGACCGATGGATGGGCACGGGAGTCACGCGACTACTGGCGCCGGGTGGGGTTTGAAAAACGTCGGTTCCCGGGTGCAAGCGCAGGCAGCGAACCGGAGAACCGCTGGCTGGCCGAGGAGATCGAGTCATTTCAGCCGAACGTGATCATCTCGCTTCACGCGCCGTACGGCGTGCTCGATTACGACGGTAATTTTCCACCGCCGCAGAAACTTGGGCGCCTGGACCTCCATCGGCTCGGTGTGTATCCGGGTTCGCTCGGCAACTTTGCTTCGCACATGCGGGGTATTCCGGTAATCACGGTCGAACTCGACGATGCCCGTCAAGCGCCGGATGCTGCCGAAGTCAGGCGTATGTGGGCGGATCTGAACGGCTGGTTGGACCGGTATCTGCGCAGCGTCCGTCAGGCGCGCGCCGATACGGGCGCGGCAGACAACGCGGGCTAGGCCCGTACGAAGCGAATCCCCGGCATGGTCGCCTGCCGGGACAGCGCCGACCGGCGGGGTGCGCTGAGCCTCAGCCAGTCACGTGCGTCGTCGATATCGCGGCGAGGATGCCACTCATGCCACGGGCCCGCGAGCGCGCGCAGCCGGGTTCGCGTATGGCGGGCCACCCGGGCGCTGCTCCAGCGTGGCCCGCGAAAAACGCCGGCCGCGGCTCGCCGCAGACCGATCGCCCAGTACCCGCCGTCGGTACAAGGCGCCAACCAAGCGTCTTCGACGTCGAGGCTGCGGCGTGCATCGGCCAGCCAGCCGTCTTCGAGCACAGGCTGATCGCTGCCCATGAGGATCGCCGGGGCGCCGTCGGTGGTCGCCGTCGCCAGAGCGCGGTGCATCCGCCGCCCGAGATCGCCACGCGGCTGGCGCACGAGCCGAACGTCGTGACGCCGAGCCATGCGTTGAAAGAACGGGTGACGCGTGTCCGGCGCACACACGACAATCACTGGACCATGGTGGGCCCGTCGCGCGTGTAGTACGGCATGTTCGAGCAATGCGCGATAGATTCGCGTCGCTCGGCAATGGCCCAGCCTTCGCGCCAGGCGGGTCTTGCAATAGCCGTAGCGGGGCGCCTTTGCAAAGATGAGCAGGTGCAGCGGCGGCGCTATCGACGACACGTCGGCGGGGCGGTCGAGGGGGTTGGCAAACGACATAAGCCTGATATGATACGCCGCTCGCTCGGCAAGAGCGCAGCAAAGAATCTGGGGCCGTAGCTCAGTTGGGAGAGCGTCGCGTTCGCAATGCGAAGGTCGGCGGTTCGATTCCGCCCGGCTCCACCAGAACGGGGTTCCGTGCGACCCATGATCAAGCCCGGCAAGCGTTCCGCTGCCGGGCTTTTTTGTGTCTCGGGCACGCCAGCAGAAATATGGGATCGTCGCAGCTGCGGTTGATGCCGGCGCCTGCTCGAGCCGCCGCATCCGAATGCTCGCAGGCTGGCGAAAATCGGCTAGGGCATTGAAGAGAAGCCCGTTGCTCTGGTTACGCGTCTCACATGGCTCGTCGGCGTCGACCGATACTCGACTCGAGCGGGTCGAGCGGCCAGCAGCAGGCGACGCGCAGACGGCTTGGTCGCTGCCTGGCTACGACAGCGTACAACCCTGGGCGCCCGAACGCCGCTTCGGCCGGTTGATCGCGGCTCTGAGTCTGTCTTGCGATGCCTGACGACCGGGTATCGATCCGTAGCAGACGCTTCGGTGTTGTCCGAGCCGAGCGCCGACCCGGCTTGTTCGGGGTACAGGCCGCGAGCGCGGATCACCGATTTGACTTTCGTCTAGTTGCAGCCCGGACACACGTCGTAGAAAATATTGTCGGACAATGAGACGATAGCTGTCTTCTGGATAATTGCTGCTTAAACAGCGCTCCATCGACGCGTGTTGTCTCGTGCCGTCGTGGCGTCCGAGCCTTCTGTGATAATCGACAGCTGATCTTGCCCGATCGACCGACGATCGGCCCATCCACGCCGTGAGGGGAATATCGCCGTGAAGATAAAGCGTCAGTCGGCGTCGTTACGCCACCAGGTTCAGGACGTGCTCCGCGACGAAATCGTATCGGGCCGGCTCAAACCGGGCCAGCGCCTGGTCGAGCAACAGCTCTGTAGTGCGATGGACGTCAGTCGTACTTCGCTGCGCGAGGCATTGAGGCGTCTCGAGGCCGAGGGTCTGGTGGAACTCGTGCCCCACCGTGGCGCGGTAGTGGCATCCGTTGCCGTCGAGGACGCGCGCCAGATCTATGAGGTGCGTCGCGTGCTCGAAGCACAGGCCGTCGAACATTTCGTGGCTTCGGCCAGTGACGAGGACGTTGCCGAGCTACAGATCGTCATCGACGAGCTTTCGGCCTGTTCGGTGGACAAACTCTCGGGCGCCGACCTGCTGGATATCAAGCAGCGCTTCTATCACATCCTGCTGGATATCGACGAGAACACGATATTGCGCGGAATTCTGGACGTCCTGAACAACCGGGTCAGTCTTTTACGTGCGCTGTCGATGGGGCGGTCCGGCCGGCCGGCGAACACCGTAGCCGAACTGCGTGAGATGGCGAAGGCCATCTCGCAACGCGACGGCGAGGCGGCCTGCCGCGCCACACGAACGCATATTGAGAATGCGGCAGCCAACGTGCTGTCACTGCTCGAGCAGCAGAATCCGCCGTCCTCAACGGCTTAAGAGATCAACCAAAGGAGTCATCATGAGCAGCGAACTTTTCGATAAGGGCCTGGGCATTCGACGCGAGGTACTCGGCGCGGAGTATGTCGATCCCGCGTTGGCGAACGCCACCGAGTTCACCGAGTCAATGCAGGAGCTGGTGACCGAATACTGCTGGGGGAACATATGGGGTCGAGATGGCTTGCCGCGCAAGACACGCAGCATGCTCAACATCGCCATGCTGACCGCACTCAACCGTCCGCACGAAACCCGTCTGCACCTGCGCGGCGCGCTCAATAACGGGGTCACTCGGGACGAGATCCGCGAGATCCTGCTGCAGACCGCGATCTATTGCGGCGTGCCGGCGGCGATGGAAAGCTTCAAGCTGGCCCAGCAGGTCTTCGACGAAGTCGACGCCGGGACTGACGATGAGTGACGCCAAGCCGACGATCGGGTTCATTGGCCTCGGCCAGATGGGTCGACCCATGGCGCGCGCGCTGTCAGGCGCCGGGTATCCGCTGGTCTTGCACGACGTCGACGCGTCGGCAGCCAGCGCACTCGCCGACGAGTTGGGGGCCGAGTCTGCGAGCCATCCCGGCGAAGTCGGTCGGGCGGCGACAATCGTCATCCTGATGTTGCCCAACAGCCGGATCGTGGGCCGGGTGGTGCTGGGCGAGAGCGACGCGCCGGGATTGGCTGCCGGCATGGCCGCCGGCGGCACGATCATCGACATGAGCTCGTCCGATCCGGTCGAGACCCGCAAGCTGGCCGAGGCACTCGGCGATTACGAGTTGCGCCTGGTCGACGCGCCGGTATCTGGCGGTGTGAAAAAAGCCGAAAACGGCACGCTGGCGATACTGATTGGTGGTGACGACGAGCCCGTCGACGCCGTCGAGCCGGTGTTGCGCGCCATGGGCGACAAGCTGCTGCGGGCCGGGCCGCTGGGCGCGGGGCATACAATGAAGGCGCTCAACAACTTCGTCTCGGCAGCCGGGCTGATGGCCGCCAGCGAAGCGTTGCGTATCGGAACCCGGTTCGGTATCGAGCCGGCCACCGTGGTCGAGATTCTCAACGCGTCGACGGGCCGCAACAACAGCACAGAGAACAAGTTTCCGCAGTACGTGCTGCCGGAGTCCTTCACGAGCGGCTTTTCACTTGCGCTGATGACCAAGGACATCGGCATCGCCCGCGATCTCGCGAAGTCGATCGACATGCAAGCGCCGCTGCTCGATGAATGTGCCCGCGAGTGGCGCGAAGCCGAATCGGCGCTGCCCGAACGCAGCGACCATACCGCCTTTATCCGGTATCTCGATCAACTGGGCAGCGAGCGCGGCTGAGCGTTGGAATGGCCCCGTCACGCGCCAGCGCGCGTGACGGGGCTTACCTGGATCTCCATGAGTGCTTTGTCTGCCGCGACGGGATGAAGCGGCTTTCGATTGGCGGCGAGTGCACGGCCCGTACGCACCGAGGGCTGTCACATCGGCGTTCACTATAAATAGATGCGTCTATTCTCGTCGCGGCGGTTCTGTGGCGAGCGCGCCGCTCAAGTGCCGTGCGCCTGAAGAAAACCAGAGCGCCTTCGGCGGATGGGTCGTGACCGGCGCGTATTATGGCTGGTACTGCCCGTCGGTGACTGCCTGCTCCCAACGTGTTTCACCCAGCGATGTCGCTGTGTGGAGCATATAGCTGCCTGGCGTGGCGCCGTGCCAATGGCGTTCGTTGGCCGGTATCCAGACGATGTCCCCGCTGCGGATCTCTTCAGGTGTGCCGCCGTCGGTGCAGATCAGTCCGCGGCCCGCGGTGACTTGCAGAATCTGGCCGTGTTCGTGGGTATGCCAGTGCGTGCGCGCGCCCGGGGCGAAGAATACGTTGTTGATGGCGACTCCATCGGTGCTCGGCATGACCGGGTCGCCCCACACGGTGCCGGTGAAGGTGGCCGTACGGTTCTCAGAGGCGGCCTCGGCGTCGCGTCCGTGAATGATCTTCATGCGTTCTCCTGGGTTGTGGTTGAATCGGTATCGAACAGTTGGGTGCCGCCGAAGACATCGCCGATGGCCGCGACCATATGGTTGTTGATCCGGTCGCGATATTCGGGTGCCTGGAGCCGCTGAAGGATATGCGGATCCCAGTGTGGCCGGCGATCGTCGTCTCGCCGGTGGCGGCCGGGTTGGTTGAACCGCGCGCGGTCGAGCAGCGGGCTGCCCCTGCTAGCACGCATTGGCGCCGCTGTCTTGTGGAAGGGCGCGATGACCGAGCCTCATGCATCGACGTGCGCCATCCCTGGGACGGCGATCAATCTGAGCTGGCTTTTGCTGGCCTCCGACGCGGCTTGCCGGTCGATAGTCGAACGTCGAGCGGCGGCCTGCACGATGTACCAACCGCTTTCAGCGATGGTGGCGTCCCTGCTTCGCTCAGAGGGCATTCGCATGTGCGTCGCCGGCCTGCTCGGAATCAGGCAATACATACGGCGAAGCCCGGGTCGCTCGGATCCACCGGCGCAAAGCGCGTCATCACCTCGGGGTCATGGCCCGGAACCAGCACCGCGCCCGGGGCGGTGAGCAGTTCGCGAATTGCGGCGAAGCTGCGATACATGTCAAGCAGACCTGACATCACCGCGAATGGCCGGTCGCATTCGAGTTCCTCGTAGTAGTGCACGGCATCCGAGGAAAGCACGACCGGGCCTTCAGGCTGCGCTACGACCAGCGACAGCTGGCCGGGTGTATGGCCGGGCATCTCCAGTAGCTGCAGACCCGGGGCGAGACTGTGCGTTGTGCCGACGCGTTTAACTCGGCCTGCGTCGGCGAGCGCCAGCAACCGACGATTGTCGTCGGCGTCCATGGCCACGGCCAGCGGTCCGCGATCGGCGAACGGCCCGGCGATGAAGTCGTACTCGGTCTGCGACATCACGATCTCGGCGTTGGAAAACAGATCGATATTGCCGGTGTGATCGTAATGCGCGTGGGTGATGACCAGCTGGCCGACGGTGGCCGGGTCGATCTGCAGTCGCCGCAGGGCATCGGCCGGAGTGACCAACATGGTGCGATCACGCGCTGCGCCGGCCGCGGCACTGAAGCCGGTGTCGATGACCCAGGTTTGCCGGGCGTCGCGCACCACCCAGAAGTAGTAGTCCATCACGGCCGGGGCGTCAGGTTCGCCGAAGGCCTCGAAGTTGTAATAGATCTCACTACGCAGGGTGTCACGCGTGCCATAACGCACAGCAATGATCTCGCGCCTTTCGGTGGCGGGGCTCTGATCGGTCGGCATATCAGGTCTCCGGGGTGGCGGCTCAACGTCATTAGCCGTCCGAACGATCATATTGTCGGACAATAATAGTCGAGACGACTAGACGTTGGTCTAGTTTCAAACGGCCGTTCTTGTAATCCCCCGCTGCCGGCACCGGGGTGGCAGGCTGTAGAGCGCGTGCGCCAGAGGACGTCAGACGCGTGTACCGCGTGCGTCGGCACGTCGCCCCAAAGCAGCCTCACAGATCGCGGTGCGATCGTCTGTCCGCTGCATACAGGCGCGATGCGCCAAGCGATACGACGCTTCCCGGGCCTGGCGAGTCACCGCTTTGGGCGAACACTGCGCTCGTCGCGAAGGACCGGGTGCGTCGGCGGGTGGAGCGGACATCGCGTGCCAGGTTTGCCTCGAACGAGAGGGCGGCCGGCCGGCAAAGAGCCGGCCGGGAGGCCGCCGGATCATCCGACTTTGGTATGAGACAGCGTTGGGATGACAGCCGATACTCGTATGGATGCTTTGCCGCTTCGTCCGCGCGCGAAGCCCCACGGGCCCTGCGTCTGCGGCCCCGCGCTGAACAACGTTGCGCACTACCCGGCGCCGGCGCGCCTAACGAACTTAACTTGAGCTTCGTTGATCGGGGGTGCGGGCACGCCCAAGACTGCCGGCCAACAGAAAAATCGATCGACGGAGGAGTTCTGCAATGATTATCTATGGTGTGGCACTACTGGCCGCATGCATGCTTGCCGGTAACGTCATCGGCGAGCTGATCGGGGCCGCGATCGGCGTCGATTCGAATGTCGGCGGCGTGGGTCTGGCCATGCTGCTGCTGGTGTTCGTGGTCTATCGCCTGCAGCAGAACGGGCGTCTGGATCTGTCCTCGCGCCGCGGCGTGGAGTTCTGGAGCTCGCTGTATATTCCGATCGTGGTTGCGATGGCCGCCAGCCAGAATGTGGTCGGCGCGGTCACCGGCGGGCCGGTCGCCGTGGTCGGCGGATTGCTTGTAGTGGCGGTGAGCTTCGCACTCGTGCCGGTCATCGCCCGCCTGGGCGCCGGCAAGTACGCGGTCCCGCTCGACGAGCTGGAATCGGCGCAGAACAAGGAGTCGCATGATGAGTGAGCGACTGCTTGACGTGTTCACCAGCAACGGCCTGATCACCGCGTTCGCCGCCGTCGGCCTGCTGATGCTGATCTGCAACCTGGTCTCGACCCATCTCACCGCCGGTCGTATCCACGGTTCGGCGATCGCGATCGCAGCCGGGCTGGTGTTGTCGTATATCGGCGGTCTCACCACCGGCGGCGAAGACGGCCTGGCCGATATTGCGTTGTTTTCCGGTCTGGGGTTGATGGGCGGGTCGATGCTGCGCGATTTCGCCATTGTGGCCACCGCGTTCGGTGTCGATGTAGGCGAGCTCAGGAAAGCGGGTTTGAACGGTGTCGTGGCCCTGTTTGCAGGGCTTGGCGTACCGTTCGTGCTGGGCGGGGTGGTCGCGTACCTGTTCGGCTATACCGACCCGGTCGCGGTGACCACCATCGGCGCGGGCGCGGCCACGTATATCGTCGGCCCGGTCACGGGCAGCGCCATCGGTGCCGGCTCGGATCTGATCGCGCTGTCGATCGCCATCGGCCTGGTGAAATCGATTTCGGTGATGATCATCACGCCCGCGATCGCGCGTACGATCTCGCTGAACAATCCGTCGGCGGCCCTGGTCTTCGGCGGCATGATGGGGACCACCAGCGGTGTGGCCGGCGGCCTGGCGGCGACCGATCCGCGTCTTGTGCCTTATGGCGCGATGACGGCCACCTTCTATACCGGTCTGGGCTGTCTGCTCGGCCCGTCTCTGTTCTATCTCATCGTGCGGGCGCTTCTCGGTGGCTGAGGCGCGCGCCGTCGGATCAGGCGGTGACTTCGGTCGCCGCCCGGGCCAGGGCGACGACCCGCTCGTCGCTGGCGCGCGATTTCAGGTAACACAGGCCGATCGTCTGAATCACGCGCTGGGCGGATACGACGCGGAAGAAATCCAGCTGGCCCGGGTAGATATTGTCGATTCGGCCCGGCAGCAACGCATGTCCGACGCCACCCTTGACCAAGCTGGTCAGCGTGAAGATGTCGTTGGCGCGCAAGGCCACACGCGGCGTGATATCGGCTTCCTGGAACATTCGATAGGCATCCCGTCCGGTCGAGAAATCCTGGGAGAGCACCACGAACGGTCGCCCGTTGTAGTGACGCAGATCGGCGTCGGCCGACGCCGGGCCCAGGCGCGGGCTGCCGTGTGCACAGGCGAGCTGGATCTCGTCGTCGAACAACGGCAACACCACACGATGCCGGCTGGCACGCAGTTCGTGCACGCAGAACAGGGCGGCGTCGATATCGCCGGCGTGCAGTTTGGTTTCAAGGTCGGCGTTGGAGCCCAGCACGAGCTCGATATCGCAGTCGGGCACTGCCGTCTTCAGACAGTTGATGATGTCGGGGACCAGCGCGACGGTGAGCGAATACAGCGAGCCGATACGGAAGATGCTCGGCGAGATGCCGGCCGCCTGCCGGGCGGCGTCGACGCTGGCCTGAATTCGGTCGATGATCTCGCGCGCGTCGCGTTCGAGCACGAACGCCGAGGCCAGCGGCACCAGCGAGCGGCTGCGATGGGCGAACAACGGACAGCCCACCGCGGATTCGAGCGAATGAATGGCCTTGTGGACCGAAACATTCGACAGCGACAGCGCTTCGGCCGCGCGCGCGAGATTCCGCTCACGCATGAATACCAGAAAGATCTCGAGCTTGCGCAGGGTGATTTCGTCGCTGCTCATGGTCCGGGCCCGGCAAGGGTCACGATGAGGCGGGCGGCTCCCGCGGCGATTAGCGTGACGTTAACTACACATGACGCAGGTTTATTGAACCCCGCGTGGGCGCATCTTACCGTGCTGTTCCCGCGTGCGAGCCAGGATAGAGCATGACCGAACGCAACTGGAACACCCGGTCCGAGGACAAGTCCGAACGCATGGCCGCGATCGCCCACCGACTGGATGGCAAGCTGCTGGCCCGAGAGCATATCGGCGAAGCGTTGTATGCGCTGATCCGCTCGCACGACCGGGTGATTGCCGAGGGCAATAACCAGAAACAGGCGGATTTCCTGTCCGGCGCGCTCGCGGATCTGGATCCGGCGCGTATCCATGACCTGCACATGATCCAGCCCAGCGTCGGGCGTCCGGAACATCTGGCAGTGTTCGAGAAAGGCATCGCCCGCAAGCTGGATTTCGCGTTTTCCGGTACGCAGAGCCATCGAATCGGCCAACTGATGATGGACGGCACCATCGAGGTCGGTGCCATTCATACCTATATCGAGCTCTATTCGCGCCTGTTCGTGGATCTGATTCCGCGCGTGCTGCTGACCGCGGCGTTCAAGGCCGATCGGGCCGGTAACCTGTATACCGGGCCGTCGACCGAAGACACGCCGGCGCTGGCCGAAGCTACCGCGTTTTCCAACGGTATCGTGATCGCCCAGGTCAACGAGATCGTGGACGACCCCGCGGACCTGGACCGGGTGGATATTCCGGCCTCGTGGGTGGATGTCGTGGTCGAAGCGGACAAGCCGTTCTTCATCGAGCCGTTGTTCACCCGCGACCCGCGTCATATCACGCCGGTACAGATCTTCATGGCGATGATGGCGCTTAAGGGCATCTACGCCGAGCACGGCGTGACCTCGCTCAACCATGGCATCGGCTTCAATACCGCAGCCATCGAACTGCTGCTGCCGACCTATGGCGAAGCCCTGGGGTTGCGCGGGAAGATCGCGCGCAACTGGGTGCTCAATCCGCATCCGACCCTGATTCCGGCCATCGAATCCGGCTGGGTGGAGTCAGTCCATTGTTTCGGCACCGAGCTGGGCATGGAAAAGTATGTCGCCGCACGGCCCGACGTGTTCTTTACCGGCCACGACGGGTCGCTGCGCTCCAACCGGGCGTTCTGTCAGCTCGCCGGCCAGTACGCGGCCGACATGTTCATCGGCTCGACGCTACAGATCGATCCCGACGGCAATTCCTCGACGGTGACCACGTCGCGCGTGTCCGGCTTCGGCGGCGCGCCCAATCTCGGCTCGGACGCACGCGGCCGCCGGCATGCCACTCCGGCCTGGGCCGATCTGGCTCCGGCCGGCGATCCGCTGGCGCGCGGCCGCAAGCTGGTGGTGCAGATGGTCGAAACGTTCCAGGCGGGGCTCAAGCCGACGTTCGTCGACCGTCTGGATGCGGTGACCGTGGCCGAAAAAGCCGGGCTGGCGCTGGCGCCGGTCATGGTCTACGGCGACGACACCACGCATCTGCTCACCGAAGAGGGTCTGGCCTATCTCTATCGGGCTGATTCGATCGACGAACGACGCGCGATGATCGCGGCCGTCGCCGGTGTCACCCCGCTCGGCCTGTCGGCCGATACGGCCACTACTGCAAGGCTGCGCGAACAGGGCAAGGTATGTCTGCCCGAGGATCTGGGCGTGACCCGCACGGAGGCGACACGCGCACAGCTGGCCGCCTCCAGCATCGCCGATCTCGTCGACTGGTCGGGCGGGCTCTACGAGCCGCCGCCGCGGTTCAAGAGCTGGTGATGATGCCCTCCGACAGAGCAACCGGGCCTGGACTGCACGCGGAGACGCTGGCGCAGATGCTCGCACGCACTGCCACGCAGGCACTGCGGGCCGAGGTCGACCTCACGCCCAAGCCCGGGCTGGTGGACACCCGCGACAGCGGCGCGCATCACGACATGAATCACGCGTTGATGGTCGCCTCGGGCCAAGCGTTGACCGTCGGCTTTCATGATTGCGCCGTGGCAGCGACTCGCGAGCGTGATCTGGGGCGGCTGCGCGCCGAACTCGGCGTGCTCGGCCGCGAAAGTGAAGCACGGATGATGATCGCCACCGCCGGCGTCAACACCCATCGCGGGGCGATCTGGGCGTTGGGCCTGCTGGTGGCAGCGGCCGCCGCCGAGCCCGGCCGCTGGCAGGCGCCAGCCCTGCTGGACTGGGTGGCAGTCATGGCCGCCATCGACGACCCGGCTCTGGCCGACGATCGCGACTCCAACGGTCAGCGAGCGATACGGCGTTACGGTGTGGCCGGCGCACGGGCCGAGGCCGCCGCCGGTTTCTGGCAGATCAGTCACGCGGGTTTGCCGGTGCTGCGGGCCGCACGAGCGGCCGGCGCGAGCGAACGGGTCGCACGGCTGAACAGCCTGATCGCATTGATGGCGATCGTCGACGATACCTGCGTGTTGAGCCGCTCGGGTCGGGCAGGACTTGCGCGAGTCCAGTCCAGAGCCTGCGACATTCTCGAAGCGGGCGGTGTCGGTACCCGTGCCGGCGCACGCACGCTGGCACGTCTCGAAGCCGAGCTCATTGCAGCACACAGTTCCCCGGGCGGCAGTGCGGATCTGCTCGCTGCGACATTATTCATCGATGCGCTGGAGACGGCGGCCCGCGATCAGTTCGGCCACGGTGTGCGGTGGCGCCCGGCGATACAGGAGGTTGTAGATGCAAACGCTTACGCTTGATTATCCCGCCGGGGCACCGGCGCGACAGCGCGCGCTGGCCGGCGTGGTCGGTTCCGGCGATCTTGAGGTGCTGCTCGAGCCGGGCCGGGCGGGCCGGTCGACGGTGGTGGTACAGACATCGGTCGACGGCGTTAACGATATCTGGACCGCCGTGCTGGGTCGCATCTTTGCTGACGAAACTCAACCGGCCGTGGCCCTGGAGATCAACGACTTCGGCGCCACGCCGGCCGTGGTCAGGCTGCGGATCGCCCAGGCCATGGAATCGGCCCGAGGACAGCGGTCATGAACAGTGCCGGGCTGCTGGAAAGACAGAGCTTCGTCGAGATGAGCGCCCGTGCACGCGTGACGCGTGTCCTCGATAGCGGAACGATGCGCGAGCTGCTCGATCCCTTCGAGCGGCTGCGCTCGCCCTGGCTGGCGATGCAGGACATCGTCACCCAGGCCGATGACGGCGTGGTCATCGCCCGCGGAACCATCGCCGGCGTGGACGTCGTGTGCGCCGCGATCGAACCGGCCTTCCAGGGCGGCTCCATGGGCGAAGTGGGTGGGGCCAAGATCGCCGGCGCGCTCGAAGCCGCGCTGGCCGACGCTCGCGACGGTCAGCCGGTGGTGCCCGTCTTGCTGCTGGAGACCGGTGGCGTACGGCTGCAGGAAGCCAACTGCGGGCTGGCGGCTATCGCCGAGATTCATGCCGCCATCGTGGCATTGCGCGAGTTCGTGCCGGTGGTGGGCGTCATCACCGGGCCGGTCGGCTGTTTCGGCGGGATGTCGATCGCGGCCGGGTTGTGCTCGGAACTGATCGTCACCCGCGAGGCGCGACTGGGTCTCAATGGCCCGCAGGTGATCGAACAGGAAGCCGGCATCGACGAATTCGACTCGCGCGATCGTCCGCTCATCTGGGGACTGACCGGGGGCGATCAGCGCCATGCCACCGGCCTGGTCGAACGGTTGTGCGACGACGATTGCGAAAACCTGGCGGCTGCGATCGCCGAGGCCGTGACCGCGCCGCCGGCCACGCCGGCGCGCATGCGGGCCGTGGATACCCAGCTTGCTCGGCTGAGCGCCATCGACCCGTCTCGAGCCTTATCGCCGGCCGAGGTTCGAAGCGTGTATGACCAGCCGCCAGCGACCCGCGCCACACGCCCGCAAAACGCGGACAACGCGGCGAGCTCGCGCGGCGCACGCTGGCTGGCTGCACTGACCGACGGCGCCGACCGCCGGGCGGGGTATCCGTCAAGCGTACAGGTCGTCGATCATGATCACGCACGTTATATCGCGGTCGTTCCGGATGCCGACAATCGCTTTGTGCGGGCTCGCGCCGGCGAGGTCGGGTTGGTCGAAGGCTGGACGCTGGCGCGCGCACTCGATGACGTAATCGAGGCCGATGCGAAGCAACCGGACAAACGACCCATCATCGCCGTGATCGACGTGCCCAGCCAGGCCTACGGGCGCATTGAAGAAGCGTTCGGTATTCATCAGGCCCTGGCCGCGGCGGCACAGAGCTACGCACGAGCCAGGCAGGCCGGGCATCCGGTGATCGGGCTCATCGTCGGTAAGGCCATGTCGGGTGCGTTTCTGGCCCACGGCTATCAGGCCAACCGGCTGATCGCACTCGACGACGAAGGCGTACAAGTGCATGCCATGGGCAAGCAGGCCGCGGCTCGAATCACACAGCGAACCGTCGAAGGCGTTGACAAGCTGGCCGAGACCATCACGCCCATGGCCTACGACATCGCCAGTTTCGACACGCTCGGGCTGTTGTTCGAACGGTTGGCGGTGGACTCTGCGGATACGCCCGGCACCGCCGACGTAGCCCGCGTGATGTCGGCCCTGGACAGGGCGCGTGCCGATATCGGCGACGATCGGAGCCTGAAATCGCGGCTGGATAGCCCCGGACGCACGGCATCGGTCGAGGTACGACGGCGACTGGCCGAACAATGGCGCACAGCGCCCTGAGGCCGGCGGCAAGCGCGATGTCTGCATCGCTCGGCTACAGCTGTGATACCGGCGTTCCCCGGCCGCACGATCTGGTCTGGTGTGAGCCGGCGGCCCTCGCCGACGATCCGCCGGCGTGGGCGCGTGCGTGTCTGGCCTCCGGACTGCCGGCGGTGATTCGGCGTGCGCCGCGCTGCCGCGACCGGCTGCCGGTCGGGCTGCGCGGAAGCCATCGCGGCCAGCGATACGGCGGGCATATCGCGGAATCCGCGATCATACGGCGCGTGGCGCCTGAATCATTGACCAGCCGCCGGGGCACGCGTGTCGCAGCGATAGCGGCGATCGCCGAGGTGGCGAGCGTTTTTGCCGCCGCCGACCTGTGCTGGGGTATCTCGGGCGCGGTCGGTTTCGAACTGGCCAGCGGCCATCCGGTCTGTCACGTCGCCTCCGACCTGGATCTGGTCGTGCGCACCCCCCAACCGATGCCGCGCAGCGGGGCGGCCAAACTGCGCCGCGATCTGAACAGCCTGCCAGTACGCTGCGACGTGCAACTCGAAACCCCAGGGGGCGGCGTGGCCCTGGCCGAGTGGGCCAGTCAGGCACCATCGGTACTGATCAAGACCGATCACGGGCCGCGCCTGTCATCCGATCCGTGGGGCACGCCAGCCGTGACCGAGAGCGGACCGGTCGCGGCCGGGCGGGGCTGAGGCATGGGCGTGGTGTTCACCTTTGCCGGCCAGGGCGCCCAGCGGCCCGGCATGCTAGCCGATCTGCCGGATAGCGACACCGTGCGACAGACGCTGGCCGAGGCAGACGATACGCTCGATCTGCCGATGGCCGGCCTGGACGAGGCCCGGCGACTGGCCGATACCCGCCATGTACAAATCGCATTGACCGTGCTCGGTGTGGCGAGCGCCCGGCATCTGATTGCCGACGGGGCCGTGGTCGATGCCGTCATGGGGCTGTCGATCGGTGCCTGGCCGGCCGCGGTCATCGCCGGTGCGCTGGCCTTCGACGATGCGCTGCGGCTGGTGGCCGAGCGCGGCCGTCTGATGAGCTGCGCCTATCCGAAGGATTACGGCATGGCGGCGGTAATCGGCCTGGGCGAAGCACATGTACGCAGCCTGGTCGACGAGGTACACAGTGATCGCACGCCGGTCTATGTCGGCAACGTCAACGGTGACGAACAGATCGTGGTGGCCGGTCATTTGACGGCCTTGACCCGTATTGCCGAGCTTGCCGAGCGGGCCGGCGCGGTGCGCACGCAACGCCTCGACGTAGCTGTGCCGTCGCATTGCGCGCTGCTCGAGGCGCCGGCTGCGGAGCTCGACCGGGCGGCTGCCGGCGTCGCCTTCGAGCCGCCCGAACTGGCTTATTTCAGTGCCAATGCCCGGCGTCGGCTTTGGCATAAGGAGGCCGTGCGCGACGACCTGATATTCAATATGGCGCGCACCGTCTACTGGGCGGCCAGTGCCCGTATCGTGCACGAGTCGGGCTTCAAGCTGGCTGTCGAGATGCCACCGGGCCGGGTGCTCACACGCTTGCATCCACGTGAGGATGAGGTCGGTGAAGCGGTGGCCGTGGTAGATGCCGGCTGGCATAATGCCGCGGCTCTGACCCGGCGCGCGGCTGCGGCTCGACGCTGATCTTCTGCTGCCCGCCCGCGCGCGGTCGCTCGATTGCCCAAGGAGTGTGTCGCATGGCGCCGAACCCGCACAGCGGGGTAGCGCATTGGATCTTCGTCGGTGTGCTGGGCATGCTGACGGCGATCGCACCGCTGTCCATCGACATGTATCTGCCAGCCATGCCGGGGCTTGCCGAACAGTTCTCGGTCTCGGCCGCTCACGTACAGTACAGCCTGAGCCTGTTCTTTATCGGTCTGGCGGCGGGTCAACTGACCTATGGCCCGATATCCGACCGCTATGGGCGTCTGCCGATCCTGTATTTCGGGATCACGCTGTATCTGATCGCGAGCCTTGCCTGTGCACGGTCGGACTCGATCGGCATGCTCATTGCTGCCCGGGCGGTGCAGGGGTTTGGTGCAGCGGCCGCGCCGGTGATGGCACGGGCGGTCGTGCGCGACCAGTTCGAGGGCGCGCGGGCCGCCAGCGTCATGTCGTTTGTGGTGATGGTCATGGCAAGTGCGCCGCTGGTCGCGCCGATTCTCGGCGGGGTCATACTGACGGTCTTTTCCTGGCAGGGCATCTTCTGGGTGCTGTTGGTCTATGCGGTCGCCTGCCTGATCGCGCTGCGCCTTCTGCTGGCCGAGTCACATGCGCCGCATCGACGCGTGCGGGATCGCAGCCTGGTCTCGCAGTATGTCGGCTACCTGTCGCTGCTACGTCGATTGCCGGTTGCACTGTTTCTTCTGTGCGGAAGCCTGATGTTCGGCGCGCTGTTTTCCTATGTAGCGGCCAGTTCGTTTGTCTATATCACCCAGTTCGATATCGACGCGTCCGTGTTCGGCTTCTATTTCGGTGCCAACGTGCTGGCCATGCTGATCGGCACCTTCGCCAACGGCCGACTGGTCATGCGCTACGGCTATCGAACGCTGCTCGGGGTCGCCGTTTGCAACACGCTCGCCTGCGGTCTGGTATTGCTGGCGACCACGTTCACCGGCTTCGGCGGCTTCTGGGGCGTGGCCGTTCCGCTGTTCTTTCTGCTGTCGACGGTTGGTGTGGCGGGTGCGAATACGGTGGCCGGGCTATTGGATCTGGCGCCCGACGCGGCGGGTGCAGCCTCGGCGCTGTTCGGTGTATGCCAGTTCTCGGCGGGAGCGGCCGCCACATGGGGGGTCGGCGCGCTCGGCGGCGATGCGCAGGCAATGGCAATGGTGATGAGCGTTTCGGCGGCGGGATCCGTGGCGGCCTACGTGATGCTCATTCGCGGCATACCGGCACCGTCGGGCTGAACACGTTGCCGCTTCAGAGCGCCATCTGCCGGCCGGCTAGCGTTTGCGACGCCGGGCGCCCGGGCGCCCGGCGCCTGCCGGCGCCGACGGCGTGCCGCGTCGAGCGAGTTCGTCCCTGAGTTTCAGAAAGTGCTCGACGCGTTCGATGCCCACGCGCCCGTCCTCGAGTGCTGAACGTAGCGCACATCCCGGTTCTCCGGCGTGCCGGCAGTCGCGAAACCTGCACTCAGCGGCCAATGCTTCGATATCGGCGAATCCGGCATCGGCCAGCGTCTCTTCGCCGGTTGGTCGGACCTCTCGCATGCCGGGGGTGTCGATCAGGCAGGCGCCCCACGGCAGTGACAGCAGCGCGCGATGGGTGGTGGTATGACGTCCGCGCGCATCGCGCGCCCGCACCTCGCCGGTTTTCATACGTTCGACGCCCAGCAGGGTGTTGGTGAGCGTGGATTTGCCAGCCCCCGAACTGCCGACCACGACGGCCGTGGTGCCCCGGCCAAGCCAGGGTTTCAGAACGGCCACCGTATCCGGTGACCGGGCATCGACCGTACAGAGTCCGATCGCCTGATCGCCCAGCTCGGCTAGGGCGCGACGTGCGGCAGCGAGGCGTGCGCCGTACTCGGCCCGGTCGGCCTTGGTGAGCACGACCACCGGACAGGCGTCTCCGCCGATCAGCAGCAGGTAGCGTTCGATGCGGCGCGCGTTGAAATCCGCGTCCAGGCCGCAGACGATGAACACCGTATCGATATTGGCGGCAATGAGCTGTTCGCCGGGCTTGTCGACGGCGCTGCCGCGTTTGAGCGTGGTACGGCGAGGCAGAAGGGCGACCGCCTGCGGCCGGCCATCATCGCGGTCCTCGATCAGCAGCCAGTCGCCGACCGTCGGGCGCTTTGTCGTGGCGAGACCCGGGCGCTGCCAGTCGGACAGCGATTCGACAGCAAAGCTCTGGTCGGGCGCGGTGGCCACGATATACCCGCTGCGATGCTGGATTGCGACCCGCGCCGGCCGGCTGTTCGGGTGGGCTGCCATCGTCTCGGCCCATGCGCCGATTGGCGGGCGTTGGCTGGCGGGCCACCCGATCGCCTCCAGCTCGGACGTGTCAGGGTTCATGGACGCGCTCGACCGGCCGATCGTACGACGGCTTGCAGCGATCGGCCGCGGCGCGGGCTCGGCATGGGCGGGATCAGGTACAAGCACACCGGCATGGAGAAGTCGCAGCATCCCAGTGTGCACGACCCATGTTGTCTCGACCAGACACGAGCCTCGGCCGACAGACCGGTCCATCGCGACGCACCGGGATGTCCAACCAATACCAGTCGCGCCTCAAGGCGGTGCTCATCGGCAATGGCCTAGCGGTCGCGGGCCCATACCTATACATGTCGCCGTGCGGCGCGCCGGCGGCCGATCGCTAGCCGATATCAGCCGATGCGATGTGGTGACATCGGCCGGCGGCGGCGCAGTGTGAAGCCGATAAGCCCGAGCATGAAGCAGGCCAGACCGAGCCCGGCCGGTTCGGGCACATCGACATTACTGCCGGGTTCGATGTCGAGCTGGTCGGCGCCGCCGAAGAAGAGGCTTTCTGCCGCCACGCCGGTGTCCAACAGGTTGGTAAGCGTGAGCTGCACGCCGGCGATGTTCTCGGTGCCGTCGTCGTTGCCCAGTGCGAGCAGACTATAACCCAGCGACTGGTTGTCGATCGTGCCGAGAATATTGCCGTTGCGGTCGAACGCGGTGAACCGGTTGGCCCCGATGGAATCGGCGAAGCCTGCCATGAAGCCGACGCCGGCCTGATCCTGTCCGAACAGGACCGATATGGAGCCAGTGAACAGCGGATCGCCCGATAGTACCGGGTTGTTGCTGGAAGCAAGATCGAGGGTGGTGAATACGCTCGAAGCGTCCGGATCCAGAGTGAGCTCGCTGCCCGGGTTACCGATCAAGCACCCCGCCTGTCCACCGCATTGCGCGCTCGTGCCCAGTGTCTGGCCAAGAAAATAACCGCCGAAGCTCACGGTCGCCGTGGTCGGTAGGCCGGGCGGTGCGTCGTACACCGGATTGGCCGTGCCCAGCGGTACTTCGTTGAAGCCGATCGCGAACGCGCTAGGGCTGAAATTCGCCGCGGAAATAGGTATTACGGCCGCACTGGCTGTCCCTTGGGCCAGCACGAGGAGCAGGGCGGCGGCGATCAGCCAGCGGCTACAAGCGCGGCCGTCGTGATATGTCCGATAGTTCAAAGCTAGCATTGGCGTGGTCCCCGTATGCGACAGATGCCGGATCAAGCAAAGCAAGATCGGTGCCGTTATACATGTCGCTGAATATTCGATGAATTTTTGCCTTATTCGGCCGCGCCACATGGCATTGTAAGGTTTGACGACACGCCGGACAGCGGCCGCGGAGGCTAACACGGGCTCGACACGGGCGATATGCGCGGGGCTCGCAACGCGTAGCCGAGCCGACAAGCGTAAGATTCGTTTCGCCTGATGTCTGTTCGTTGTGCAGCAGTTGACAGGGCCTGCCGGGCTTCATAGGTTGCCTCGCGATCAGCAGTGGCCGATCGGCGATTCGTCGGTCGATAGCGGCGGTGTCGGCTGCGTTCGGCTGTACTGCTGACTGATTGCTATTCAGCTTTTATCTTTCTCGTCATGCTCGGGGGGCACCGTGGTCACGGTGCAGGGGGGCTAGCTTTATTCGACCGACCGGTTCCGTGAACCGGCCAACCCAGGTACAACTATGCGTAGAATCATCACCCATTGCCTGCTTGCAGGCGCATGGGGGTTCGTTACGTTTGCGGCAATATCGCCGTCGATGGCGGCGAGTTATGGCACGATGGCCGCAGCGAGTTCTCGGGCAGACTATCCGGCCCCGACGGCCTCCACCCGGAATCCGGTCAAGGGTGCGCCGCCGGCTCCAGCGCCGGTCGAAGAAGGCAAGCGGCCGACATACGGCACGATTGGCGATGACGACGCCCCCGGCACACAAGACCCGGTAGGCGGCGGCGATGATGGTATGACCGACCCGGACCCCGGATCCGTTCCCGACGCGGGTAACGCAGTGGTCGGGTTTCAGATCGTCGGTAGCGATGCAACGGGACGCAGTGCGGATGCGCCGATCACCTTTGGACAGGTGTTCCGCAAGTCGGACGTGCCCAAGGGCCGCTCGATCCTGGTCCAGATCGATGGTCGAAGTGTGCCCACGCAGGTCGATGCCAAGGCGCGCTGGCCGGACGGTTCTCTACGACACGCGGTGATTACCGCGCGGGTGCCGGCAGGCAAGGGCATGACCAATGCGCGGCTGGCACTCACCGACCGCGCCCGTGCCGGCACTCCGGTCACTGCGGGCGCACTCCTGGCCAGCGATTTCAGTGGCCGCGTGTCGATCAAGTCGCGCGGCAGGACCTACGCGATCGATGCGCGCGATCTGCTGGCGAACGCCACGCAGGCCGGTGGATGCAGCGAATGGGGCAAGCAGTGCAAGCACTGGTTGGCTGGCGATCAGGTTTCGGAATGGATCGTGGGCGGTCCGCTGCCGGGGGCCAACGGGCCGGCGGCGAATATCAGCGTGTATTTCCATATACGCGCATATGCCGACGGCAATGGCAACGTCGAACGCGCACGCGTGGACACGGTGATCGAAAACAGCGGGGCGTATGTGGATGCGCCGCAAAACGTGAAGTATCAGGTCGAGATGGAGGTCGGCGACCAGACGTATCGGCTGCCCAACCTCAAGCACTATCGTCAGGCGCGGTGGCACCGCGTGCTCTGGTGGCACGATGACCCGGGCTTGTATGCACGTCTGGACACGGATTATCTGCAGGCCACGGGCGCGATCTCGCGCTATGAGGATGTGAGCCCGAGTCAGAGTTTTCTCGACTCCCGGCCCCAGCAGTTCCCGCCCATGAGCAACGGAAACCAGACGCGTGCGATGGGCAACACCGGCGCACAACCGGCAATCGGCCCGTTGCCGCGCTGGACATCGACTTACGCCGTGTCCGGCGATCGGCGCGCTTTCCAATGGATGCTCGCCAACGACAACGCCGTGGGCAGCTACGCGTTCCATTATCGGGATCGGGAGACAGGCCGACCTCTGGAAATCACCCGCCATGCCTATGTCACGCTGGCCGACTACAGCCATGCCAGTCAGACCCGTGAATATCAGAAAGACTTGTTGCCCGCCTGTCGCGGGGACTGCAACTCGCCGTATTCGTTCGACATCTCCCACCACCCGTCGATCGGCTATGTGCCGTACCTGGTCACCGGCGATTACTACTATCTCGAGGAAATGCAGTTCACGGCTTCGTATGTAGAACTCTGGGGTAATCCCGAATACCGCGATTACGACAAAGGCACGCTCCACGCCGCGCAGTCGCAGGTGCGGGGCCAGGCCTGGTCGCTGCGCAGCATCAGCGATGCCGCATTCGCCACGCCAGACGACGACCCGATGAAGTCCTACTTCACCGGCCTCGTACGCAATATCTTCGACGATTACAACGATCTCTACGTAGGCACGGATCGGTCGCCGCTGCATGTAATCAACGATTATGGCGCGGTCATCTATCCGGCCAACGGCAATGATCGCGTCGGGGTTGCGCCCTGGCAGGCCGATTTCTTCGCATGGTCGGTGGGTCATGCGGCTGAGCAGGGCCAGCCCGGCGCTCGGGCGTTTATGAATTGGCTGGCGGATTTCCCGATCGCCCGGATGACCGATTGGCAGGGTGACCCGGCGCAGGGTTTCTGCTGGCTCGAGGCCTCGGCCTACTCGCTGCAGATTCGCGATTCCCGCGGCGCCGGTGATTATCAGTCCATGACCGATGTCTACCGGAACAATTTTCCGCGTCTGACGGGGCTGGCCTGCAATACACGTGAAATGGTCAACCGGCTGAGCAATATCGTCTCGAACCAGACCTACAAGCTCGGTGAAATGGTGGGCTATGCCCATTCGGCGACCGGTTTCGTGGCCAACATGCAGCCGGGCCTGGCGATGGCCGCCGGCAGCAGCCATCCGAAAGCTCGGGCGGCGTGGCAGGTCTTCGAGCAGCGCTCGGTCAAGCCGAACTATCGCAACTACCCGAACTTCGCGGTCGTACCGCGCTAGCGCGGCCCAGCGGTCGTCGGCGCCTGGGCACCGGCGGCCGATTATCAAGCGCGATTTAAAAGGTGCGGATCATGGGATCCGCGCCTTTTTTTCGTGGATGTTGCCTAGTGGTCCATGTGTGGATCTGCTGACGAGGTTGCCGTGGCGGGTCAGCTCATCCAGGGCGCGGGTGTATCGGTATCGATCCGGTAGCCGGCGATTGCCTGGCCGGGCAGGACAGGGTCGATCGTGCCCTCGCGTGCAAGCGCGGACAGCGCCGACAGAACGATCTGATACCGGTCGACTTCGAAGAACCGCCGGACAGCGGCACGTGTGTCGCTGCGGCCGAAGCCATCTGTTCCGAGTGTGCTATACGGCGAGCCGATATAGGCGGCAATCAGCTGCGGGTAAGCCTGGACATAGTCGGTCGCCGCAATCACCGGCGTCGCGTCATCGAAACAGCCGGCAACATGGCTGACCCGTTGGGCCTGATCGGGGTGATGTCGGTTCCAGCGCTCGATCTCGCGCGCCTGGCGAGCCAGTTCGGCGAAACTGGTCGCGCTCCAGATTTCAGTGGTGATCTGCCAGTCGGCGGCGAGCAGGGCGGCGGCGGCGCGCACTTCATGCAGGATCGAACCGGAGCCGACCAGGCGCACCCGTGCACGCGGGCTCTCGGCGAACGCGGTATCGAAACGGTACAGCCCACGAATGATGTCATCCTCGACGCCGGGCGGCATGGACGGCTGTTCGTCCTTGGCGTTCATCACGGTCAGGTAATAGAACTCGTCGGCCTGATCGACGAGCATCCGCTGCATGCCATGATCGACGATCACCGCCAGCTCGTAGGCGAAGCCCGGGTCGTAGGCACGGCAGTTGGGCACGCCGGCAGCCACGACGTGGCTGAAACCGTCCTGATGTTGCAGACCCTCGCCGGACAGGGTCGTACGGCCGGCGGTACCACCGACCAGAAAACCCCGCGTGCGCTGATCGGCTGCGGCCCAGATCAGATCGCCCACGCGCTGAAAACCGAACATCGAGTAGTAGATATAAAACGGCAGCATCGCCAGACCGTGCACCGAATAGGACGTGCCGGCGGCGATCCACGACGACAGCGCGCCAGCCTCGGTGATGCCTTCCTCGAGAATCTGGCCGTCCTGCGACTCGTTATAGTAAAGCACCGAACCGGCGTCCTCGGGTTCGTAGCGCTGGCCGACGGGCGAATAGATTCCGATCTGGCCGAACAGGCTATCCAGGCCGAAGGTGCGGGCTTCGTCGGCGACGATCGGCACCAGCCGCGGTCCCAGCGTTCGATCACGCAACAGGCCGCGGATCAGGCGCACCAGGGCCATCGTGGTCGACATCGGCTTGCCGTCGGCCTCCAGTGCAAACCCGGCATAGTCGGCCAGCTCAGGTACGGGCACGGTCTCGGCTTGCGTGCGGCGCGCCGGCAGCGCACCGCCGAGTGCGTCGCGACGCGTGCGCAGGTAGCGCATCTCGGCGCTGTCCTCGGCCGGCTTGTAGAATCGCAACTCAGCAAGATCGTCGTCGGACAGCGGCAGTTCGAAACGTTCGCGAAAGGCCCGTAGCGCTTCCAGGTCCAGCTTCTTGGTCTGATGGGCGGTCATGCGCGACTCGCCCGCGCCCCCCATGCCGAAGCCTTTCTTGGTCTTGGCCAGAATCACGGTCGGCGCGCCGGTGTGTGTCCGCGCGGTCGCGAATGCGGCATGGAGCTTGCGCAGATCATGGCCGCCGCGGGTCAGGCCGTCGATTTCGGCATCGGTCATGTGTTCGACCAGAGCAGCGAGTTCAGGGTCCTGGTTGAAGAAATGGACGAGATTGTACGAGCCGTCGTTCGCGCCGAGGGTCTGGTACTTGCCGTCGACCGTGGCCGCGAACGCACGTAACAGGGCGTGGTGGGTATCGCGCGCGAACAGCGCGTCCCAGTCCGAGCCCCATAGCACCTTGATCACGTTCCACCCTGCGCCACGGAACAGCGATTCGAGCTCAGGGATGATCTGACCGTTGCCGCGTACCGGCCCGTCCAGGCGTTGTAGATTGCAGTTGACCACGAAAGTGAGGTTGTCGAGGCCTTCGCGTGCAGCGAGCGTCAGGCCACCGATCGACTCCGGTTCGTCCATTTCGCCATCGCCGAATATGCCCCATACATGGCGCTCGCCTGGCTCGGCGAGCCCGCGCGCGGCGAGATAGCGCATGAACCGCGCCTGGTAGACGGCATTGATCGGGCCGATGCCCATGGAGCCGGTGGGGAACTGCCAGAATTCAGGCATCAGCCACGGGTGCGGATACGAACTCAGTCCGTGCCCGCCGGTCTCCTGACGAAAATGGGCGAGTTCGTCCTCGCTCAGTCGGCCCTCCAGATAGGCCCGGGCATAGACGCCGGGCGCGGAGTGCGGCTGGAAATAGACCAGATCCCCGCCGCCCGGGGCATCCACGCCTTTGAAGAAATGGTTGAAGCCCACCTCGAACAGCTCGGCGGCCGCGGCATAGCTGGCGATATGTCCGCCGAGTTCGCCGAACGCCTTGTTCGCGCGTACCACCATGGCCAACGCGTTCCAGCGTTGGATGGCGGTCAGACGCATCTCTATCGCGAGATCGCCCGGATAATGTCCCTGGCGCTCGACGCCAATGGTATTCCGATAGGCCGAATAGGGCGCGGCATCCGGAGAAATACCTTCATCACGGGCGGCCGCGGTCAACCGGCGTAACAGAAAACGCACGCGCTCGGGACCGTCGTTGGCAAGTACGCCGGCCAGCGCGTCCAGCCATTCATCCGTCTCGAGCGCGTCGATATCGGCCGCCTCGTCGGCGGAGGCGGCGGAAGATTGTGGGTTCGAACGGTCGGCCATGGTGAGCTCCATCGGGGTTGCCGCTCATCCTAGCCGAGCGCGTGCCGCATGGGCTGCCGATATACGCCGATAACATTGTTCTGGGCGGCATATAATTCCGCGTAGTTCGAAAAATGCGGAACGATATGCCGAAACCAACGCCTGACTCCATTGATCTTAAGATCCTGCGTGCGTTGCAGGATGATGCCAAGCTCACCAATGTCGAGCTGGCCACGCGCGTGCATCTATCGCCTTCACCTTGTCTGACCCGCGTCCGCGCGCTCGAGGCCAGCGGCCATATCCGCCGGTATGTGGCGCTGGTCGATCCGCGTCGGGTGGGGCTGGGCGTGAGCGTGTTCATCCAGGTTCGCCTGGAGAAGCAGGTGGAAACCTCGCTGCAGCGTTTCGAAGCGGCCATGAATGCCTATCCGGAAGTCATGGAGTGCTATCTGATGACCGGCGCCTCGGACTATCTGCTGCGCGTCGTGGTCGAGGACGTTGACGCGCTGGAACGCTTCATCGTCGATGAGCTCTCACAGCTGGCCGGTATCGCCAACATTCAGTCGAGTTTCGCGCTCAAACAGGTCAAGTACAAGACGGCTCTGCCGCTGTAAACCGCGTCGGTGGCGGGCTACATGCCGTGCTTGATACCGCGATCAATGAGCCACCAGTTGGCCGGGTAAGCGGTGGCGAATCCGATCATCATCGCGATCTGCATCATGAACCAGTACACCGGCGTGGCGACGGCGGGCATTTCCGGCAGAATCAGCTTGAAGGCGATGGCCAGCCAGCCGAACATACCGATCTCGAAAGCGATCAGGGACAGCGTATCGGCCTTGACGGCGTTGACGAATGCCCGACCCAGGCTGGACTCGCCCATCTGCATCGTCGGCACGATCTGGAACAGCAATCCGAACAGATAGGCGCCGATGAACGCGCCCACGAAATGTCCGATCAGCTCCGATCCGAAGACCGTCAAGCCGATGGCGGCTACGATCGGTGCCGCGACGGAGTCCCCGAGCGTACAGCCGCCACCGCAGTGGGTCACACCGACGAACACGCTCTGCCATTTGGGCTTCGATGCATGGTGATGACCATGGTTGCCGCCGCCCTCGTTCGTGCCCGAATCGTGACTGCCGTGGCTGGCCATGGCGTCCGGGCGTCCCATGGCGACATACAGCCACCAGCCGACGACCGGAAAATACAGGCCGGTGATCGGCCAGGTGATATTCATGATGCCCATGGGCTGCGGGTGGGCACGAACGTCGAGCGCGATCGCGGCTGCGGTGGCCACGCCGAGCCCGATCGAGACCCAGGCGATGAGCGCGATAGACATAATCGATACTCCGTAAGGAAAAATGCGCGAGAGCCCGACCGCCAGGCCTTCTTGTCGATCCCTCGGTTTGACCGGACCGGAGGCCGGTTCTACGATGTATAAACAGCCTACCCCACCCCCCAGGGGGTGGTGCAAACCGGGAGCCGACGATGACTACGATCCATATTCAGGGCATGAGCTGTCAGCATTGCGTGAAAGCGGTGGACCAGGCGCTCGCCAGTGTGGCCGGCGTAGAGCGGGTCGTACGGGTCGATCTCGATGCGGGGCTGGCCCAGGTCGAAGGCAGTGCCGAAACCGCTGAGCTGATCGCCGCCGTCGAAGACGAGGGTTATCAGGCGAGCGCCGCGTAATGGCAGCAGACGAACCGCGGCCCTGCGAACATCTGGCGATCGACGGCGCGATCCGTGACGACGCACGCGCCCGACTGCGCTCGATTCGCGGCCATGTCGACGGCATTCTGCGGATGCTCGATCGCGACGATGTGTACTGCGTGGACGCGCTCAAACAGATCAAGGCGGTCAACGGCGCGTTGGCCAAGACGGGCGATCTGATACTGCGCGGACATCTCAAGCACCATGTGACCACGGCCCACGAACGCGGCGACGAAGACGCGATCGTGGCCGAGCTCATGGACGTTCTCAAATACCGCTGAAAGGCGGGGAGGCCTTAATGGCCCAACAGACCGATACTGCCGAGCCACGCGTGGTGCGCTTTCGGATCGCGGGCATGACCTGCGGCGCCTGTGTGGCGCGTGTGGAGAAAAAACTCGCCGGCGTCGACGGCGTCACGGACGCGTCGGTCAACCTGACGACCGAGCGCGCGACGGTGTCGCTCGCGGCCGACCGGGGCGGTGTCTCGGAGCTGTTCGCCGCAGTCGAAAGCGCAGGCTACGAACCGGAGGCCGACATCGCCGAGTTCCGTGTCGACGGCATGACCTGCGGCGCCTGCGTGGCGCGCGTCGAAAAGAAGCTGGCACGGCTCGAGGGCGTGATTCGCGCGACCGTCAACCTGACCACCGAGCGGGCCCGGGTCGATTATCTGCCGGGCGCGCTGGATCAGGCCGATCTGTTCGATTGCGTGGCGGCCGCCGGTTATACGCCGATCGCGCTCGAAGCGACCGGCGGTGCCGGGCAGGACGCCCGCGGACCAAGCGAGACGGACCGGCTCAGGCGTGCGCTGATGTTTGCCGCGGCATTCACCGTGCCACTGTTTCTTGTCGCCATGGCCCCGATGATCCCCGGCGTGGCGAGCCTGATGCACGCGCTGATGCCCGCTCGAGGATGGAAAGTCGTCGAACTGCTGCTCGTGCTGCCCGTCCAGTTCTGGGCCGGCCGGCGTTTCTACACCTTGGGCTGGGGCGAACTGCGCCATGCCGCGCCCGCGATGAACAGCCTGGTGATGATCGGTTCCAATGCTGCATTCTGCTACTCGCTGGCTGCACTGGCCGTGCCGCAGGTCTTTCCCGGCAATACGGCGCATACCTATTTCGATGCCGCCGGCATGATCGTGACCCTCATTCTGCTGGGCCGGTATCTCGAGTCGCTGGCCAAGGGACGTACATCCCAGGCGGTCAAGGGTCTGATGCGTCTGCAGTCCAAGAAGGCCCGCGTTAAGCGTGACGGCGCTTGGGTCGAGATCGATGTGGACGAGGTCGCCGCGGACGATATCGTATCGGTACGCCCGGGCGAACGTGTGCCGGTGGACGGCGTCGTGGTCGCGGGCGATAGCTATGTCGACGAGTCGATGATCTCGGGCGAGCCGGCGCCGGTGGCCAAGTGCGAGGACGATAATGTGGTGGGTGCCACGGTCAACGGCAACGGCCACCTCGAGATCAGGGCAACGCGAGTCGGTGGTGACACCGTGCTGGCGCAGATCATCCGTATGGTCGAAGAGGCTCAGGCGGAAAAACCCGCCATCCAGGCGATCGCCGACCGTATCGCGGGCGTCTTCGTGCCCATTGTGATGACGATCTCGGTGCTGACCTTTATCGGCTGGATGGCGTTCGGTCCGAGCCCGGCGCTGGCGCTGGCCTTCGTGGCGGCGGTATCCGTGCTGCTGATCGCCTGTCCCTGTGCCATGGGCCTGGCGACGCCGACGGCGATCATGGTCGGCACCGGTCGCGGCGCTGCCATGGGGGTATTGTTCCGCCGCGGCAGCGCTATCGAGCAGCTCGCTGGCGTGGATACGGTCGTGTTCGACAAGACCGGCACACTCACCGACGGCGCACCGGCGCTGACCGATATCGAACCGGTCGGCGGATTCGAGCGCGCCACGGTACTCCGGCTGATGGCCGCGGTGGAAAATGCCAGCGAGCACCCGGTCGCACAGGCCATCGTCGACGCAGCGCGTGCACAGGGTCTGGAGCTGCCGGCCATTGACGGATTCGCGGCCCATACCGGCGAAGGCGTGGAAGCCCGCGTCGATGGCCATCGGGTTCAGATAGGTGCCGGCCGTTACATGCGCCGGCTCGGCATCGAGATCGATTCGCTCGAGAGGCGTTCCGACACACTGGCGCGGGCCGCCCGCACGCCGCTTTATGTCGCTGTCGACGGCGAACTCGCTGCCCTGATCGCGGTCGCCGACCCCGCTCGGGCCGAGGCGGCCGGGACCGTCGCGGTACTACACGATCTCGGGCTGGACGTGACCATGCTGACTGGCGACAACGCGGCGACGGCCCACGCCATCGCCGACGAATTGGGCATCGACGATGTGATCGCAGGGGTCCTGCCCGACGGTAAATCGCAGGAGATCAAGCGTCTCCAGCGCGACGATCAGAAGGTCGCCTTCGTGGGCGACGGCATCAACGATGCCCCCGCGCTGGCCCAGGCCGATGTCGGTGTCGCCGTGGGCAGCGGTACGGATATCGCCATCGAATCGGGCGATGTGGTGCTCATGCGCGCCGATCTGGCAGGCGTGGTGAACGCGATCGCGTTGTCGCGCCGGACCATGGCCACGATTCGCATGAATTTTCTCTGGGCATACGGCTACAACATTCTGCTCATTCCGCTGGCCGCGGGCGTGTTCTATCCCTGGACCGGTTGGTTGCTCAACCCGGCCTTCGCTGCAGGCGCGATGAGCGTGTCGAGTCTCTTCGTGCTGATTCACTCGCTGCGTCTGCGGCGATTCAAACCGATACTCGAGCCCACCGGCACGGACCGTCCGACCGAGCAGCATCCGCCGGCCGCCGGCGATCCATCGTCGGTCGATACGCGTTCGGCCGCCTGAGGCCGGCGCGACCGAACGCGGGCTCGTCCGCCGGCGAGCGGTTGGGCTGCCCGCAGCCGATCATGCTGGCCAATGTCGGCAGTCCGGCCCAGACTTGGCGCGAGCGATCCGAAAGAGAGCCACCATGTCGGAACAGGCGCTACGCAGCGCGATCATCGATTACGGACAGGCGCTGACCGCGCGCGGACTCAATCACGGCACCACCGGCAATATCGGCGTGCGTCACCGTGACGGGCTGCTCGTCACGCCGACCGGTATGGCGTTCGAGGCCCTGGAGCCTGCCGATATTGTATTTCTGCAGGCCAATGGTCGCTTTGAAGGGCGACGGGCGCCGACCAGCGAATGGCGTTTCCACCGCGACATACTCGCTGCCCGCGACGACGTGAACGCGGTTGTGCATACGCATTCGCCCTATGCCACGGCGTTGGCGATCCGGCGTGTCGAGATCCCGCCACTTCACTACATGATCGCCAAGGCCGGTGGGCCGACCATCCGCTGTGCGGCCTATGCCACCTTCGGTACGCGCGAGCTCTCGTCAGCCGTGCTGGACGCCTTGAGACAACGCCATGCCTGTCTGCTGGCCAATCACGGCATGATCGCTTGCGGCGTTACCCTGGAGGCCGCGTTTGCGCTTGCTGTCGAAGTCGAGGAACTGGCGCGCCTGTACGTGCTGACGCTGCAGACAGGCGGCCCGGTGCTTCTGGACGAAGCCGAGGTCGCGCGCGTGGTGGACAAGTTCAAGACCTATGGCGAGCCGACGCGTGGGCCCGAGGCCGATTGATGAATGTCTGCGTGCGGGTACGGCTGCCGTTCGCACCGCTCAGCCGAGCGTTTCTTCAAACAGGGTGAACAGCCGCTTGTAGTGAAGCGTGTCGGCCTCGGCGTTGTAGACCGGCGCGTCGGAGGCGGTATAGCCGTGGGCGGCGCCTTTGTACAACTCGGTCGTGAAGTGGACGCCGGCGGCCGCGAGCGCCGCATCCATACGCGCGATCTGGTCTGGTGGCAACAGTGCGTCGCCGTCTGCATGGCCGAAATACACGCGCCCGCGAATCCGGTCGACGATATGGACCGGGCTGTCGGCGGCGTCCTGTTCGGCCAGCCGCGCCGAATGAAATCCGGCCGCGGCAACGACGCGTTCCGGATGCCAGGCGGCCATACGCAGCGCGAAGGCACCGGTCATACAGTAGCCCACCACGCCGACGCCGCCGTCGGCGAATTCAGTTTCGGCGTCGATACACGCCAGCAGTGCCTCGAAATCCTCGGCCTGGGCTTGGGGCGTCAGACGACCGGCATATTCGAATAGCCTCGGACGAACGTCGGCGTCTCGGAACGACTGGCCGTCGGGCACCGCCGGGCCGGTGACATCGCGATGATAGACGTTGGGCATAAGTACCGCATAGCCGGCATCAGCCACTGCCTGCGCCTTGTCATGGTAGCAAGGGCGCAGCCCGCCGATATCGGTGAGCAGCACGACGGCCGGCCGCGGCGTATCGCCGCCCGCGGGTGTGAAGATATGGGCATCGATACGCCCCGTATCCGTGATGATATCGATCGCTCGGCTCATGGTTCGCTCCGGAAAGCCCGAATGGCAAGTTCAGCCGTTCTACCGCGGTCAAGCGGTACAGGCAACTCGCCGGACAGGCTCAGCGACTTGGTCCGGCCTCGAACAAGAGGGCGTGCCGGGATCGTACTCAGGCGAACCGACATGGACGAGCTGACAGCAGGCGATCGCCGGTTCCTCGGTCACCCCGCCATTCGCTAGCGATGTCTCAGACAGCCTTGCTCGCGAATGTCTTCGCGATCTTTTTGGCCACCGAGGAGCGCGACGATCGGCCCGGCCGGCGTGCAGGCCCGTCCGCGCGTGACCCACTGGGACCGCTTATGGGCCGAAGGATGCGGCTCGCGGTAGCGGCGGCCCTACATCGGGATACCGCCGCTGACCCACCTCGCGAGAGTCGGCCGATTGCGTGCCAGCCGATTCAGAAGAGAGCCGGCCGGGGCGCTTGCATCACGCAAAGGCGGTCTCGCGCTGATTCTCGACGAGGTTCGAGCCACTCGGCACCGTCCATCGATAACCCGCCAGCCACCACCGGCGTATTGCCGATTCCGTAATTCGCCGCTCGGCGCCGCTGTCGTCATGCAGGCCCGGCCCGCGTATCGGCGGATCAGGGGGCCGCCGGGAAGAACGGCCAGATCATTGGCAGCAGGATCACGCATACCAGATAACCCATGAGGATCAACGGCCAGCCGGCTTTGACATAGTCGTTGAAACGATAGCCGCCCAGGCCGAGCACCATGGTGTTCGCCGGCATGCCCAGGGGTGTAGCGAACGCGCACGAACCGCCGATACATACGGCCATGAGCACGGCGCTCGGGTCCGCGCCCAGGCCGACCGCGATCGCGCCGCCGATTGGCGCGAGCAGGGCGGTGGTAGCCGTGTTGGACATGAACTGCGACAAGCCCGCCGAGATCACGAACAGTACGCTCAGCAGCACACGGGGAGACGGCGCTTCGCCGAGCCAGTCGACCACGCTTTCGGCCAGCAGACGCCCGAGCCCGGTCTGCTGCATGGCGGTGGCCATGGGCAGCATGCCGGCGAACAGAAAGATCACCCGAGCATCGATCGCACGCAGCGCCTTGGATTCGGACATCACGCCGACCACGATCAGCAGCAGCGCGCCGACCACGCCGATGACGTGCATGCCCAGGCCCACATAGGACTTGAACACCATCGCCAGCACCGTGGCGGCCAGTACGCCCAGCGCCAGATACTGTTTCCAGGGTGCGGCCGGCTGAATATCGTCGGAAAACGCGCCGTCGTCGGCGACTTCATGGTCCGGCAGCAGCTTGTAGCCGAAGGACAGGAAATATGCCAGCGCGACCACCATCATGGGCAGGCCGATCAGCGCATAGGAGAAAAAGCCGAAATGGGCGGCGCCATCGGTCATCTTCGTGAGTGTGCTGTCGACGATGAGATTGCCCGGAGCGCCGATCAACGACAGGTTGCCGCCCATGGCCGAGGCGAAGGCCAGCGGCATGAGCAGGCGCGAACGCCGCATCCCGGAACGGCTGGCAATTCCCAGAACGGCCGGGATCATGACCGCCGCTGTCCCGGTGTTGGACAGAAAGCCCGACATGAGTGCGACCACGATCATCACCCCGGCCAGCAGTTGGCGTTCGGTCTTGGCGAAATGGGTGACCAGACCACCGATACGATTGGCCATGCCCGTTTCGAACAGCGCGCCGCCGATCACGAACATCGCACAGAACAGGATGACGTTATGGTTGACGAACCCCTGAAACGCCTGTTCCGGGGTGAGTATGCGGGTCACCACCAGACTGATGAGCACGCCCAGCGCAGTGACTGCCAGCGGCAGCAGCTCGGTGACGAACAGCACCACGGCGATCAACAGGATCGCCAGCGTAATCAGGGCGCCGGACATGGCTATCTCCTCTTTATTCGCCGGTCGCGCACCGTGTTCCGGCGCTTATCGGTGTACTCACGCGCCGCCTGGCCGATCGTGCGGCGGCTCAGGCGTGGTAGCGCGGGTTCGGCCGCGCGCAGGTTGCCTCAGGCTCAGTCGTCGGCCGTTCTATCGATCTCGGCGCAGACCGCTTCGGTGATCTGGGCCGTACTCGCGTCGCCGCCCAGATCGCGCGCCAGCAGCCCTGCGCCGGTGACCGTCTCGATCGCATCCATCAAGCGGCGCGCGGCGGTGGTTTCTCCCAGATGCTCAAGCATCATCACGGCGGTCCAGAAGGCGCCGACCGGGTTGGCGATGCCCTGGCCGGCGATATCGAACGCCGAGCCATGGATAGGCTCGAACATCGAGGGGAAATCGCCGGACGGATTCAGATTGGCGGTGGGTGCGATGCCGAGGCTGCCCGACAGGGCGGCGGCCAGATCGGAGATGATGTCGGCATGCAGGTTGGTCGCGACCACGGTGTCGATGGTCTCGGGCTTGAGCACCATGCGTGTGGTGACCGCATCCACCAGTTCGCGCTGGATCTGGACGTCCGGAAACTCGGTGGCGACTTCGAAGAAGACTTCGTCCCAGAGAACCATGCCGTGTCGCTGGGCGTTCGACTTGGTCACCAGCAGCAGCTTCTTGCGTGGCCGGGACGCGGCCAGTTCAAAGGCAAAGCGATGGATCCGTTCGACACCCTCGCGCGAAAATACCGAGACCTCGGTGCCGATTTCGTTGGGCAGTCCACGATGAACCCGGCCACCGTTGCCGGAGTACTCGCCTTCACTGTTTTCGCGCACGATGGCCCAGTCGATCTTCTCGGCGCCGGACAAACGGCTGGATACGCCGGGCAGCACGCGCGCCGGGCGCAGGTTGGCGTACTGATCGAACCCCTGGCAGATCGCCAGGCGAAGATCCCAGAGCGAGACATGATCCGGGACGTCCTGACTGCCCACGGCACCGAAATAGATCGCATCGAAGGTTCTGAGTTCGTCCAGGCCGCCCTCGGGAATATAGCGGCCCTGTTCGAGATAGCGCTTCGAACTCCAGTCGAAATCCGTGAAGTCGAAACGGAGCGCGCCGGAGCTGTCGGCCAGTCGGGCGAGGACCGTCTTGCCGGCCTCGATGACCTCCAGGCCGATACCGTCTCCAGGCATCACGGCGATCTTGTGCGTTCTCATGCTGGCTGCCGATAGGGAACAGGCCGACGAGGCTAGGCCCGCGGCCCCATGGCGACAACGAGCGGCGATTCATTTAAGTTTCAACTCGGAGGTTGAAAATGGATACGCTCAAGGATCTGAAGTTCTACATTCTTCTTTGTCGTGAAGGCAGCCTGTCGGCTGCGGCGCGCAAGCTCGACGTCAGCCCGGCAGCGACCAGCAAGCGGCTGGCAGCGATGGAGAAACGTCTCGGTGTGCAGTTGCTCAACCGGCATACCCGCGCAATGAGCCTGACCGCGGAAGGCGAACTCTATCTCCAGGAGGCCCAGTTGATCGCCGCTCGCCTGGAGCATCTGGCCGAACGGCTCGACCCGCATCGCGGCGAAATCCGCGGTGCGCTGCGCATCAACGCGTCGCTGGGTTTCGGGCGCAAATATCTTGCGGCCGTGGTCTCGGCGTTCGTACGGCGCTACCCGGCGATCACCGTCGAGATGCATCTGTCGGATCACCCGGTCGATCTTGTGGCGCTATCGTTTGATATCGGTATTCGCTTCGGCGAATTGCCCGATTCGACGCTGCATGCCCGCAAGATCGCCAATCATCGGCGTCTGTTGTGTGCCGCCCCGGCCTATATCGAGCACGCCGGTACGCCGCGGCGCCCGGAGGATCTGACCCGTCACAATTGTCTGATCTTGCGCCAGAACGAAGAGGCGCACGGCATATGGACATTCCAGCGCGACGACGAGCGGCTGGCGGTCAAGGTTGCCGGCAACCTCAGTGCCAACGACGGCGAAAGCGTCGTGGCCTGGGCCCTGGACGGGCACGGGATCGTGCAGCGGGCCGCCTGGGAGGTCGAGCCTTATCTGCGCAGCGGCGAACTCGTGGAAATTCTGTCGCGGTTCGCGCTGCCCCAGGCCGATATCAGCGCGGTCTATCACTACCAGCATTTCGTACCGCCCAAGGTACGCGCGTTCATCGATTTCTTCGCCGCCCATGTCGAGACCGCGACCCTGCCCAGCGGCCCGACGCCGCTCTGAACGGGACCGGGCGTCGGCTGCGCGCGCCGTTCGCTAGTCGAGTCGTTCGACCGTGACCTGCTGTGACGTCCGGTTGGCGGGCGGGCCGAACTGGTTGAAGATCGCCACATCCGCGGCATCCCGCCCGTATCCGATTGCAACATACCCCCCCGCGGATCCGGGCTGGGTCGCATCGAAGGTGTACCAGCGCCCGCCGACATAAGCCTCGAACCAGGCATGCATATCCATGGGCGCCAGCGCGTGCAGATAGCCGACCACCAGCCGCGCCGGAATACTCAGCCCGCGGCATAGCGCAATGCCCAGGTGCGATAGGTCGCGACAGACACCGGCCTGGCGGAGATTGACGTCCACGGCCGAGATCGGCACATCGCTGCTACCCGGCACGTAGCGGATACGATGGCGCAGCCAGGCAGCGATTGCAGCCACCTGGTCGTAGCCGAGTGTATGTCCCGCGGCGATTTCGGCTGCCATCTGCCCGAACCGGTCGGACTCGCAGTAGCGGCTGGGCAACAGATAGATGAGTACGTCGTCGGGCAACGACTCGATGTCCACGAAGGGCGCGCCGGGCGCCGTATCGACGCGCTCGACGACCTGGACATCGGCACTGGTGACGATCGTGAAATCGTCCGCCGGTGCGGTCAGCCGCTGACAGAGGTTGCCATAGCTGTCGGTGAACTCGCAGGCGTGCACATACGGCTCGAGCCGGTATTCCTCACGGCCGACCCATTGCTCGGCGCCGCCATGCGGACGCAGCATGAGAATCAGCGGCGTGGCGACGGCAAAATCGAAGGTCAGCTCGCAGCGGGTGCGCAGCCACATGGACAACTTCCTTCGCCGGGATGAACAACGCCAACAAGCGGCCACAGACCCGCCGGCAAATCGGGCAGGTGCGCCCCCCGACTATCCGCCGTGCGGCGACCGGCGTCCAGTACCCGTTCGCCCCGTAACGCTCAGATTGGCAGGCCGGTGACCGGTGGCGCCGGTGGATCGCCGGCCACGGCGCGGTACGCCACGCCCGCCAGCAGCGCGCCGACAATCGGCGCGATCCAGAACAGCCACAGTTGTTGCAAGGCCAGTCCGCCCATCAGCAGGGCCGGGCCGGTACTACGCGCCGGATTGACCGAGGTATTGGTGATCGGAATGCTGATCAGATGAATCAGGGTCAGAGCCAGGCCGATGGCCAGCGGTGCGAATCCCGACGGCGAGCGGGTATCGGTCGCGCCCAGGATGACCATCACGAAGCCGAACGTCAGAACCACCTCCGTGATCAGTCCGGAGAGCATATCGTAGCCGCCGGGCGAACCGGGCCCATAGCCATTGGCGGCCAGCCCGTCGTTGGCCAGCAGGAAATCCGGTCGACCGCCGGCGATCTTGAGCAGCAGCAGGCTGGCGAACAGTGCGCCGAGCACCTGGGCCAGGGCATACAGCCCGATATCATGGATCGGAAAGCGCCCGCCCGACCACAACCCGATCGTCACCGCCGGGTTCAGATGGCAGCCCGAGATATGGCCGATCGAATAGGCCATGGTCAATACGGTCAGACCAAAGGCCAGGCTGACGCCCAGCAGCCCGATGCCGACCCCGGGAAACGCCGCGGCGATGACGGCGCTGCCGCAGCCACCGAACACCAGCCAGAACGTGCCGAAGAATTCCGCGAACAGGCGCTTGGGCAGCGTGACCATGGATTCAACCTCGGGTGCAGTTCAGCCGATGAACGAGCCGGGGCTGGCTGTGCACGGTCGCACCGATCGATCGCCTCGAAACCGAGGCCGGCGACCGGCGACGACGCCAGCTCTGGTAGCCAGCCGCTTGGCGCCACGCGGCAGCTGGTTACCGAGGTTCGAACGGTGATCCATACGGGCGGCCCCCGGTGGAAACTCATGTGCCAAGACTAGGACGCCCGAGAGCATGACGCATGGGCAGACACGGCCCATGGCCGCGAACGACGCACGTTGTGGAACGGGCTGTATCAGCCTAATATCGGGTCTGGTGGCGTAATCGGAGCGACGCGGCCTGATCCGGGCCGCGGAGGCACGCGATGAACAGGCCGATCGTCCAGGACAAGGTGGCCCACCCGCGATCGGCCAGCAGCTGGCTGGCCGCACTCGATCGGCTCGGCGTGCCGCTGCTGCTCTACGACAGCCAAGCGCGCGAGCGCTACCGCAGTGCGGGGATGGACCGGCTGCTCGCCGACGAGCCGTCGCCGCAGAGGGTACTGCAAGCCGTGTGTAGTGCGGCTGCCCGCGCTCTGACCGAAGGGTTCCCGGCTAGGCAAGCCGAACAATGTCTGACCGGTTCGATCGACGCTGGCGCTGGAGACAGGCGCCGCGGCGTCGCCCTCTACCGGATCCGCGTGGCGTCAATCGGTCGCTCGAGAACGCGCCCAACACAGCAGGACCGATCTGCCGTGCTCGTGTGCGTCGACCGTCGGCGCGGACCCTTGCCCGATGATATCTGGTGGCGCGAGCGCTTCGGCCTGACAGGGCGCGAAGCCGAAGTGGCCCGCCTACTCATCCGCCGGCGCAGCAATCGGGAGATCGCTGCACTGTTGGGTATCAGCGTTCATACCGCCCGTCACCATACCGAGCACGTACTGGACAAACTGGCCATCGTCCGACGAGTGGATGTCGGTGCCGTACTGGAGACCGGTATGGGTGGGGGCGCGCTCGCCGAGCCCATGCCGGCCCGCCGTGCGGCGAGGCCTGTTTCCGCCGGCTAGCGCCGGATGCATTCCTTGATCCGGTGAACCGGGCAAAACCGTTGCCGCGAGAGCGCCGCACTCGCCGCGGCCCCGATGCGTTCGCGACAGCGTGGCGGCCGGCCTCAGCGCTCGCCTACGATACTGATCCGCAGTCGGCGACGTTTGATACCGTGCTTGTGCAGGCGGGCCAGGGCCGTGCGTGCGTGCTCTTGATCGATCGCCACGTAGCTGCGGTTGGCCTGAATATCGATTCGGCCAACGGCCGAGCCGGGCAGGCCGGCGTCACCGGTCAGCGCGCCGAGCAGATCGCCGGGCCGCAGCTTGTCACGGCGCCCACCTTCGATTCGAAGTGTCACCCAGGGCGCCGGCGCGGGTCGAGTCGATGGCATCCGCTCGACGCCGATGCGCTCGGGCTGACGATTGAGTGATTGGGCGATGCGATCGGCGCGCTCGCGCTCGTCCGTGCCGCACAGAATGATCGCCCGGCCCGAGGAACCGGCCCGTCCGGTACGACCGATACGATGCGTATGCGTCTCGGCGTCGCGGGCCACGTCGAAGCTGATCACCAAAGGCAGGTCGGTGATGTCCAGGCCCCGGGCCGCGACATCGGTCGCGACCAGCACGCGACAGCTGCCATGGCCGAAGCGGATCAGAACCTCGTCGCGCTCACGCTGGTCGCGGTCGCCATGCAATGCCAGCGCAGAAAAACCGCGACGGGACAGGTCGGCGGTCACGCGATCGGTGGCCGCGCGGGTGTTGCAGAACACCAGTGCGCGCCCGTCGTCGCGGGCCGCGCCAAGCAGTCCGACCAGCGCGGTGAGCTTGTCGTGCGCCCCGACGTCGCAGCGCTGTTCGCGGATGTCGGGTCGGTCGGTGGGAGCATCGGCGATTGCATCGACAGGGTCGTGCTGAAGGCGTGCCGAGGCCCGACGAATCGGCTCTGGCCAGGTGGCCGAGAACATCAATGTCTGTCGCTGCGTCGGCAGATACGCAACGATCGCGTCGATATCCTTGTCAAAACCCATCTCCAGCATGCGATCGGCCTCGTCGAGCACGAGGGTGCGCAGGGTATCGACTGCCAGATGGCCATTGCGAAGATGAGCCAGGAGCCGGCCGGGCGTTGCCACCACGATATGCGGTGGGTGCTCGAGCGAGCTGCGCTGATGGCGAATGGGCGTGCCGCCGCACAGAGTCAGCACCTTGACGTTCGACAGATGCATCGCCAGCTGGCGGACAGCGCCGGCCACCTGATCGGCCAGTTCTCGTGTCGGACAGACGATGAGTGCCTGCAGCCCGGTCCGTTCCGGCGCAAGTGACTGCAATACACCCAGCCCGAACACGACCGTCTTTCCGCTGCCGGTAGCGGCTTGTGCGATCACGTCCCGGCGCGCAAGTACGCACGGCAATGCCGCGGCCTGGATAGGAGTGGGTGTCTGGTAGCCGCGCGCAGCAAGCGCATCGAGGAGCGGGGCAGACAGCGCGAAGCTGGAAAATGCGTTCATGCGACATGATCGCATGTACACCGCCGATCGGCCGTGCGGCCGACCGGCTGCAATCCCACGAGCGGGGCGGTACTACATGTCGTTATCGTTTTCGTCGTCGCGCAGCGTTTCGTGGCGGCTCTCGTCCTTACTCTCATCGTAAATGACCGGCGACTGGCCCTTGTAACCACCCGCAGCGTCTTTCTTGACCGGCGACTGCACCTCATAACCGCGCCGCTGGGCCTCATAGCCGCCGGCCGCGCCGGCGCCGGCAGCAGCTGCAATACAACCCTGGAGTGCGGCACATCCGACCAGCACGGCGGCAAACACGGCAACACGAATCGGATCACGCATGATGTTCTCTTGATGGTAAATACACCGGACCCTGATTATATCGCGCGACCTGTCGCGTCGCTGAACGTCGAGCATGCAGATCGCGATTCCCACATCGGCCTATTGATTGAGCCGCTATATATCGGGGTGCTAGGCGAACACGTAACGTGGCGGCGCACCGCCAGCCCGAATACGGGCGCGTGTGAACGCTGTCGGAGTCGTTCTAGAAAATGGTCGAAGCCTAGGGTGGATGGGAAAGGATTTCGCGCCGTTCGGACGGTCCACGTACGGGTGGGTTGGCAGACGCTCGGCTGCCGACGGGGGTCGAGTTCGATCCAGTCGGTGGCCAGCGCCTCGCTTGAGTTTGCGCCCCGTCGTGAAGCCCTGTGGCTGGACATACGACAAACCCGTCGCCGGGCCGTTGTACACGCCATCCCGAGCACCTGGGCCGTGCATGCTCGGATAAAGACGATGCGGGAATGCAGGGCCCTGGCGCGCGTTAGCCCGTCGAGAAGCATGCAGCGCGCATAGCCGGGCAGGGTATCGGCCGGCGCGTCGTACGGCTGTATCGCCATGCTTGGCGCGGGCTCGGAGTTGGCCCGACGGCGTATGCCGGCCTGCGCACCGGCCCGAACCCGATCGCCGCGCGGCCGGTTTGCCTGCAGAGATGGCCGGCGTTAACGTCTTGCAGCCGATCGTGTCTCGTTCGCCGGATCTGCCGGCTCACCAACCGCTGGATCGTTCATGCGTGTACTGCTTTTTTCCTGTCTGCTTTTCGGTGTGCTGGCCCAGGGTGTGGGCACGGCGGTGGCCGACGATACCGTCTACCCGAGCGCGCTTCTGGCCGACCGTCCGGCACTCGCCGATCAGTACAAGACGCTCATTGAGCCGATCGTCTCTGACCATCCGTGGATCGCCGCCGGCGGCACCGAAGTGCCCGTGGGCGATATCACCCTGGACGGCAGCGACTATCTGGTGCTGTCGTCGTGCAAGCCGCATGCGTGCGACGCCCAGACGATCGTGACGCTGATGCGGCCCGGTCAGACCAAGGCCGTGGGCGCGTTCACCGTCAACCGCGGCGACAAGGGCCTCGGGCCTGCCGAATCGACGGTGACCTGGCTGGGTGAGCCGGATCGCAGCGAACGACGCTTCATGGCGGCCTTTCTTTTCCGCTGAGCGCGCACATGAGACGGCCGAATGGCGACGCCGCGCCGGCCGGTCGTGATCACTCCGGCTTAGGCGGACGCGGCATCGCTGCGCGCATTTCGTCGCGCGTGACCTGGCCGTCCCCGTTCGTATCGAGCGCGTCGAACAGCGGATCGGCCGCGTCACGATATTCGCTCGCCGACAGCTGGCCGTCATCGTCCGCGTCCATATCCTCGAACCAGGGGCGAAGCATCGCCTCGAGCTGGGTTTGGTTGCTGTCGGCGTCCGCATGCGGCACGCCGGGCGCGCGATCGGCAAAGGTCGCAAAGTCGATCCGGCCATCACCGTCGTTGTCCATTCGCTCGAAGTTGCGCGCCTGCGCGCTACGGGCCTCCGCGCGGCTGATCTGGCCGTCGCTATTGGTATCTTCCGGGCCGAGCGGCGCCTGCGCATGGCCCGGTATCGCGGCGACCAGGCAAAGGGCGCCGAGCATCGTTCGAAACACGGGCCGGCGACCGGCAGTGGTCGCTCGGGATCGGATGATCATGCAGGCTCCTGTGATGGACGGATGGCGGCGCCGCGGCCGACGCCTGCGCGCGCCTCGATCATACAGGCTGGGCAGACGCGCGGCCGCTGCGCTCGTATCGAGTCCGTGGGATTCGCGGATGGGTCTCGGCCGCGTCGACGTCGAGCGAAAACTGTGCGACAAACAGCGCTCTGGCAAGTTGGCTACAAGGCCGTATCGAAGGCCGTCGGAGTGATACATGGCTGATCGTATCCTGGTGTTCTACGGTTCCTACCGGCACGACCGGGCCGGTATCCGCCTGGCTGACTATGCCGTGGCGTGTCTGTCTTCGGTCGGGTTCGACGCCGAACTGATCGATGCTCGCGAGGTCGATCTGCCCATGCTCGATCGGATGTACAAGGAATATGAGAACGGGCAGGCCCCGGTCGCCATGGAACAGCTCGCCGCGAAGATTCGCTCTGCCGACGGGTTTGTGTTCGTCGCGGGAGAATACAACTGGGGCATGCAACCAGGGCTCAAGAACCTGGCCGATCATTTCCTGGAAGAATGGTTCTGGCGCCCGGCCGGCATCATCAGCTACTCGGCCGGGCGTCTGGCCGGCGCAAGAGCGAGCCTGGCCTGGCATGGCACGTTGTCCGAGATGGGCATGGTGGTGGTGTCGAGCACGGTCAGCGTCGGAGCCATTGGCCAGACGCTGGATGCCGACGGCCGGCCTGTCGGCGAGGCCGGACAAGCGCTCGAGCGCTCCTTTGCCCGGTTTGCCGAGGATCTCGGCTGGTGGGTGGAGGCCGGGCGCTGCCAGCGCGAACGACGCCGGCCGCCGTTTTGAACGTGGGCGTGCTGTGCAATCCGGGCGACGCGCCGGTGCTTGCCCAACCCAAGGGGATCGGCGCATGACCGCGGCGGATATCCCGCCCGGGCTGCGTCTGCCGGACCGGCAGGGCCTGCCATCCACAGTGGCGTTCTTGCGTGCAACCCACCCGCCCTCGAGCTGGCGATCCCACCGCGACTTCGGCGAACTCGCTGCGTTCTGGCTCGATATCCACGCCGGACTGCGGGCCCAGGGGCGAGCCCTGGCCAAATTGACCACGGACTTTCGCGAAGGCGGGTTGGATACTGCCGGGTTCACACGGCAATTCGGCCCGCGTCTGAACGATTATCTGGCGCATCTGGAAGGTCACCACCGAATCGAGGACAAGCACTACTTCCCACGGTTCCGGCAGCTGGATACACGCATGATTCGAGGCTTCGATCTGCTGGAAAACGATCACGAGATCATTCATGCGTCGGTCGTCATGACAGTGGATCGGGCGCGTGCGCTGGTCGTCGAGCTCAACCGCGGGGCGGACATGGCGCAGCGCGCCGCCGATGCCTATGCCGACGCCTCGGATCGCCTGCTGCGCCTGCTCGAGCGCCATCTGGCCGACGAAGAGGAACTCGTCGTTCCGGCGATCCTCGAGCATACCGAGCGGCCTGTGCTTTGAGCCGGCTCTGGTTATTCGTCCCAGGCGGCGGGCGTCCGACCCGGGCCGCCGGATGATAGAGACGACGATGCTACTGGCTGCTGCGCTGGTGGTCGGCATGTCGAAGGGCGGGCTGGCCTCGGCCGCGGCGATCGCGGTGCCGCTGCTGGCGCTTTTCATGGATCCGATCCAGGCGGCCGCGCTGCTGTTGCCGGTCTATATCGTCACCGACTGGGTTGCAGTATGGCTCTACCGGCGCGACTTCTCTGCGTCGAACCTGAAGATCCTCGTGCCGGCGATGCTGGTCGGCATCGCCGTGGCAACGGTGGTTACGCCCTATACGCCGGAGAGTCTGCTGCTGATCGCCACCGGCCTGATCGGCCTGTGGTACTGCATGCGCACTTGGCTCGGTCCCGGCACGGTCGAGGCGGTGCCGGCCCGGGCCGGGCCCGGCGTGTTCTGGGGCACGATCACCGGTATAACCAGTTTCATCACCCACTCGGGTGGTCCGCCTGTACAGGCTTATCTTCTGCCGCAGCGGCTGCCCAAGCTCGAATTCGCCGGCACCATCGCCATTGCTTTTGCCATCGGCAACCTGGCCAAGCTGCCCGCCTACTGGCATCTCGGCAAGCTGGACAACCTGAGCTGGCACCTCACGCTGACGCTCGCGGCCACGGGCATTCTGGGCACCGGGGTCGGACGCTGGATTGCCGGCGTGCTCTCCGAGACGACCTATCGCCGGATGATCGAGATCATGCTGCTGATCCTGTCGTGCGTGCTGCTGGCCAAAGGCGCCTGGATGGCGTTCGAATCGATCCGCGATGCATCGGCCAGCGCTACGCTCTGGTAGAAAGAAGATCTGTCCGACTCATGACACAAGAGGCCGATATGACACGCCGTCTCGAATCGCTTGTTTCCAGCAGCGCGCTGGCGCCGCTGATGCCGGTGCTCTATATCGCCTGGGCCGATGGAGGCCTGGCCGAGGCCGAATGCACACGCATCCGTGAGATCGCCGATGCCCTGCCGGCACTGGACGATGCCGACCACCAGACCCTGACAGAATGGCTGACGCCCGACTCACCGCCACGGGTCGACGAAATGGCGCATCTGCGTCGTCGTATCCGTGAAAGGGTCAAGAACCGGCAACCGAGTCTGGCCGCCATGAGCGCTGCGCTGCACGCCGGCCGCGACCCCGGCTTGGCCGAGGCTGTCGATGCCTACGCGCGCGAACACAGCGTCAGCGGGGTGGGGGTGTCGGCCGAGATATTTCAGGATGCCGGCGAACCGGTGGAGATGGGTTTCGACGAGATACCGGCGCCATTCAATCCGAGCGCAATCCAGGCGGTGCTGGAAGGTGACTATGCCCGGCAATGGGACGATGTCCGCAAGGTGCTCGCCCACGACATCTTCGTCTACGCCGACAACGAGACCGACGAAACAAAACGCGCCCGGGTACTACGCTGGCTCGAACATCTGGCCGAACACCGCGATATCGCGACTGCCGCGCTGCCGCCCAGTGTCGGTGGCCAGGGCGATATGGCCGGCTTCATTCACGTGTTCACGGCCCTGGCGATGTTCGATCTGTCGCTGGTGGTGAAATTCGGTGTTCAGTTCGGTCTGTTCGGCGGCAGCATCATCTTTCTCGGCAACGAAGCCCATCACAAACGCTATCTGCCCGACGTCGCGTCGCTGGCCCTGCTCGGTGGGTTCGCCATGACCGAGTCGGGGCACGGTTCGAACGTCCAGGAGCTCGAGACGACCGCCAGCTACGACGCCGAGCGCCAGGAATTCGTGATCGATACGCCGAGCGTATCGGCCCGCAAGGAATGGATCGGCAATGCAGCCCGCGACGGCCATGCCGCGACCGTATTCGCCCAGCTCAAGACCGGCGGCGAAAGCTACGGGGTGCATGCTTTCGTGGTGCCGATCCGCGATGAGAACGGCGCGCCCATGCCTGGCGTGCGCATCGAGGACTGTGGCAACAAGATGGGGCTCAACGGCGTCGACAACGGCCGGCTGTATTTCGACGGCGTGCGTATCCCTCGCGAAAACCTGCTCGACCGCTATGGCCAGGTTGCGCCCGACGGCACGTACGACAGTCCGATCGCCAACGACAACAAACGCTTTTTCGTCACCCTCGGTACGCTGGTGGGCGGGCGGATCAGCGTGGCCTCGGCCTGTGTCACGGCCGCCAAGAAGTCACTCACGATCGCTACGCGTTATGCCACGCTGCGTCGCCAGTTCGGCGGCGAGGCCGGCGGCGAGCTTCGTATCCTGGATTATCGAACACACCAGGTACGCCTGTTCCCCAAGATCGCCCATACCTACGCGCTGCATTTCGCAGTCGAGGATCTCGTTGACCGGTTCAAGCACCGTACCGAGGACACGGCGCGCGAAGTCGAGACACTCGCCGCCGGACTCAAGGCCATGGCGTCTTGGAACGCGATCGATGCCAGTCAGCAGGCGCGTGAATGCTGCGGTGGGCTGGGTTTTCTGTCGGAGAACCAGATCGCCAACATTCGGCGCGATATCGACGTGTTCGCCACCTTCGAAGGCGACAACATCGTGTTGCTCAACCTCGTGGCCAAGAACCGGCTGGCGCGGTATGCCAAGAGCTTCGAACAGGACCTGGTCATGACCATCGCCCGCGAACTGGCCGCGCGAGCACGCACCGAGCTGCTGGAGGCGAATCCGGTCATCGTTCGCAAGACCGATGAAGATCATCTGCGCGATGTCGAATTCCATCTCGAGGTGCTCAAGCTGCGCGCCCACAACCTGCTGGTCTCCGCTGCACGGCGGCTGCGCAAGCGCATCAGCGACGGCATGGATGCCTACCTGGCCTTCACCGATGTCCAGGATCATGTCATGGCCTTTGCGCGCGCGGAGATGGACCACCACATCGCCTCATGCTTCGCCGCGGTAATCGAACGCCAGCCGCCGGGTGCCTCGCGCGACGCGCTGGAGACTATGCGTGAGCTGGCGGTACTCGATACGCTCCATGCCGATGCCGGCTGGTACCTGGAAAACGGCTATTTCAGTGCGTCGAAGAGCAAGGCGATCCGCAAACTCCGGCTCAGGCTGCTCGAACAGATCCGACCCGATGCCCTGGCCTATGTTCAGGCCTTCGCCATTCCCGACGAATTGCTGTCGGCCCCGATCGCGTTCCCTGACTATATCGGCCGCGCGCCGCTCAAGCGGGACACGGGCAGCGAGCCGTCACCGGCGACCTGAGGTCGCATCGGACATTCCCCGTCGCCGACCCATCGGGCTGGCTGGGCCCGCCACCAGCGGCTCGGGGACGGTCGGCGGCGCGGATTCGGCCACTCGCTGTCGCGGCACGCGGGTCAGCTGTGTTGCGCTTCGCGCCGGCGCGCGGCGATCAGCGCAGCCCATCGCCCGGGCGTGATACCGAAGGCGTCGGAAAACTGCCGGGTCATGTGACTCTGGTCGGCAAACCCGGCTTCGAAGGCGGCGGCGGCCGGTCGCACCCCGCGTTCCAGCTGGCGGCGCGCGTGGGCGAGCCGGCGCATGGTCAGATAGCGATACGGGCTGGTGCCGTACAGAAGCCGGAAATCCCGTGACAGGCGCCACCGGTTCTGGCCGCTCACGCCTTCCAGCTCGGCCAGTGTGACACCGCGGTCGGCCGCGGTGTCCAGGTAATCACGGGCGCGTTCGGCGGCCGGATAATCGATATGCCGCGGCGTCGGCGGGTGCGGGCCGTATCGACACAAGGCCCGGGTCAGGTCGAACAGTGCGTCATCCTCCTCGAATCCCTCGAACGGGGCCTGGACATGGCGCAACAGGCGGCCGACCGCTCGGCCCAGTGCCGCATCGCGCACGATCCCGCCCGGGACGAACGGTAGCGGCTGGCCGCCGAGAATGTCCTGAATCAGTGTCGGCGGTACATAGAGCATGCGATAGCGAAAACCCGATGCCGAGCCGGCATGGCCGTCGTGAAGCTCGTCCGGATGCACGACGATGGTATGCCCGGGCGTGCTGCTGCGCAGGGCGCCGCGATAGTGAAAGCTCTGCACGCCGGACAAGGTGAGTCCGATCGCGTAGGTATCATGCCGGTGCGGGTTGAACGCATGGCCGCCGAAATAGGCTTCGAGTCGCTCGAACCGAGTACCTTGCGTATGGACGAACCAGTCGCTATCGCGGGTCTTGCTGTTCATGCGGGATACACCGCGCCGGTCAGGAAAAAATCATAGACGATCGAACAGGCCACCAGCACCAGCAGGACCGCCATGATCCGGTTGAGCCGGCCGAGCATCCGTTTGTCCCTCCAGCGTCGACCGACGGCGGTACCGAACAGCGCATACGCCGCCGGCGCGCCGACCGCCCCGATCGATATGAGAGCGACGACCACGACCAGCGCGGACCCGTGGATAGCGGCCGCCGGAAGCATCAGAGTGGTTACCGGCAGAATCACCACGAGCCCCTTTGGGTTGAGCAATTGCAGCAGATAGCCATCGCGCACACGCAGGCGAACCCGGGCGCTACACGGCGTGTCTGGGCAGACCGGCGCCCGGAACATCCGGTATGCCAGATAAAGAATATATCCGCTGCCCGCCAGCGCGATATAGGGCAGGATCGCATCGTTCACGACGGCGCTTCCGAGCGTGCCGAGCACGACGAAACCGGTAAACATCGCCGCCCCGACACCGGCCGCGTAACCTGCCAGCGTGAGACCCTGGCGCTGTACGCCGCCGTTGAAGGCCAGGAGATTCACCGGCCCCGGCGAATACATTACACAGAAGGTATAGATCACGATCTCCATGAATCGATTCGCTCGCTGTACGGGAGACAGGCCCCGATGATCGCCGCCGGGGCCGCAGGCCGTCTTGAACGATCGTGCAGGCGCCGCGCACACCACCGTGCTGCGCGGCGGCGTACGACGGATTGTTCGATTTGGTGCTGGTGTGGTGTTTCCGAGGGGTCGGTTTGACTCGCCGGCGCTACCCGCGAACGCCCGACGGGCGGTATTTCGTGGCCCGCAATCGTCTATGGCGCTGTACCGATCCTTCGCTCGACGAGACCGAGCGCACTCGGCTGGTCAAACAGCTGATGGACGCTCGGCGCGCGGTCAAGCACGCCGAGACCGAGGCACAACGACGAAGGGCACGCGGGCAGGTCGACCAGGCCAAGATCGGCCTGGGCGAACGCGGGCCGGTGTGGTGGTCGGATGGCGCCGAGGACGAATCCCGTCGAAAACCCGACAACACTCGCTATGCACAGTGGTGGGCGGACCTGCCCGAGGCGCAGCGCCGGGCCGGCGAGTCCTGATATGCGCGGGACTTTGTCTTCGCCTGTCGCCAGATCCCGCCGTCGCCGCATGCGGCGGCCGGGCGCGTCGTGTACTACCTGCCTGTTCGATGGCTGTCGCCGCGGGCTCGAACGGCGCTGGCGCCCAGTGGGCGATACGCCTACAGACGTGGCGGCTCGTGACCCGTATGCTCACGCTCCACTCCGGTTCCTGCGACGGCGTTGTCCAGCGCCATAGCGCCGGTCGATGCATCCAACCGATGCCTGCTTACTCGTCAAGGAACGTACTGTGTCGCCCAAACAACTGATGCGTATCGGGTTGCTTTTGCTCGTGCTCGCGGTATTCGTGCTCGGCACGACGGTATTCGATCTGGGTCAGTTGTTCCGAGATACCCGTGCCTGGTTCGAATCGCTCGGCTGGGCCGGCCCGGTGATCTTTGCGCTGATCTACGGCGTGCTTGGCGCACTGGCCGCGCCGACCGGTCTCATCGAGCTGATCGCCGGCGCGATCTTCGGGTTTTCGATTGCCGCGGCCGCCGTGCTGGCAGGCGCGCTGATGGCGGCCAATATCGGTTTTGCCTGTGGGCGCTGGCTGGCCCGGGACTGGGTATCGAACAAGATGGCCGGTAACCGTACTGCCGAACAGATCGAAGCAGCGGTCGAACAGCGCGGCTTCTGGATCACGGTTCTGATCCGCTTGTCGCCGGCGGTCCCGTTCAATCTGACCAGCTACGTTCTGGGGGCCAGCACTCTGCGGTGGGTGACGTTCCTGATGGCCTCGCTGCTGGGCATGCTCCCGATCAAGCTGTTTCTGGTCTGGATTGGGGCCAGCGGTCAAAAGCTGCTGGGCGCGACCGAGCCGTCCGCCTGGGGCGTCAACGAATGGCTTCTCTACGGCGGCGGTCTGGTGGCCACGTTGCTGGTGGTGGTATTGATCGGCTGGACGATCGCCCGTACCAGCCGGCGCGTGCTGCGCGAAGCCGAGCATCGGAAGCGCTAGGGCGCGGTCTCCATGAGCTCGGGCTCAGTGCGGACGTCAAGCCGTGTGGCGGACGTAAATCGATCGCGGTCTGCCCTGGAAGGCCCCCGGGTCGGGTCGAGCGGCGCCGCGTCGGGAGATTTTCACGATTCGACGTTCGCCGGTCGGTTGCCGCATGAAGCGTTGCTAAGCTCGGTCGGCATGCCAGCGGAGAATGTTCATGCGTGCTCGATCGATAGGGCTGTTGTTGCTCGGGCAGAGCCTGCTCATGGGCGGCTGCGATGCTTCGCCGTCGGCCAGCGACGATCGCCATTTCGAGCCGATAACCGGTAGCAGAGACGCCGCACCCACACCGGTCTCCGACTGGCTGGACGACGCCAGTCAGGCCGTACCGGAGCGCTGGCTGGTCAACCGTTTATCAGGCAGAGCGGTGCCGACCGACGATCCCCAGGTCGTGGCGATCGGCGTTCGATTCGATCGGCTGGCGCCGTTGTTCGAAGAGAGTCGCCGCATGCTGGCCAATCGTACCCTGCAGATCCACCGCATGCTCGGCGAGGCCGGCGTTCGTGAACCGGTCGTCGACACGCTGTCTGTCTTCGAGCACGCGAGCGGCCGACGCAGACTGGGCAACTTCGGCCAGTACGGCAGCTACTACGTCACGCTGCGCCGCCAGGGACTGAATCGCCAGGAGGCCGCACAAGCGCTATGGAAGCAGACGCCTGCCGACAGCGGCTCGAGTGGCCGGTCGCGCTGAACCCGGCAGTACGCGGCGGGCTGCTGCCCCGTCCGCCCCGTGTGCAGCGCTGGCCCTGCCGTCGCTGGCCCGATACCGGGTCGTCGGCCAGACGCACGGTATGGACTGTACTGACGCCGTATCGGCCGCGATCTGTTGGCACGACCGGGGGCTATCGACCGAGCGAAAGCCCGGCGGTGCGCCTACGCCAATTCACACAAAACCGGCCGATTCGCCGAGCGGCCCGACACCGCTGGTTCGGCGTTCGCCAACGCCTGGGCCGCGATCGGCCGGCGCCATGACACTGGCCGCGCCAATCAGCCGTCGGTTCCACGACCCGTCGTGGCCTGCAACTCGTCGATACGCTCGGAGGCCTGGGCCTTGGTCAGCGAGTCGTCGAATTCGACGCCGGCTTCTTCACACAGGGTCTGCAGATACGACTGCTGAGCGCCGGTCATCGCCTCGTCGCCCGTCGTCCAGTCGCTGGGCTGTTTTTCCAGATTGCTGTGATCGGTTTCGGGATGGTTCTTCGTATTCTCGGTCATGGTGGATCTCCTGCAGAGTGTATGTATGTACAGTATCACGCCAGGCTCGGCTGTACAGCGTCCGTCGGACGTGCCGGCCCGGCGCCATACGCACAACGGGCCGGCGCGTGGCGGTGACGTGGGTCAGATTGCCGTGTTCATTCTGATGTGCACGGTACGAACGGTTCCGCGGCATATGGCCTGGCCATCATCGATATATGCCCGGCGCAGCGCGGCCGTACGACACGTTTTCCTCGAGCCATGGCCAGCAGGCGCTCATGAGTCGAGTCGGCTATACGCTGGCTCCAACAGGCATACGAGGCCCGTGTGCACACAGTTGCAATCGCTGGCTCTTGATCCCTGCGATCGGGGATACGCTGTCGGGACACAAACCAAGACGAGGCAGATCATGCGATAGACGTGCGGGCTGCTTGTTCATTTCGCCGCCGGGGCGGACTCGGCGAGTATCGAGCGAAGATTGTTCAGCAGCGGGCTGGCGTCGTCGTGGCGCCATGCGATGCCGGTCTCCAGCCGGGGTGGGCGGCTTTCCAACGGTATGTAGCGCGTACCCGTTCGTGCCAGGTGGCGCAGCGATTCGGGGACGAGCGCAATGCCCATGCCTGCCGAGACGAGGCTGATGATGGTCTGCATCTGGATTGCGTGCTGGGCGATCGTGGCCGGCCCGCCACAGTCCAGATAGTAGTTCGTGACCAGGTCGTGGAACGACGGCGCCACGTGGCGCGGGAAGACGATCAGGGGCGAGCCGACGACGGCGGCAGGCGAGAGCCGCCCGGCGGTCAAAGTCAGCCGTCCGTCTTCGATCCAATGCTCGGGCACGGCTGCGACCAGAGGCTCGGACAGCAATCGTAGATACGCCAGCTGGCCGGGCAGCGCCGCGTGTGTCGGTGGGATCAGAATGCCGGCATGAATTTCACGCTCGAGCAGGGCCGCGATCTGGATATCGCTGGTGGCCTCGCTCAGCGCCAGCTCCACGTCCGGGTAACGTCCGCGAAAGCGCTGGACGAGGCGAGGCAGCAGGCTGTAATCGGCCGTACTGACGAATGCCAGATTCAAGCGCCCGGTTTGGCCGTGCCGGATTCGGCGGGCCGTTTCGGGCAGGGCGTCCAGGTTCGCCAGTGCCGAACGTACGGGTTCGAGCCATTGCCGGCCGAACGGGGTCAGGGCCACGTTGCGCTTGGTCCGGGTAAACAGCGGGCTGGAGAGTTCGCGTTCCAGCGCCATGATCGACTGGCTCAGCGGCGGCTGGGTCATGTGCAGTCGTTCGGCGGCCCGGCCGAAGTGCAGGGTCTCGGCCACGGCCACGAAGTGTCTGAGCCGTCGTACGTCCACTATTCATATCTCCGGCGACTTAATCGGATCGGAATAATATATTTCAAAAACGATGCGGCGCCACATAGCATCGCTGCGTGCGATAACCCAGAGATGCCGCCATGCCTGCCTATCGATCCCGAACCAGTACCCACGGCCGCAACATGGCCGGTGCGCGTGCGCTGTGGCGCGCCACCGGCATGGGCGATGCCGATTTCGGCAAGCCGATCATTGCCATCGCCAACAGCTTTACCCAGTTCGTGCCGGGCCATGTGCATCTGAAGGACCTGGGCCAGCTGGTGGCCGGCGAGATCGCCGAGGCCGGCGGCGTGGCCAAGGAGTTCAACACCATCGCGGTCGATGACGGCATCGCCATGGGCCACAACGGCATGCTGTATTCGCTGCCCTCGCGCGAGCTGATCGCCGACAGCGTGGAATACATGGTCAACGCCCACTGTGCCGATGCGCTGGTCTGTATCTCCAACTGCGACAAGATCACGCCCGGCATGCTGATGGCGGCCATGCGGCTGAACATCCCCACCGTGTTCGTCTCCGGCGGGCCGATGGAAGCGGGCAAGGCCGTCATCAACGGGAATAGCCGTTCGTTCGATCTCGTCGACGCGATGGTGGTGGCCGCCGACGACCGCTATTCCGACGAGGACGTGGCCACGATCGAACGTTCGGCCTGCCCGACCTGCGGCTCCTGTTCGGGCATGTTCACCGCGAACTCGATGAACTGTCTCACCGAAGCGCTGGGCCTGGCGCTGCCCGGCAACGGCTCGGTTCTGGCGACGCACAGCGACCGCGAGGCGCTGTTCCGCAACGCCGGCCGGACCATCGTCGATCTTGCCAGGCGCTACTACGAAAACGACGATGAAAGCGCCTTGCCGCGCGGCATCGCCACGCGTGCGGCGTTCGAGAACGCCATGAGCCTCGATATCGCCATGGGCGGCTCGACCAACACCGTGCTGCATCTGCTGGCCGCGGCCCAGGAAGGGGAGGTGGATTTCTCCATTGCCGAAATCGATGCGCTGTCGCGTCGGGTGCCGTGTCTGTGCAAGGTCGCGCCCGCCAAGAACGACGTGCATATGGAAGACGTGCATCGCGCCGGCGGCATCATGGCGATCCTGGGCGAGTTGGATCGTGCCGGCCTGCTGGATACGTCGCGGCCGACCATCCATTCGTCCAGCCTGGGCGAAGCGCTCGCGCGCTGGGATATCACCCGCACCGAGGATGAAGCGGTGCTCGATCTCTATCGCGCCGGGCCCGGCGGTGTTCCGACTCAGACCGCGTTCAGCCAGTCGGCGCGCTGGGAAACCCTGGACACGGATCGCAAGAGTGGCGTCATCCGCTCGGCGGATCATCCGTTTTCGGCCGACGGCGGCCTCGCCGTTCTGTTCGGCAACCTCGCGCCCGAAGGCTGCATCGTGAAGACCGCGGGCGTGGACGACTCGATCCTCGAATTCACCGGCGCGGCCCGGGTCTATGAAAGCCAGGATGCGGCCGTGGCCGGCATTCTGTGCAACGAAGTCGCCGCCGGCGAGGTGGTCGTGATCCGCTACGAAGGCCCGAAGGGCGGCCCGGGCATGCAGGAGATGCTCTACCCGACCAGTTATCTCAAGTCCAAGGGCCTCGGCAAGGCCTGTGCGCTGATCACCGATGGTCGTTTCTCCGGCGGCACCTCGGGCCTGTCCATCGGCCACGTCTCGCCGGAGGCTGCAGAAGGCGGGCTGATCGGTCTGGTCGAAACCGGCGATACCATCGCTATCGACATCCCCAATCGGGCGATCGAGCTGGTGGTCGACGATGCCGTGCTGGCGGCACGTCGTGCTGCGATGGACGAGATGGGCGCCACGGCCTGGAAGCCGCAGAACCGTCTGCGCAAGGTCTCGCCCGCGCTCAAGGCCTATGCGGCACTGACCACCAATGCCTCGAAAGGCGCGGTGCGCGACGTCACCCAGCTCCTGCGCTGAGCGTCCGATTGCCTGCATGGTGGGCGGCTGACCGGCCCGGCGCGCGCTCCTGTCCGCCACGCCAGTCGGGCCGTCGGCCGTCGTCGATCGCCCTCGGTTTGATAATCGTTGTCGGCAACCCCATTTCCAGGGCGTCGGCAATCGATTCAGAGGGCGCAGGCGCGGGCGATCATGTTCGAATTTCTACAGGGTTTCGCCTACGGGCTGTTCCTGTCCTGTCTGCCGTGGTTTGTGGTGGGCATGGTGGAACCGCGGCTGGCGGTGCCGACCGAGCCTCCGTCGCGCTGGCAGGCGATTCTGCGCTATTGGTTCGTGGTGCCGTTCGTGGCTTTTCTGCTGTGGCTGACGTCGCTTTGGGGCGGGTTTGGTCCCAGTCTGCTGGGCTGGATCGCCGGTCTGGCCGGTCTCGCGGTTGAAATTCCTGTGGAGCGGCGATGGCGAGGCTGGCGTGCGCGCCGGCTGGCACGTCGACGCGCGGCCGTGGATGCGCGCGAGGCCCGGCGTGCGCACGACGCCGCGGCGAATGCGCAGCGAGAGAAGGGCGTGACGGTACTCGACCCGGCCGCGCCGCCGGCGGATGCCGACGACGTGGTACGTGCGCTCTGCGCGGCAAAAAAAGCCCTGCTCGACGCTCAGCGGCCCGAGCTGGCCACCCAGGCCGATCGACTGTATGCCCGCTATATCCGCGTACTGGAGGTGCTCGGTGCCAAGTTCGATCAACGCGAGCTTACCTTCGACCGGTCTCGGTCGCTGGCTGCTCAGGTCTGTCTGACCGCGGTGGACAATCTCAATGTCATGAGCTCGCTGGCCGCCGGGGTGCAGGGGATCGATACCGCATTCGTACGACACCGGTTGCAGAACTCGTCCGAGCGGCTGCACGCAGACGAACGCGATGCGCTCCAGCAGCGCCTGGATCTGGCGGCCGACACCGAGCGGCGCTTGAGCGAACTCGGCGCGCGCAATGAAACGGCAATGACCACCCTCGACAACGCGGCAGTCGTGATGGCGCGGGTCGCCACTGGCCGTCCGCAGGCCTCGGTGGCCGCCGATGAGGCCGTGGCGGATTTGAAACGATTCATGGACAAGGCCGACCGCTATGCACACAAGGCATGACCACCACGACGATTCGAAGCCGGACGAGCGCGCACCGCTCGGACTCTCGCTGCCGGTCGACGAGATAGCCAGCGAGATCGCTACGCCGGCATCGGGCTCGGCCGCGGAGGACCCGGCGCTCGCCGCCCGCGCAGATGAGTTCGTTGCCGATGTTCTGGCGGCCGACGAACAAGAGGCCGCGGCTGCACAGCGAAGACGCCAGGCGATCGACAGCATGGGCGTTGAGGTGCAGCGCCAGGCCGCGCATCGCAGCGCCATGCTCGAAGCCCCCATCCGCGAACTGGCCCGTCACGGCGAGGATGGCGGACCGGTCGCCCAGGCGCTGGTGAATCTGCGCGGGCGCATGCGCGATCTCGATCCCAACCGGCACAACCTCTCCGACGGGCCGCTGGCACGGGCGTTGTCGTTCATCCCGGGCGTCGGCAACCGGCTCCAGCGCTACTTCAAGAAATACGAAACGGCACAGCAAGCCATCGACGCGATCATTGCCGATCTCGAAGCGGGCAAGGATATGTTGCGACGCGACAACCTCACCCTGGCCGACGACCAGCAGGCGCTGCGTGACAGTCTCGAGCAGCTGCAACGCCAGATCGAACTCGGGCAGTTGATCGACCGTCGGCTGACAGACGCCTGCGCCGGACTCGAAGCCGAGAGCGCCAAGCGCGCCTTCATCGAAGAGGAACTGCTGTTTCCGCTGCGCCAGCGTATCGTGGATCTCCAGCAGCAGCTCGCGGTGAGCCAGCAGGGCGTACTCGCACTGGAGGTGGTGATCCGAAACAATCGCGAGCTGGTGCGCGGGGTCGATCGAGCGCTCAACGTGACGGTATCGGCGCTGAGTGTGGCCGTAACCACGGCGCTGGCGCTCGCCAACCAGCGGTTGGTGCTTGATCGGGTCGAAGCGTTGAATACCACCACCTCGGATCTGATCGCGGGTACCGCAAAACAGTTGCGCTCCCAGGGCGTGGATATACAGAACCGCAGCGCCGCGGCGATGCTCGATACCCAGAAACTGGAGAATGCGTTCGCCGAGGTTCTCGGGGCGATCGACGAGGTATCTCGTTATCGTCGTGAGGCGTTGCCCCGACTGGACCAGCAAATCGCCCGGCTGGCCGACATGGCACGCCAGGGCGAGTCCGCGATTGCCGATCTGGAGCGCGGCAACCAGGCCGCCGAGCACAACGCAAGGACCTTGTAGCCGCGGGGCGCGTCTCCGATACGATCCGGCGACCGGGCCGGGATTTCAAGCTCAGCCGGCCGCCGAGGTCCTGCGGTTGTTGTCCATGCGCGTATCGCCGCGCGCTCCGACGGTCTCGGCGGCGGCGAACAGCGTCCGATCCCGGCCCTCGGTCTTGGCGGCGTAAAGCGTCCGGTCCGCGCGCTCCATCCAGCGCGTGGGCGTTTCGCTGGCCGAAAACGCCACACCGCCACTCACCCGGATGATGCCGTGGGTCATGGGTCGCGCGGCGCATCGGTCGCGCAGAGTCTGATCCATGCGTTGCACGGTCGCCCACGAGGCCCTGTGCAGCAGCACGGCGAACTCTTCGCCGCCGCAGCGGCCGGCGCTGCCGCCAAAGGCCTCGACCGTCTGGTCCAGAAGACGTGCGAATTCGCGCAGCGCATGGTCGCCGTAGAGATGCCCATAGGTATCGTTGATACGCTTGAAATGATCGAGATCGTAGAGCACCAGCGCGGCGGCTTGGTGTCGGTCCGCGGTCGACAGCGCTGCTTCCAGGTTCGAATAGAACGCGCCGTGGTTGAGCAGACCGGTGAGGCTGTCCAGCCGCGAGGCTTCACGCAATTGCTCCGCATATTCCTGGATCAGCCGCTGCTCGCTGCGGAACCGGCGAAAGAAACCGCTGATCAGCGCGAACTGCAACGCCACACAGATGTAGTACGTCATGGCGGTGTCGACGGCCTGCAGCTGACGCGTGGGGTAGGGCGATATCCACTCGGGCCAGCGCAGTTCGGCATAAATCAACGCACTCGGCACAATCACGAAACAGGCCATGAGCACCACGCGCTTCCAGGGCCGGATCACCAGCGCACCGAAAGCGTAGCCGACCACGACCACCAGAATCATCAGGCTTGGTCCGTCCACACCCTGGTTGAAAATCCAGTTCAACGGCAGGATCGCGAACACCGCCGCCGCACAGAACAGCACCGCAACCTGTTGTGCCTGTTCGTGGCGGCGCGCGTACCACCACATGCCGAGAACGATGAGCCCGACCAGAGCGAGCAGCAGGACGTATAGATGCGGCGTGATCGCGCCGAAATGGTTGAGCGCGGCGCCGGCGAAACAACCAAGCGCTACCGCAAACAGGAACATCAGGTGCATGCGGTGTGCCGGGGTCTCGGCCTCGCCCACGACGACCGATCGGCTCCAGCCAGCCATGGCCGCGAAACATGTCTTCATCGTGCTATGCCCCTCCGCGGCAGCGACCGGCGCGGCGGTGTCGTCGCGCGCTCTCTGCCGTACAGCGTTCCGGCCGCCGGGCGACAACACCGCGTGCGCGGATGCGATGCCCGACCGGCGCAACGAAGCCGCTCCAGGCTTCGGATACGACGGGTGAGACGGCCATGGTCAGCTCCCCGGTAGAAAGGATACCGCGACGCGCGAGCGCATGCGCGTATTGCGGCCGCGGCCTGCGTGGGGTGGCTGGTTTTTGCCCATCGGGGCCAAGCGGGCATGCCGCGACAAAGAAATATGCGGCCTTGTGTTTGCTTGACTGCCGGGCCTGGCTCGCGCGCACGCGGCCGCCGATAGACGGCTCGATGTGGTGCCGGTGTGGCCGGCGTCGCCAACTGTGATACGAGCCTTCGCGCCACGGCCGGGCCGGTAGCGCGTGGAAAATTCGAGCCAACATCCGATTGCAGACGGCTATTTGGCGTGTGACGAGACCCTTCCTGAAAAACGCCGGGATGTGGAAGAGTGTCAGAATACCCGGGTCGCGACGATAACGGCCCTTTTTTGCCGACTTCTAAAAATATGACGATCCCATACACCGCTGCCGACGAAGCCGAGCGGCTGGACGCACTATATCGGCTCGATCTGATCCACGGGCCGAGTGATCCTGCGCTCGATCGGGCCACGACCCTGGCCGCACGTCTGTTCGATATGCCCATCAGCTTGATCACGCTCGTTGACCGGGACCGGCAATGGTTCAAGTCGCGGGTGGGTACGACGGCCCACGGCACGCCTCGGGCCCATTCGTTCTGTCTTCACGCCATCGAAGACAACCGGCTTCTGGTGGTGCCGGATCTTACCGCCGACATGCGTTTCGCCAACAACCCGCTTGTATCCGAGCCGCCGCATATCCGTTTCTATGCGGGCGCGCCGATCCGTACGATCGACGGGCATATCGTGGGTACCCTGTGTGTGATGAGCGATGAGCTACGGCCCGATTTCGGCCACGAGCAGGCCCGGACGCTCGCCGATCTGGCAGCGCTGGTCAGCGGCTGGCTCCGAATGCGCGAATCGGCCGGCAAAATGGACCCGGCCACCGGTATCTTTACCCGTCAGCGGCTGCTTGAGCGGCTCGGTACCTTGCTGCGACGCACGCGAGGCACAGGTCCCGAGCGGTTGCTGGGCGTGGTCGATGTGGCGCTGCACCGGCAGATGCACGAGCTCATTCAGGTGCTGGGGCACGGTCATGCCGAGAGCTTCATCGCCGAATGTATCGAACGGCTCGCCGGCGCACTGGGGCGCGATCAGCCGCTGTACCGGGTGGGATTGTTCCGGTTTGCCGTGATTCTCGACGAGCAACCGGGCGAGCGAACAGCGGCGCGACTGTCCGATCTGGTGAAGACCCTTCGCAAGCCGTTCGAATCCGACGTAGGCGTGCTGCTCGCACCCGACACGGTGATGGGCATGGCGCGTATCGATCCCGGCACCGATCGGGCCGGCGACGCCGTGGAGATCCTGCGCCGTGCGTCGGTCGCCGCCGACGATGCCTGGGAGGGCGAATGGGGCTGGGCCTGCTATGAACCCGGCCGCGACGAGCGCCGCCAACGCAAGATCCAGCTGCTGGCGGATCTGGCCACGGCATTGCGTGCGACCGATCAACTGTATCTGGTCTATCAGCCGAAGATTGCAACGGTGGACAACCGCTGTATCGGCGTGGAGGCATTGTTGCGCTGGCAGCATCCGAGGCTTGGCTTCATACCGCCCGCCGAACTGATCGAGGCCGCCGAAAAGACCGCGCTGATGCGTTCCCTGACCGACTGGGTGCTGGATACGGCGTTGGCTCAGAGCGCGGCCTGGCGGCGGCGTGGGCTGGCGCTGCCGGTAGCAGTGAATCTGTCGGCTTACGACATCGCCGACGAAAACATGGTCGAGCGCATCGCACAGCGTCTGGCCTTCCATTCATTGGCCGGCGACAGCCTGGAGGTCGAGTTTACCGAGAGCATGCTAATTCACGACCTGGATGCGGCTACGCGCCAGCTCAAGCAGTTGCACGCCATGGGCGTGGCGACCGCGATCGACGATTTCGGCACCGGTTACTGCAATCTGTCATATATCCAGAAGCTGGATGCCAGCAAGATCAAGATCGACCGGCAATTCGTGCAAACGCTCGATACGGATGAACGTGGCCAGACGCTCACCCGGGCGATCATCCGGCTGGCCCACGATCTGGGGCATTCGGTCGTCGCCGAGGGCGTCGAGAATCTCGCTACGCTCGAGCTGCTCGTCGAATGGGGCTGCGACCAGGCCCAGGGTTACCTGTTCAGCCGGCCCATCCGTGCCGATGCACTGTTCGATTGGTGCCGGGCGCGTGAGGCATCAGCGCACGACTGAGTGCGCCGATAGCCTGCGTCGCCGGACCGTCGGCGATGCGCCGGCCGTCCGGGCAGGCCCTAGTCGAGCAAGCCCTTGCCCGTCTTGCCGCGTGCGGCTGCCTTGGCGGCGCGTTTTTCCATCAACGTACGAGCCGGCTTTTTCTTCTCGCCTTTCTTGCGATCCATACCCTTGCTCATGAGCGATGCTCCCGTATCGAGGCGTACGCGTCGCGGCCTGCGGCCGCTGAGGGCGCGTGTCTCGGTGGGCGGCAAGAGGGCCGGATGCCATGGTCGATCGTATCGATCGGCGATGGCATGCCCGGCAACCCGAGCCGCCTGATCTTCAGTCTAGCCGTATTCGGGCCGGCGCAGCGGCCGGCTCGAAAATAAACTGGGAGCGCCCGACGATCGGCTGTCTGTCGACGCCTCGGCGGTCGGCGCTCCCGCGGCCCAGCGAACGGCCGCGCTGGGCAGATCGCGTCCCCGGGCCATCGCAGGAAGGCGGACGGAACGGACGGGCCTCCGGCCATTGCTGACGCGCAACCACCGGCCGGTGTGCTCGCGCCGATTGCTGCGCCCGGGCTCCCTGTGCGCTGGCGTGGGAGCACAGCCTGGGAATGGGCCCGGCCCGGGCATGTATCGATGCCTCCGGTGACGGTCATCGCGGTTCGCTGTCGACGAACCGATCGTCGTGGTCGGCTTCGAGCCGCCTACAGGCGGCGTAGCGGCCGAACAGACGATACCGGTGACGCGCCACGCCGTCGTATAACGCATCCCGCAGCCGCCGCGGGACGATCCGCAGCACGCCGAACGCCCGCCACGGCCAGCCGAGCCGCCTCATAATACGCAGCGCGGCATCGGTCTTTTCGAAGGCGCAGCCGTCTTCGATCAATAGAATGGTATCGAAGCGATCGGTCGGCTTGTCGAAGTGCCGCAACAACGCCTGGCCGGTATGCGACTGTACGGCGGCGAGTCGAAACCGTCGCGAGGTATCGCCGCGAATGATCAGCCGGGCCCAGCCGTTGCACAGGCGGCATACGCCGTCGAACAGGATCACGCGATCACCCGGCGCCAGGCCGGGCGGCAGGTGGTAAGGGTCGTATACGGGCTCCGGCATCGCGATTCCAATGCGTCCGACTGGGGTTCACGTCTGCGATGGCAGTCATGGGCTACGCGACAAGGTGACAGCGTACGCGCTATCGACCGATCGAGCATCGCCCATGGACTACGACCCGCGGGAATCGAGCAGCCGATGGCATCAGAATGGCTCGCGGGGAGGCTTTCGCCTCGCGCGTCCGGTCACGACGCACCGGAAGGCAAGCTGACCGGGCGATCGAAGCCGGCGGCCTACGGCCCCCGAGACTGGAATTTGTTGGCCGCGGCCCCCAGCATCCAGGCACATAGTCATCTTATCCCCGGCCAAACAGCGGAGCCCATGAGCGAACAAGAACTCGTCGAAGCCAGCCCCTGCAAACTGCGCAATGGGGACTGGGGCTGCAGGACCACCGCCGCGGTGCAGGTTGGAGACACCGTGCGCATCGTTACCCGTGCCAACAAGCAGTGGCGCGCAGAGATCACCCAGATCGTGTGGACCAACGATGAAACCTGGATCTGCGAGACCGCCAGCGAGAATAGCCGCGGCGCCGCGAAGCCCAAGGCCGCGTCGACATCCGGGCACAGCGCCGACGCGGCGCCAAAGAGCGAGCGGCCGCCGGTCGCTGACGAACACGAACCCGCGGCGCCGCTGCGGACCGATGTCGCAGGCGCGGCCGAGCTCGACGCCATGGCCGATGCCGCCGCCGCACGCGAAGACGATTTCGACGCGCTGATGAGCGCTGCCGCAGAGTTCGAAAACGGCGATCGTCGCTGATCGGCGGGCCGCGGGGCTCTTGACGGTCGCAGCCGGCGGCGCGCGCCCGGGTGATCCGTTCGTTTCCTGAACCGGTGCATGGACCGGGCGCCGGATGACAGCGCCTGCTGACAGTCGTCCAGGCGACTGATCCATCGGGCAAGCCGTATCGCGGCCCGTGGCAACGGCGACCGCGCCGGATACGATCGAGTCGCCGACCGACCACCCCGGTGCCGTACCGGGCCCGCCCGGGGCGCAGCGTATCGCCGACCGCGGGTCCAGGCCTTGCATTGTGTGCGACCTAACAGTGCGATATACACTGTATGCCGATCGAATAAGATGCGCGGTACCGCGTAAGGCCATGATCGATAACAATTCAATAAATAGCGAACGCGTTCCGTCCGAGCTCAGGGCGCTCAATATCAACTACGCAGTGGCCGTGTTCGATCGATCGGGCCAGCTGATCCGTGCCAACAACCGCTATCTGAAACTGTTCGGTACGACGCTCGAGCACGCGTTGGGTAGCGACGAATCGGCAAGTTATGCGATTCAGGCGGACAGGAATGCGCAGGCGCGCTGGGCCGCGCTCAGGGCCGGGCAGATTTGCGATCAGACCGCGCTGCGAGTTGTCGCTGGCGGTTCGCAGGCCTGGATCCGCACTTCCTACACCCCGATTCTCGCCGAGGGCGAGCTCGTCGAAGTGGTCGTGATCTTCGAGGACGTGACCGAAGCGCAGCTGCGACTCGCCGATGACCGTGGCCAGGTCCGCGCGATCAATGTCTCTCAGGCCGTGGCGCACTTTGGCTGCGACGGCACGATTGTCGAAGTCAACGAACGCTTCTGTGCGGCGGTCGGCTATATGCGCGAAGAGCTGGTCGGCCGGCATCACCGCATGCTGGTTGCAGCCGACGAGGCGCGCAGCGCGGCGTACCGGGCGTTCTGGTCCGAGCTGGCGAGCGGGCATCATCAGACCGGGGAATTCCGGCGGATTCGCAAGGACGGCTCCGATGCCTGGCTTCAGGCCAGCTACAACCCGGTCTTCGACCCTGCGGGGCGGGTGATCAAGATCGTCAAGTACGCCACCGACGTGACGAGCGAGAAACTCCGACAGGCCGAATATCAGTGGCAGGTTGCAGCCATCCACAAATCCAATGCCGTGGTCGTGTTCGATATGCACGGTACCGTGCTCGACGCCAACGAGGCGTTTCTCGAGGCAATGGGTTATAGCGCCGACCAGGTAATCGGCGAGCATCATCGGATCTTCGTCGAGCCCGCCTACGCACACAGCATCGAGTACGCCCAGTTCTGGCGTAATCTCGAGCTTGGTCGCCACCACGCCGGGCAATACCAGCGCGTGGCCAGCAACGGCGACACGGTCTGGCTGCAGGCCAGCTATAACCCCATCTTCGATATGGCCGGCCGTCCGGTGAAGGTAATCAAGTACGCCACGATCGTAACCGACGAGAAGCTTCTGCAGGCCGATCATCAGGGCCAGATCGCGGCGATACACAAGGCCCAGTGCGTGGTCTCGTTCGACGTCGAGGGCACCATACTCGATGCCAACGACAATTTTCTGCGTCTGATGGGGTATCGCTACCGCGATGTGCGCGGCCGGCATCACCGTATGTTCGTCGAGGATCGCGACGCCGAAAGCGATGCCTACAAGACGTTCTGGCGCCAGCTGGCCGCCGGCCGGCACAAGGTCGCGGAGTTCAAGCGGCTTGGCAACGAAGGACGTGAAGTCTGGCTGCAGGCCAGCTACAACCCGATCTTCGACATGAACGGCAAGGTCTTCAAGGTCGTCAAGTACGCGACCGACATCACCCGCGAGAAGATCCAGCAGGCCGATTACAAGAGCCAGATCGATGCCATCAACAAGTCGCAGGGCGTGGTCGAACTCGGCCTCGACGGCACGATTCTCGACGTCAACAGCAACTTCCTGGAGACCTTCGGCTATCGCTTGAGTGAGCTCAAGGGCAAGCATCACAGCATTCTGGTCATGCCTGGTGTCGCCGATTCAGACGAATATGTACGGTTGTGGCAGACGCTGCGTACGGGTACGTTCCATACCGGCCTGTACCGGCGTGTGGGGAAACAAGGCACCGAGATCTGGCTGCAGGCCAGCTACAATCCCGTGCTCGATCTCAACGGCAAGCCTTACAAGGTGATCAAGTTCGCGACCGATGTGTCGGCGAACGTAGCCATGGCGCAAGCCTATGACGAGGCCGCGCGCATGGCCCAGCACGACGCGACCACCGCCTTGCCCAATCGGCTCAAGCTGGCCAGTTACATGACCAGCGCGCTGCCGCATCCGAGCGCACGTCTGGCGGTGTTCTATATCGATCTGGACGGTTTCAAGCCGGTCAACGACACCTTCGGTCACGATGTCGGCGATCGCGTACTCGGCGAAGTGGCCGATCGGCTGCGCCATTGTCTGCGCGACGATCAGATCGCCGCCCGGGTCGGTGGCGACGAGTTCGTGGTGGCGGCCCCTGCGCTCGACGATGACGAGATCGAAACGATGTGCCGGCGCATTCTCGAGACCGTTGCCATGCCCGTGCGTCATGCCGAAGGCGAGCTGGGCGTCACGGCCTCGATCGGCGTCGCGATCTCGCCGCAGGATGGCACCTCGCCGGACGAGCTGCTCAAGAACGCCGATCTCGCGCTGTACCGGTCGAAAAACGACGGCCGCGCGACCTACAGCTATTTCACTGAAGAAATGAACGCCCGGGTTGTGGACTACCGCGCGTTGACCCAGGACATGCGTCGTGGGCTTCGCAACGATGAATTCATACTCGAATACCAGCCGCGTTTCGATACCCGCGAACGGCAGATACGCAGCGTCGAGGCGCTCATCCGCTGGGCTCATCCCGAGAAAGGCGTGATCCCACCGGCCGATTTCATTGCACTGGCCGAGCGCAACGGCTTGATCATTCCCATCGGCGAGTGGGTGCTGTATACCGCCTGCGACACGATTGCCCAGCGTAGCGACACGCTCGGGGTATCCGTCAATATATCGCCGATCCAGTTTCGCGACGACAGCCTGGTAGAAACGGTGGGCCTGGCGCTTGAGCGGTCAGGCCTGTCACCCGAGCGCCTGGAACTCGAGATCACCGAAGGCGTGCTGATCGATCACGCGGAGCACGCACGCTCAGTGCTGGAGCGTCTCAAGACACTCGGTGTGCGCCTGGCCATCGACGACTTCGGCACCGGCTATTCGTCGTTGAGTTATCTGCGCTCGTTTCCGTTCGATGTGATCAAGATCGACCGTCGGTTTATCCGGGATCTAGACACCGATGACGGCAACCGGGCGATCGTACGAGCCATTCTGAGTCTTGGTCAGGCCCTGGATTTGACGGTCACCGCCGAAGGCGTGGAGACCAACGAGCAGCTGGCAATGCTGACCTACGATGAATGTAGCGAGGTGCAAGGCTTTCTGCTGGCGCGGCCGATGGCGATCGACGATCTGCAACGGCTGATCCGAAATGTGCCGGCTATCGTCGAGCGGGGCGAGGAAAAGACGGTTTTCTGCGAGGATCGAGTCCAGGTCAAGCGAAACGTGCTGCCATTGAACTCACGCGCCCGATAAGGTGACCGTGCGGTGTGCCTGCCGCACTCCAGATCGCCGTGAGCACTCCCCCCGGCCGCGCGGTCGCGGGGTCGTTTGCAGCGCCCGGTGGGCTGCCGCGACGGGCGTCTGACCACCGTTGGCCGGCGGGCACGCCGGGCGGCAACGCCAGACAGGCATAGCCGCAGGAACCGGCCCGGCGACTGTTTGCGCAGGGGCGGGTGTCGTCGGATAACGGCGGTGTCCCCGCTTAGCCGGCTTCAGGGAAATCAAGTTCGACCCGCCTCGTGCGGTCCAGTGTCCATCCGATATTGAAGGTGAACGGACGGCCGGCATGGCTGATACGCGTGATGCATTCGTCGGTGCTGCCCGGCGAGGCCATGCCGCCCATGGGGCCCAGATCTGTCGCCGTGCCGATCACCCCAAAGTCGAAGGCGGCATGATAGAGGGTGTCGTCGCTCGCCCCGAATGGCCCGGACAACTCGGTCTTGTCGAAAAAGGTGAACTGCCCGTCGTCGTAGGCACGTTGTAGCGGCACGAAATCGAACGTCACCTCGCTATCGTCCATGGCTTTCACCAGCGCCACATCGCCGCCGGAGACGGGCGGATTCAGTTCCACGCTGACCGTACAGTGGGTCGGTGGGGCACCGATGGCATCGGCGTCGGGATACAGGCCGTTGCGGCGCACGTAGATCAGGCGGGCCCGGTCGCCGAGATCGATCGTCGTGGTCTCGCCGTGCAGCGTGAGTCCGCGCGGCCATTGATCACGTGCGGTCACCAGCGTATCGAACAGATCACGGATCGCTTGTCGCTGGGTGTCGTCGAGCGCATCGACGAACGTCACACGCAGGCGATACCGATGCGTGATCACGCCCTGGTCGTGGCGGATCTTGATGGGATCCATCGCCTCGATACGTAGCGCGCCGAACTCGCCCAGGCGCTGCTGGATGGATTCGCGTAGTGAGGCTGGCAATGGCCCGCCACCCAGAGGAATCGGGTTGCTCTTGCCGAAATGCAGGATGGCGGTACCGCCCGGGTCACTACAGCCGGCGATGCCGGTCAGCCCGGCAAGCAGGAGCAGGCGCAGAGTATGGGCCGGCCCATGGATCATCAGTCATCCTTTGCCGAGACAAACCCAGGTCGGGCTGTCATGACTGCAAGTCAACCGCGCGCCGGAACAGCGCAGGGTTGCGGCGTATACGAGTTAGCCGTAAGTCTGATAAGTGAATGATACCGTTGCCTTTCCGGGCCAGCAACGGCACGGCCGACCGCGCCGCTACGTCCGGCTACGTGCCCGGGAAGCCGAACGAAGCGACGCCACGCGGGGCTCGGCACGATAGCCGAGGCCCCGGTTTGGGTATGAGGCCCCGGCGGGTGCCGGCGGGGTCGGTTCAGCTCATGGCCGCCTTGACGCGTTCGGGGCGGAACGGCGTCTGACGCAGCCGCACGCCGATGGCATCGTATACGGCATTGCTGACCACTGCGGCGGTCGGGCAGGTCGAAGGCTCGCCGCCGCCAGTGCTCTTGCGTCCGGGTGCATTGTTCACGAAGACCATTTCGATATCGTCCGGCAATTCGTTGAACCGCAGGATCGGATAGCCCATCCAGTCACGGCTGGTCACGTGCGCATTGTCGAACGTCACTTCCTCGTGCAGCGTGCGGCTCAGCGACTGGACGACGTTGCCCTCGATCTGGTTGCGCAGCGCATCCGGATTGATCACCAGCCCGCAGTCGTGAGCAACCACGACCCGCTTGACCTGGATCTCGCCGGAACTGCGGTCGACCTCCACGTCGGCAATCGTAGCCACGTAGCTGTCGTCGCGGTTGACCCAGGCGATACCGCGACCCTTGGCCTTGCCCGTGTCACTGCCATCATGCGTGTTCTCGCTCGGCTTGCGCGAAGTCCAGCCGTACTTCCGGGCGGCCGCCTGCAGCACGTCAAGCGCACGCGGGTCCTTGAGATTTGCCAGCCGGAAGCTCAGCGGATCGGTATCGGTCGCTACGGCCAGCTCGTCGATGAACGCCTCCATGGCGTAGGTCGTCTCGAACTGGCCCGGCGAGCGCAGCCAGGCAGTCAGCAGGCCTACGCGTCCTTCGCCGTGGTAGGCCACATCGGCGTTGTCGAAGGTGTAGGCATAGGTGATGGCACCGTTGCCCGAGCCCTCCGAACCGTGCGGATGGCCCACGAGATCGGCCGCGATCAGGCGCGTGTCACCGGTGGTCGGCTCCCAGATGTGATGCTGCCAGCCGATGACCTTGCCGTTTTCGTTGATCAGGCCTTCCAGGTCCTGAGCGATGGGCGGGCCCTTGGGCTCCCAGCCGTGCTCGTCCCAGCGCATCCACTGCACCCGCACCGGTCGTCCGACGGCACGCGACATGAACGCTGCGTCGGCGATCACGTGTTCGAGGCCGTTGCGGCCGTAGGCGCCCGAGGCGCCGTGCCAGTAGAGCGTGATGTTCGACGGGTCGATGCCGAGTATCTTGGCCATGTCGCGTTTGGCCTGGTGCGGCATCTGGGTGCCTGCCCAGAACGTCGCCTTGTCCTTCTTCACGTCCGCGATGGCACAGGACGGGCCGATCGAGGCATGCATCTGGAAAGGTGTGAGATACGTCGCCTTCACCGTCTTGGCCGCGGAATGACGGGCCAGCCCGACCGAGCCATTGGAGGCCACCGAGTTGTCCGTGCCGGCCGTTTCGCGCACGGTCTTCCAGACCGAGTCCTGGTCCGGCAGGCCATTCCAGTCCGACCAGGTCGCCTGGCCGGCCTTGCGGCCTTCCGGGTGCAGTACCGAGCCGAGCTTGCTGGCCGCCTGGATAGCGCCCCACTCAGTCTCGGCGACGACACCGAGGAAGTTCTTTTCCTGCACGATCTGCACGAAGCCCGGGATATCCTTCAGGCCGCTGTCGTCGACGTGCTCGAGCGTCGCCTGCACGCCGTACGGGCGCACCACACGACCGTGCAACATGCCGTCGACCTTGATGTCCTGGATATAGCTGTACTGCGCGAACATCTTCTCGGGGATGTCCTTGCGTGGCACCGACTGGCCGACAGTCGAATAGGCCGTTTCGTCCTTGACCTTCACGTCCGGCGCCACGTCCATGCCGAAACTGTTGCCGGTCGCGCCGATGTCGACATTGAAGCGTTCGCCGCCAACGAGCGTGCCGTAGTCCACCGAGCGCGAGGGGTCTCCGATCACGACCACCCGGCCGTTCTGGGTAGACAGTTGATTGGCCGGCAGGTCGAAATGCTTGGCGCCCAGCGACAGCAGCGCCTGTCGCCCGGCCGCGGCCGCATGCCGAATCTGGGGGCCGGCATAGGGAATAGTACGGCTGCCGTAGGTCGGGCCCTGGTCGATAGTGCGGTCCGTGCTGCCCATGACGACGACCACCTGGTCGACCGGGAAATAGAGCTCCTCGGCGGCGATCTGGGCGAGCGAGGTCTCGTTGCCGTTGCCGACCTCGACCTTGCCGGTGAACAGCGTCACGGTGTTGTCCGGATGCACGGCCAGCCATGAATCGAGCTGGCTCGCCTCATGGACATCGGTTTGACCGGTGGCGATGCTCTCTGCGGCCGTGGCCAGGCCCGAGCCGAACAGGGAAAAGCCGAGCACGAGGCCACCCGAAGCCTTCAGGAACTGCCGCCGGCTCGCGCCGAGATCGCTCAGGCCGGACGGCTGGCTGCCGCCGCCTGCACCTGTCAGAGTGTTGTCGCCGTTCTTCATGCCTTGGCTCCGTTCTTGGCTGCCCGTTCGACCGCGCGCACGATTCGCATATGCGTGCCGCAGCGGCACAGGTTGTTGTTCAGCGCCTGCTTGATTTCATCGCGACCGGGATCGGGCTTTTCGTTCAGGAACGACTTCGCCTGCATGATCATGCCGTTGATGCAGTAGCCACACTGGGCGGCCTGCTCGTCTATGAACGCCTGCTGCAGCGGGTCCGGATCGTCGGGCGTTCCGAGCCCTTCGAGGGTCGTGATGTCCTGCTCCTGCATGGAACTCGCGGGTGTCACGCAGGAGCGCACCGCCGATCCACCGACCAGCACCGTGCATGCGCCGCATTGCGACAGCCCGCAGCCGAATTTCGGTCCCTTCAGGCCGAGGTTGTCGCGCAGCACATACAGCAGCATCGTGTCGGGGGCGATATCGACGGTGTGCTTCTCGCCGTTGACCGTCAGCGTGGTCGATTGGGTCATGTCGAGCTATTCCGGTTGGAAGATGGGTGGATCGGTGGGCCGCAGCGGATAGGTCGCGGCCGGGCAGGACATCGGCGGTGTCCGGACAAACGCGCGGAAGCGGCCTCGTGACGCGCGCGACGAGCGGCTGCGATCTATTTGCATGATGCACCGAATACCGTAGGCGCGGTGTCGCCGTCCGTCAAGAACGACCACCGCGATCATCGTCGGCCGATGGTCGCGCGAAAGGCGGGTCGACACCGACCGCGCAGCGGCAGGTCTCGGCCTGCTTCGGACGAGAGCCGCCCACGCGATCGTGCGCACGGGTTGTGGACCGACACGCGGCGACCGCGCCCGTCCAGCATGATTACCGGCGGGGCGGCCGGCCGCACGGCCTGGTGGCGGAGTTTTCAATGGCCGGGCGGCGAACATGCAGGCCCTCACAGCGCCAGCCGTCAGCGATCGGTTGTTCGCCCGTGTCGTCTCAGTGCGCGGCTAGTGCCCACAGCATTTCTTGAATTTGCGCCCGCTGCCGCACGGACAGCGGTCGTTGCGCCCAGGCTTGAGCGCGGTCACACCGGGGCAGCCGTCGAGGTAGAACCAGTGTCCGTTCTCGCGGACGAAGCGCGAACGCTCGTCGAGCACGGCAAAGCCGGCCCGGTCACGGCAGGTTGCGCGAAAATGCACCCAGCCGTCGTCGCCATGTTCGCCGCTGTCGAGGACCGCCAGGCCCAGCCAGTGGTCGCCCTCGGGCAGCACCAGCGGCTCGGGGCGTGAAGATTCGTGCCAGCTCGCCTCGACGAAGGCCGCATTCCCGCGCGCATAGGCACTGTAGCGTGCGCGCATCAGTGCTTCCGGCGCCGGAGCGGGCGCACCGGCGTGGTACGGCCCGCAACACTTGGCGTACGGCAGGCCGGATCGGCAGGGGCAGGCGGCGGACATGTCGGGCAGGCGGGATTTCCGTGAAAGCGACGAGACGAGCATGCCGGGCGGCCGCCAGCGACTCAATACGCCACAGCTGTCGGTTCACGACCGACGGTCGGTTACGACCACCGACGCCGCCGGGCGGGGCTCAGCCGAGCACCAGGGCCGCGATGCCGCAGACCATGCCCACGGCCGCGATCAGGCGACTGCGCAAGGCGCCTTCATCGAGCAGCCGCGCCCCGAGCACGACGGCGATCAGAATACTGACTTCCCGGGCCGGCGCGACATAGCTGACCGGGGTGAACGTCATTGCTGTCAGCACGAGGATGTAGGCCAGCGGACTCATGATCGCGACGCCCATAATCGCGTTCCGGTTGGCTCGCCACTCGGCCGCGATCTGGCTGCGACACCGCAGCGCATACGGGGTGAGTAGCAGCGTGCGGCCCAGGTTTCCGAGCCAGTCATAGAGCAACGGCGGCACCAGCACCGCGCTGACCGCGTATTTGTCGAGCAGCGTATAGCTGGCGATGAGCGTGCCGGTGAGCAGCCCGTAGCCGATTGCGGCCGGCTGCGGCCGCCGGGCGACATTGCCCGGCCCGCCGGACAGGATGAATACGCTCGCTACGATCAGACCCGCGCCGAACACGGCCAGGCCGCTCGGCTGCTCGTTGAGCAGCAGAACCGCCAGCAGCATCGTCAGCAGTGGCCCGGTGCCCCGCGCCAGCGGGTAGACCACCGACAGATCCCCGCTCCGGTAGCCGCGCTGAAGCGACAGGAAATAGCCAAGATGCAGCAGCGACGTCGCCAAGACGCACGCCCAGGCCAAACCATCGAGATGGGGCGGGTAGGCCAGCGCGAGCAGGGCTACGAACGGGCCATAGATCAGACAGGCGCATGCGGCGAACAACCATACGAAGATGGCACCCCCGTTGCTGCGTTTGGCGAGAAGATTCCATCCCGCATGCAGGAACGCGGCGATGAGGATGAGGGCAAGGGCGGCAAGCGTCATGCGAAAAGGTCCCTGGGACCGACGCGTATGGCGTCGGCCATGTATGAGACCTCCAGGCTTTTATCCCTTCAGTTGTCGGTACCTGGGCACCGTGACACCGCTCGGTCCAGTCCGCCGGACGGGGCGCGGAACCCTAGGTGCAATCGCCAGGCAAGCTAGCACGCACGATCAGACCATTCAATGTATAGCGCACGCAACAGCTCGGTGAGGCGGTTGTCGTCGGCCGCCGCGACGGTCGCGCCCACCGCGCAGGTTCAGGACAGGGCCTGCCAAACGCTCGAAAGAGGTGTCGGCAAGCGCCCTGCGCCACTGGTTGCGGTAGCCCGCCGCGGGCTTGTGTCGGTCGGTGGGTCCGAGTGATCCGGTGCGATCAGGGCGGTGTGCGCAGCGGTCGCAGATGATGAAAGCCCGCTGTCGTATTGTCGGTTATCTCGACCACATCACCGCCCGGGCCGTGGGCAACCGCCTGCCCGAACACGATATCGCCGCCGTTGTCGCGCGCCGCGATCCCGTCCCGTGTCGGGCTCATGAACCAGGACGACACACGCGCTGTGTCCGCATCGAAACGAATCCGTGTGGCGGTGCCGCGCGGGTAGTGGATGCCGCCCAGAGCGAGCGGGTCCGCCAGCACGCCGCGCGCCCGCAGCGGTCGGCGTTCGCGATCGAGAAACAGCGTGGCATTCAATCGCAGAGAACCGACGGCCAGCGCAGTGCCCCGCGGTGGAGAGACGATCCAGCGATCGCGTCCGCGTCGGCCCGAGACGTAGCGTGTACCCGCAGACGCCCGTATCTCGCTGTCTGCCGGCAACGTGATTGCGCCGCGATCATACTCGGTGGCCAGGCGGCAGGAACGAATCGAGTCGAGCCGACCGTCGGGGCCCAGTTCCACCGCAACCGGCGTATCGCGCGTGCAGTGCCAGCCCGACCACGGCTGATCCTCGGCGAGTTCGATCATCGCGCTGTGCAGTCGGTCGCGTCGGCCCGTGTCGTCGATGCCCAGAATGCGTCGCATCGCCAGCGCACGGAAACCATACACCGTGATCGGTTCGGGAAACGCCGCGCGCTCGAACGTTTCGAGCTGCCCGGGCTCGCGGAGCACCAGACGCGTGCTGCGCGGCATGTTGACCTGCTGGATGATGGTCGGCGTATCCAGCGTCTGCCGGCGGGCCTGCTCGTCCAGCGCCGCGCGACCCAACGCCCAGGCGGTCAGTCCCTGGCTCAGGATGAACGGCAGCGATAAAAGACCGGCGAGTGCGAAGAAGATTGCCCTTGCGGTTGGGTGCCGGCGGCTGGCTCGACGCAGGCGCGGATTCAGCCACAGCGCGACGCCCGCCGATGCGCACAGACACAGTGCAGCAGCCGAGATCGTTGCGACGATCAGCCATGACGGGGAAGGAATAGGCGCGAAGATCAATCGTAGGTCTGCGGTTGTCGTGCCACGCCGGCCCCTTGCGCTGCACAATCGGATGGGGCCGGTTTCGTACGGAGAGTATATCGCTGTGCGCAACACCGGCGGTGGGCAGGCCACCGACAGAGGCCGCTGCGGTGGCCGTGCTGCGGATCAGTCGTCGGCGACCGGTCGGGCGTCGGCCCGACCCAGACCGATGAGCAACCCGAGGGCGAATAGCACTGCCACACAGGCCACGAGATAGGCGTCCGAATAGGCCGCGGTCGCATCGCCGCCGGCGTACAAGGGGTTGAAGGCCGCGTCGCCGATGCGCTGGCGCGCAGACAGCACGGAACCGAACACGGCCGCGCCCGTGCCCGCGCCCATGAAGAAGAACAATTGATAGATGCCGAACCCAACGCCGGCGATTTCGCTGGACAGCGCCTTGGACGCGGCGTTGGCCGCCGGCGAGGTCACGCCTGCATAGCCCGTACTGGCGATTACCAGGGCCACGGCCACCTTCCACGGTGCGCCGCCGACCGCGAACGATGACATGAACAACAGGCCGGCGAGCAGGCAGGACAGGCTGATACCCAGCACCGCTCGGGGGCCGAACAGGTCAGACAGCCGGCCGATCGTAGGCGCCAGCAGGGCGACCGCAAAAGCGCCGGGCGCGATCACCAGGCCGGTCTGAAATGCCGACATGCCCAGCTCGTTGATCAACAACAAGGGGGTGAGGAAAAGTCCCCCGCCGATGAACGCGCCTTGAGACAGCAGTGCAATGACCGAGGCCGACAGGAATTGCCGGTTGGCGAACAGCCTCGGCGGCACGAACGGATAGGCCGCGCTGCGGATACGTACGGCAAAACCCGTCAGCATGAGGATCGCCGCCGCCAGCGTTCCCCAGGCTCGCGGCGCGGCCAGACCCACGTGGTTGGCTGCGGTCACGCCGTAGAGCAGCGCGGCCGCGCCCAATGCCAGCAGCAGTCCGCCGGGCAGATCCAGCCGTACGAAACGATGCGGCTGGGGTTCGCGCTCGGCATTCAGGTCGGGCAGAAAACGCCAGGCTGCGAAAAACAGCAGGCAGATCACCACCAGCGTGCCGTAAAACAGGACACGCCAGCCGAAAGCGCTTACACCCAGACCGCCGATCAATGGGCCGGTTGCCGCACCGAGTCCGACCGCCGAGGACAACGTGCCGAACACTACGCCTCGTCGGCCGGGCGCGAACAGGCGCGCCACCGAGCCGAACGCCAGCGACGGGATCGCGGCCGCGCCGGCGGCCTGGAGTGCGCGTCCGCCCACGAGGAAACCGAACGTCGGCGCCAGCGCGCAGGTCAGCGAACCGGCTCCGAAGATCACCAGTGCGGCCAGAAACGTCGTACGGAAGTTGTAGCTGTCGGACACGCGGCCGTACAGGGCCACGCCGGTTGCGAACACGATCGAGAACGCCGTGATCACCCAGCCCGACAGGCTGGGCGATACGTTCAGATGCCGGCTGATGGTCGGAATCGCCACGTTCACCATGCTGTTGTTGAGCACGCTCGTGAACGCGGCAAGCACCATCACCAGCAACAACGGATTGGCCCACGGGGAGGCGGAGGCCGTGTCGGAGAACCGATTCATCGAGAAGGTCGAACGCGGGAACGTCGGCTACTGTGCCACGAAGCCCGGATCGCGGCGAGATGCTCTGCCGTGCGCGTCTCAGCCGGCCGTGGCGAGCGCGCTTGCGATCAGGGCGCCGGTATAGGCCACGAACACGCTCAGCAGGATGGCGCCCTCCAGGCGCGTCAGGCGGGCCGGGCCGCGGCCGAATCGCATGGCAAAGACAACCAGCAACAGCGTCATCGCCAGCATGACCGGCCAATCCCGGCTCGCCACGCTCGGCTCGATGCCGATCGGCGTGATCAAGCCGGCGAAACCCACCACGCCCAATGTGTTGAACAGGTTCGATCCGACCACGTTGCCCAGCACCAGATCGTAGGCCTTGCGACGTATCGCGCTGATCGAGGCAGCCAGCTCGGGCAGTGAGGTACCGATCGACACGATGGTCAGGCCGATGATCAGATCGCTGACACCGAGCGCGGTCGCGATAGTGCTGGCGCCCCATACCAGCAGGCGGGAGCTGGCCAGCAGCAGTACCAGCCCGAGCGTCAACCAGAACAGCGATCGGCCCAGACCGCGCGCGCCGGCGTGGCTGGCATCGGTGTCGGCCGGCGATGCAGCGGCGTCCGTCGACGGCGTGCGATGTGCCTGTCGAACGATGACGGCTAGGTAGACGATCAGCGGCACGACCAGCAGCAGGGCGTCGAAGCGGCCGATCAGACCGTCGCCGATCAACACGCGCGAGGCCACGGTAGCCGCGACGAGCAGCATCATCTCGCGGCGTACGATGCCTGCGCCCACCCGCATCGACGACAGCAGCAGCGCGGTGCCCAGGATCAAGCCGATATTGGCGATATTCGAGCCGTAGGCGTTGCCGATGGCCAGGCCCGGCTGGCCTTGCCAGGCGGCCAGCCCGGACACCAGAAACTCCGGTGCCGACGTGCCGACCCCCACGATCACCGTGCCGATGACGAACGGCGGCAGCTTCAGATGATGCGCCGTGCCGACCGCGCCGTCGACGAAACGCTCCGAGCTCCAGATCAGTACACCCAGCCCGAGCGCAATGGCCACCAGCGGTATCAGCATCGGTCAGCCGGACCGCGCTGCAGCGTGTCGAACAAAGGGCAGAAGATCATCGATACCGGTGGTGGGTGGATCACGCGGCACTCTAGCAGCGTCGCCGGCCAGAACGGGAGATCACTGCGGCCACCGCCGCTTGAACCGTGCTGTGGTCATGCCCACGCCGGCGGTCTCGTCTGTCTCGGCACGCCAGAGCGGCGGCGGCCGGCACAAATACGCCGTTGCCGCCGCGCACGACTACCAGGCCATGACGATCGTGAACACGATCAGCAGACCGATATACACACGCGCATGGAGCGTGTCCGGAATCCGCTGTGTCCACGGCATGGCGAGCTGAATACCGATCCACGAACCCGCGGCGATGGCGATGAACGCGGCGATATCGATATACCCGAGCCCGAGCGGGCCGGATACGTCCGAGGGGGCCTCGGTCAGGGCATAGGTGACGGTCGCGGCCAGGGCGATCGGCAGCGTCAGCGGGTTGGCCGTGGCGGCAGCCTCGTTCATGGGCAGTCCGCGTCGGCGCATCATGGGTACGGTCATGACGCTGCCGCCCACGCCGAGCGCGGCGGCGATGCCGCCGATCAGAATGCCGAATACCCCGAGCGACAACGGGCGTGAGCATGCCGGCGCCGGCGGAGAGGCGGCGAGTCGTACGAACCCGCGTCGAGTCAGACTGTCGGCGACGGTTACCAGCAGGTAGCTCACGAAACCCCAGCGCAGCCAGTCGCCGTCGGCTTTCGTGGCCAGGATCGCGCCGAGCACGGCGCCGAGGGACAGCGGGCCGATGAGCCGCCGTATCGCCGGCCAGTGGACCGCGCCCTGACGCGCCTGACGCCAGGTCGCCCAACTCGCGGTGACCACCATGACACAGGTCGATGTCGCCACCGCGACCGGCATGGCGGCCTGGCTGGGCACCTGTTGTAAAAGCAGGCTGTGATAGAGCAGGGGCACCACCAGAAAACCGCCGCCGAACCCGAACAGAATGGTCGTAATGCCGGCGATCACGCCGCAGCCAGCCAGCAGCAGGATAAAGAGCATTTAATGTTCGCAGGCAGATGAGTCGCGCTTACGATAGCCTTCGCGAATCTGGCCGTCTTTCGCGTAACGTCCAGTCATATTTGTGATTCGGCCAACGGCTGTTACTCATGCGCAATGTTTCGATCGATCGACTGGATCATCTGCCACAGGCCGTCGTCCCGATCGGCAACGATTACCCCTATGGCCGGCTACTGGATTGGCATTCCCACCGCCGGGCGCAGCTGCTGTTCGGGGCCACCGGGACCATGCAGGTCACGACCGCTGACGGCGACTGGATGGTGCCGCCACAACGTGCAGTCTGGATACCCCCGGACATGCCGCATCGTGTGCGCATGCTCGGTGTCACCACCTGCAGCCTGTATATCGAGCCGGCGGTTCGTGGCCGGGCGGCGACGCGATGCGAGGTGATCGCGATATCCCCGTTACTGCGCCAGTTGCTCATGGCAGCGGTCGATATCGAGGCAGGCTACGACCCACAGGGTCGCGACGGCGCACTGATGGCGTTGACGCTGCACGAGATCCGTCGGGCCGCCGTGTTGCCGTTGTACCTGCCGTTGCCCAGTACGCCCGCCCTGCGGGCACGCTGTCAGGATTTTCTCCGCCAGCCCGATATTCATCAGTCGGCCGCGACCTGGGCCCAGAGCCTGCGCTGGAGCACACGAACATTCCGGCGTCGTTTTCATGCGCAGACCGGGCTGGGCTTCATCGCCTGGCGTCAAAAGGCCTGTGTACTGCTGTCGCTGCCGCGTCTGGCCGCCGGCGACTCGGTAACCCGTATCGCCCTCGATCTGGGCTACGACAGTGCCGGCGCGTTTTCGACCATGTTCCGGCGCCAGCTCGGTGTGGCGCCCACGGCCTATCGCGCCGTGGGATGAGCAGGGAGCCGGTGCTCGGGGCCGCATCCCGGCAGTCAGGCCAGACGGGGCACAGGTATCCATTCGCCGAGGTCATCCGTGCTTACGATGACGCGGTAAGTCGTCGAGACATTCAAGGTGATTTCTGTTTCCTGAGCCGGCCGCCGTCGTGTCGCTGTCCCGTTCGCTCGGCCGGATGTGGGCCGGGGCTATCGGTCGTTGTCTATCGGACGACTGCCCAAGACCACGTTTCGACAAACGCGTGCAAACGGATCGGCGTCATGTCCTCGCCGGGCCGGGGCGCACCACGCCAGGCGGCAAACCCACCCTGCATAATCGCCCGGGCACGGCCTGTGAAACGTTCCGTATCCCAGGGCGGCACGGCCGATCCGCCTCATCACCGCCGGCGACGCGATCACCTGCGGTGGCGGACGCTTGCGTGACCGGAGCGCGCCACGTTCTGTGCCCGGTTGCGATCTCGGTCCGCCAACCCAAGGGTGTATCACGGTGGCCAAATCAACCGAACACAGTCGGCGCGCCACGCTGCCCATTCACCCACAACCGATCGGCCTATGAGCAAAGACCGTCTTACCGAACAGCTCGCATTCCTCGCGGAAATCGACGGCCTGAAAACCGTCGTGCGTCAATCGCCGCTCGCCGACCGCAGTCGCCGGGAGAATTCTGCCGAACACTCGTGGCATCTGGCGATGTTCGCGCTGGTCCTGGCAGACGACGAAGCCGTCGATACGGCCCGGGTCATCAAGCTGCTGCTGGTCCACGACATCGTCGAGATCGACGCGGGCGATGCGCCGATCCACGGCAACCATGACAGCGGGGGCGTCGCGGCCCGCGAGCACGCAGCCGCCGAGCGGCTGTTCGGCCTGCTCCCCGACGACCAGGCATTGCGGCTCAAGGCGCTCTGGCACGAGTTCGAAGCCGCCGAAACCCCGGAGGCGCGGTTCGCCAAAGCCCTGGATCGCCTGCAGCCGCTGTTGCTGAACACTCTCACTGGCGGCGGCACGTGGACCGAAAACGGCGTCCTGGAGCAGCAGGTCCACGAACGCTACGGCCCGACGATCGAACGCGGTTCGCCGGCGTTATGGCAGCGTGCACGGGCGCTCGTCAAGCAGCATTTCCACCAGACGAGCCGAGACGAATAGACCCGCCGGCGGCGAGACCGATCGGAACGGGCAGCCGTCGGCCACCGGTATCGACAACCCGCGCGCTGTCACCCGAGTAACACGACGCAATCGCATGCCGGGCCACCCATGCGAACCTGGCCGGTTCGAACCCGCCTCGGGCCGGTCGTTGGCGATACTCGAAGCGAGCGACCAAGCCCCCGCCGATCGTTCATTTTTCCATACCGGCTGGTCGCGGGCCGCCCGGGCGGCGTTGCGTCCGTCGAACCGCGGCGTGTGGGGCACATCGGAGTCTGGCCGCTCGCGCCGATGCAGTAGCTATGCGAACGATGGATTGTAGATCACGGCTTGAAAAAACCCCCGGTTACCGGCAGGTCCATCACGTGACACGGCGCCACGCGGTCGATCGCCATCATCGCGCCAGGCGTCTTTCTACGATCTCTGGAGTCCTGTATGACGAACACCGTCAAGAGCATCAACCCGGCCACGGGCCAGACCATCCGCGAATTCGATACCATTTCGGATGAGCAACTTCGCCGGAAAATCGAGCAGACCCACGAGGCGTTCCTCGACTGGCGGCAGCGGTCGTTCGACGATCGCGGCGCGCTCATCCGCAAGGTCGGCGAGTTGCTGGTCTCGCACAAGGACCGGCTGACTCGTCTGGCCACCGACGAGATGGGCAAGCCCATCGCGCAGGCGCCGGGCGAAATCGACCTGTGCAAGGGTATCTGCGATTACAGCGCCGACCACGCGGCCGAATTCCTGGGCGACGAAACCCGCGATCTGCCGGGCGGTCGCGCGCTCGTCACGCACCAGCCGATCGGCGTCATCTTCGGCATCCAGCCTTGGAACTTCCCGTTCTACCAGGTGATCCGCTATACCATCGCCAACCTGATGGCCGGCAATACGGTGCTGCTCAAGCATGCGCCCAACGTCTGGGGCTGTGCCGAAGCGCTGGAAGACATCTTCCGCGAAGCCGGCGTGCCCGAGAACGTCTTCAACGTGCTCTATATTCACGACGAGCAGGCCAGCCAGGTCACCGAACATCGGCTCGTACGCGGGGTGACCTTCACCGGCAGCGCAGCGACCGGTCGCAAGATTGCCGCGGACGCCGGCCAGCATCTCAAGAAAACGGTGCTGGAACTCGGCAGCAACGACGCGTTCCTGGTACTCGAAGACGCCGATATCGACAAGGCGGTCAATGCCTGTGTCACCGGCCGGATCAACAACAACGGCCAGACCTGCGTCGCCGCCAAGCGCTTCGTGATCGTGGATTCGGTCTACGACAAGTTTCGCGACGCCTATGTCGAGAAGATGAAACAGGTCGAGTTCGGCGACCCGTCGGATCAGAACACCGCACTCGGGCCGCTGGCCCGCGAAGACCTGCGTGACAAATTGCACGAGCAGGTCAAGGAATCGGTCGAGAAGGGCGCGACCGCCACGATCGGTGGCGAAGTACCCGATGCACAGGGTTTCTTCTATCCCACGACCGTTCTGGAAAACGTCACGCCCGGCATGCCCGCCTATGACGGCGAGCTGTTCGGCCCGGTGGCCTCGCTGATCCGGGCCAAGGACGAAGCCGATGCCATCCGTATCGCCAACGATTCGGTTTACGGCCTGGGCGGCGGCATCTTCTCCGAAGACGAGGAGCGCGCCGTGGGTCTCGCGCGGGACCATTTCGATACCGGCATGGTCAGCATCAACGGCTACTACATCGCCCAGCCGAACCTGCCCTTTGGCGGCGTCAAGGACAGCGGCTACGGACGCGAGCACGGCGGCTTCGGCATGCGTGAGTTCGTCAACAGCAAGTCGCTGATGATCGCGCAGTAGGGCGCCGGCCCCTACGCGGCGACAGATAACCGCCGATTCAGCGGTATGAAAAAGCCCTCGAACGAGGGCTTTTTTGTGTCAAGCCATCGCAACGATTCACAAGATCGATACGACACTCCGCCGAATCGTTCGCGAGCCATAGGTCGAGCAGTGGCCACGTGCGATTCGGCGGACGATCGCTGGAATTCTCTGCGGTTTTAACCTCCCGGTTGGGCTGTGCCCCATGTCGCGACCGGAGACATCGCATCGCGCGCAAGTCTGTCTGTGGGGGGCTCCGGCTTTTCCCGGCCTTGGCCGGCGTGCACACTCGTCGCATGTGTGGTCGCTATGGACGTTATACCGCCGTCGAGGACAGTGCCCGAGTCATCGGTGCGACCGTGTCGCCGCGCTTTGAAGACAGCGCAAGCTATAACCGTCCGCCGGGCACGTTTCAGTTGGTCGGGCTGATCAACCCCGATGACGGCGCGACGACGCTTGGCCCGGCCTGGTGGGGGTTCGTGCCGAACTGGGCGAGCGATACCCGGCTCGCACCGATCAACGCCAGATCCGAGACCGCTGCCGACAAGAGACTGTTCGCCCGGGCGTTCGCGCAGCAGCGGTGCCTTGTAGCCGCCGACTACTGGATTGAATGGCAGCGAACCGGCCAGGCGAAACAGCCCTATGCAATCCGCCCCGCCGACGCCCAGCCGTTTTTCTTCGCAGGGATATGGTCCAAGGCCGCGCGTCTGCCAAGCGATCACGCCGCCGCGGGCCAGGTCACGTTCGCCATTCTCACCGGCGTGCCGACCGCCGATATCGAACACATCCACAGTCGTCAGCCGCAGGCGCTTACGCCCGCAGGCGCACGCCACTGGCTTGATCCGGATCTGGATATCGAGCAGGCCCGGCAGGTGCTCGACCACGAACGCCATAACCGATACGAGAGCTGGCCGATCGATACGCGTGTGGGCAGCCCGTCGAACGACGGACCCGAGATCATGGCCCGTATGGCCGCAAACGGCGCCCAACCCTAGACACGACGCCGGCCCTCACGCCTGGGCGTGTGCTTGGCGCGGATCAATCGCGGACGCGTGCATCCACGGCTGGCGCGGTCTGCCCGCGACGCCTGGTTACACAGCGCGTACGAAGCAAAGGCCTAGCCGGTAATTTTCAGCTGCGCACGCACCGCCGTTGCGATGCGGTCCATGGCGTCGCTCGTGGCCGCCAGCCAGGCCTGCATTTCAATAAAGCCGTGAATGACGCCCGGGTAGTGGGCGTGGTCGACCTCGACGCCGTCATCAGCCAGGCGCGCGGCATAGAGCACGCCCTCGTCCATGAGCACGTCGGCGCCGGCGGTGAGGACGAGTGCCGGCGCCGTGCCCGCCAGCGTGTCGGCCAGCATCGGCGATACCCGCCAGTCGAGCGGGTCGGTATTGGCATCCACGCTGCGTGCCCCGAACCAGGCCATGAGCTCGGCCGTGAGCGGCGGCACGTTCGCGTTGCGCCCCTTGGACGGATATTTTCTGGCCGCTTCGCGCAGGTCGGTGGCCGGGTAGATCAACACCTGCAAGGCCAGCGGCCAGCCGGCATCGCGCGCGGCCAGGGCGACCACCGCCGACAGATGCCCGCCCGCGCTGTCGCCGCCCACGGCAAGCCGCTGGACATCGATATCGAACGTGCTCGCCTGTGCCACCAGATAGCCATAAGCGGCGATCGCGTCGTCGGACGACGCGGGCAGGCAATGCTCCGGCGCCAGACGATAATCCACGGCGACAAGCTGGCAGCCCGCGCGCTGGGCCAGCTGACGGCACACGCGGTCGTGCGATTCCAGATCGCCCAGCACCCAACCACCGCCATGAAAGTAGACCAGCGTGGGGGCCGCGCCCTCGGCCAGGCCTTCCGGCCGATAACGCCGCGCGCGCAGGCTGCGGCCGTCGAGCGCAAGCTCGTGCTCGACGACCTCGCCCATCGGCACCGGTTCGCCACCGCTGGCCGCCAGCGTATCGATATAGAACTGGCGTGCCTCGGCCAACTCGAAGTCGGCGAACGAAATTCCGGCTTCGCGCATTCGCTCGACAACACCGGCGACTTCAGGGGTGAGCGGCATGAGGAATCCTTATCGAAGCAGATGAGTGCAGCAGGCTTGATAGCACGATTGGTTGTCGTCGTGCACATCGTGAGCCCGCGACCGGCCGACCCGCTACAGGTGTCTAAGGCGCGCGGTATCGCCCGTGCACCGCGCGCCGGCCAGCCGGTTGCAAACGTCAGACCTGACCGTAAAGGCGATCGACTGTTCCGTCGGGCAGGGCCACGGCCGCTGCGTGACGACCGAGCCGCGGCGCTAGATCTCGACCCGCAGCCCGAGCTCGATAACGCGCTCCGGCGGGATCTTGTAATACGAGACCGGCTGGATCGCGTTGCGCGACATGTAGGCGAACAGCTTCTCTCGCCAGAGCATCATGCCGGGCACGTCGTCGGTGGGGATGATGGTGGCGCGACCGACATAATAGGTGACCCTGTCGGTATCGATCTCGATGCCGAAGCGCTCGCACAGCCGTACCGCGACCGGCACGTTCGGGTTCTGCATGAAGCCGTAGCGGGCGAATACGCGATACACCCCTTCACCGAGCTCCTTGATCTCCAGCCGGTCGGCGGCCGGGATTCGGGGCACGTCCTCGGTGCGTACGGTCAGCAACAGTACGCGCTTGTGCAGCACCTGGTTGTGCTCCAGATGATGCAGCAGCATTGGTGGGGTGCCGGCATCGCTGCTGGCCAGGAAAATGGCAGTGCCGGACACACGGACCGTGTCTTCGGTCGCCAGGTTATGGATGAATTCCTCCAATGGCACCGGGTCGTCCTCGGTCAGGCGCTTGGCCAGCAGTTCGCGGCCGCGGCGCCACGTCGCCATGAGCGTGAACACTACTATCGCGGTAACCACGGGGAACCAGCCGCCGTGGGGAATCTTGAGCAGATTGGCGCCGAAAAACGGCAGATCGATGGCAAGAAAACCCAGCGTCAGCGGCAGGGCGGCCCAGAGCGGCCATCTCCAGCGCTCGCGCATGATGAAGAAGGCGAGGCAGGTAGTGATCGTCATCGCGAACGAGATGCCCACCCCGTAGGCCCAGGCGAGGTTGTCCGAACTGCGAAAGCCGAGCACCAGACCGATGGTGGCCAGCATCAACAGCCAGTTCAGTGTGGGCACGTAGATCTGGCCGTACTCCTCGGACGAGGTCTGGAACAGCCGCATGGGCGGCAGCTGGCCGAGCTGGACGGCCTGACGGGTGAGCGAGAAGGCCCCGGAGATCACCGCCTGCGAGGCGATCACGGTCGCACAGGTCGCCAGCACCACGAGCGGATAGAGCGCCCAGTCCGGCGCCAGATGATAGAACGGCTGGCTGGCCGATTCACCGGGCGAATGCAGCAGCATCGCGCCCTGGCCGTAGTAATTGAGCAGCAGCGCGGGCAACACCAGCACGAACCAGGCGAGCTGGATCGGCCGGCGCCCGAAATGCCCCATATCGGCATACATCGCCTCGCCGCCGGTCACCACCAGGAACACCGCACCAAGCACCACGAAACCGGTACCGCGGTTACGCACGAAGAAGTCCACCCCGTGCCAGGGGTTGATCGCGCCGAGCACGCTGGGCTCCTGCACGATGCCATACAGTCCCAGGCCGCCGAGCGTGACGAACCAGACGATCATCACCGGGCCGAAGAAGCGCCCCACGGCCTCGGTGCCGCGGCTCTGGATCGCGAACAGCCCGATCAGGATCACGATCGTGATCGGGATCACATAGGGCCGGAAGATCGAGGTGGCCACGTTCAGGCCTTCGACCGCGCTGGATACCGATATAGCGGGCGTGAGCATGAAGCTGCCGTAGAGCAGGGCGCTGCCGAACACGCCGAGCTTGAGCAGCAGCCGTGAGTGACGCCCGGCATCCCGCCGCCAGGGGTTGAGCAGCGCCACCAGCGCCAGCATGCCGCCTTCGCCATTGTTGTTGGCGCGGGTGACGACCAGCATGTATTTGGTCGAGACCACCAGGACCAGCGCCCAGAAGATCAGTGAGAGGATGCCGAGCACGTTGGCACTGGTCGGCATGAGGTGGCTCGATCCCCGGAAGCATTCGCGCAGCGCATACAGCGGGCTGGTGCCGATATCCCCGTAGGAGACCCCGAGCGCCCCCAGGGCGAGGGCGGCCAGCCGGCCCGGGCCTACGCGGCGCTCTTCCTTTTCGCTGCTTTCGGCGTGTTCCTCGGGCGTATGGGGCTGGGCGATCTGTTCCTGTTCACTCTTGTCGACCGGCTTTTGATCGTCGCTCGATTGGGTATGCTGATTCTGCTCGTCGTCTGAATCAGACCTGTCACTGGCCATGCCGCGGCATCCTTGTCGATGGGCGTCGGGCCTTTGATCGATCGGCCGCCGGCGCGAATGAGTTCACCACACCATACTATGCGAGCCGGGGATTCCGGCTGGGAAGAACCGATCGAGGCCCGCCGGCCCGATGTGACGGTGCAGGTGCATCGGCTGTGGGCGCAGACGCCGTATTCAGTCGCCGGTGATCGTCAAACGCTGCGTGGATGCGAATGCCGGTTCTGCCCGCGCGCCCCTCGTTGTCGTACGGCGAGGGCAAGATGCTGAATACGCGACGCTATATCTCGCCATGGCGCGCGTTCCGATGACAGCGACTGAATGACGGCCGGTGCCACCATTCGGCTCGTCCCCGCGTATGCTGGTATCAGACCTTCGTCACCGACTGGCGGCGTGGCCCCGGGCATTCGCCTACGACGTGCCATCTCGGCTGACCGCCGACGCGCCGTGCGTTTCGCGCCCGAACGCCGTATCCGCCGGCCGCACCGCGGAGTTTGATTCACTTCACGTACTCGAAGGATGGCAAGTTCATGTCTAGCCCTGAACACAAGCAGAAGATCTGGAAACTCATCAACGACATCAAAGTCGGGATGCTCGTCACGTTGGACGAAGATGTGCCGCGGGCCCGGCCCATGCATCTGGTGCAGGACGAATACGACGGCACGATCTGGTTCTACACGCGACGCAGCACGGAAAAAGTGCTGGAAGCGAAAGGCGACAGCGATGTCTGCCTGACGTTTTCCGATCAGGACGAAGGCGTTTATGTCTCCATGTCGGGCAAGGCACGTATTACCGATGACCAGAACATAATCGACCGGTATTGGAACCCGGGCGTCGCGGCCTGGCTTCCAGAGAAGGAAGACCCGGACGTCGTCATGCTCGAAATCGATATCAAGATGGGCGAGCACTGGGCCGCCAAGGAGAGCAAGGTCTTTCAGCTGTATGAAATGGCCAAGGCCAATCTAGACAGCGACAAGACGCCGAACATCGGCGAGAACGAGAAATTCGGCGGCTGATCGGTCGGGACCGATGGTGTATGAAACGCCCGGTTCGCCGGGCGTTTCCGTGTTTCTGCCGGGGCGGTGATCTCGCGAGTCGGCGAGAAAATTCCATGCGTCTTGTAGCTGCGCGCGGGCTAGGCGCACGCCGATCGTAGGATCCCGTGCGAAAGACAAGACGTCGTCCGGGGTTTCATATCGAAAGCGCCCGTTTGCTGCGGCTGGAACGATGCCCCATCGCTGCCGTTGCCGGTCCAGGGCCCGGCGGTTTCATGCGCGAAACTCGCCGTCTGGCCTCGATGCATGTACGTATAATCCGGCCCGTGTATCCCGGTCGGTCATCGACCTTTGGCTCAGGGCGTGCGTGTCTGCTGCGATGGGAAGTGAATGAATCGGCGATTTCTTGTTGAGCGCGCGGCATGGCTGCTTGGCTTCGCAGCGATTCTGTTAGGGATGCCGGGCTGTGTTTTCCGCTCGGGCGGCGAACCCGTTGCCCCCGCGGTGGCTGATCTGCCCCTGATCGTCTACCCACCAGGATTGGATATCAACGCCAGCGACAACGCGACCGACACCCTGGTTGTCATGCTCTCCGGCGACGGCGGCTGGGCCGGGCTCGACAAAGCCGTGGGGCAATCGCTGGCGCAGGCGGGGTATGCCGTTGTCGGCTGGGATTCGCTGCGCTATTACTGGCGGGCACGCGAGCCTGCCGAAGCCGCCGCCGATCTCGATCGCATCGTGCAGACCTATCGACAACGCTGGCAGCTGTCGCATGTCGCGCTGGTCGGCTACTCCCGCGGTGCGGACGTGCTGCCGTTTCTCTACAACCGCTTACCGGCCGATACCCGGGCGCGGGTTTCAGCTGTCCTGTTGCTCGGGCTGGCCAGTCACATCACGTTCGAATATCACCTGCTGTCCATGATCGGCCGTGGCCCACAGGGCCGTGCGGTATTGCCCGAGGCACAGCGCCTACCGGCTGACCGCACTACTTGCCTGTACGGCGTCGACGACCCGGATGCTGTCTGCGAACAACTCCAAGCCGCCGGCCTGGACGTCGTCGCCTTGCCCGGCGGGCATCACTTCGACCACCGATACCAGGCGCTGGCAGACCTGCTGCAACAGACAATCGCGGCTCGCGAATGAATACGTCCTACCAAAGCGCTGGGTGTGTTTCTCCAGCGCAGCGTCGGGCCTCTTGTCCCCGGTGCGGGGGCGTGTGCGCCGGTGCAATCGTCGATGGCGGATTGAAGATCGGCGGTTAGATGCAGAGAAGGCGGACAGCGAATCTGTCCGGCAGGCAGACCGTAGTTGATACAACAAAGCTCATACGAGGCGAGGGCTGAACGGGGCGGCGTGCCCCGGGCTTGCAACGCAAGTCATCCGTTGGACGGGCGGCATTGCGCTAGCGTGCGGCGCAGCGCTCGAATGCCGAGCCGGCCACATCGATACAACAGCCACGAGCTGCCCCGGATCCGGCCGGCTCCATTCCAGCATCCGAACTTCCCTATACTGGCGCGGACGATCCATCTCGCTTTGTTAACGGAATCGAAGCGCCTGTCGACCTACGGCAACCGGCACGCGGCGTCATTCGATGCCAAGGATGAACAATAAAAATGAACGACTCGCTGATCCTTCACCATTATGACGGCTCGCCCTACGCCGAGAAGATCCGGCTGATGTTCGGCCTGACCGACGCGAAGTGGTCCTCCGTGCTGTGTCCGGTGCAGCCACCGCGGCCGAGCCTCGACCCGCTCACCGGCGGCTATCGCCGCATCCCCGTCGCCCAAATCGGTGCAGACATGTTCTGCGATACGGCGCTTATCGCACAGGAACTGGCCACGCGCTTGAACTATCCGGCGCTCGATCCCGCGCAGGTCGACCCCGATGCCGCGGCACTCATGGCGCAAGCCCAGGGCAAGGCGTTCTTCGCCGCGATCGGGGCGGTGCCCACGCGACGGCTGTTCGGCACGATGCTGCGCATGTTCGGGCCGATCGGCACGGTACGCTTCGTCAAGGACCGCATCAGCCTGCTCAAGGGCTCGACGGTCCGCGCCCCGCAGGGCGACAAGGCCAAGGCCGTACTGAACGCCTTGCTGGACGACCTGGAAACCCGACTCGAAACCCATGAATGGGTTGGCGGCGACGCCGTCTCCGTCGCGGATTTCGCCTGTTTTCATCCGCTCTGGCTCTATGTCAGCTGCAATCGCCGTCCGCTCGAGGCCGGTCAAAAGGTCGAAGCGTGGTACCAGCGTGTCAGTGAGATCGGTCACGGCGAGCGTGCAGAGATCACAAAGGACAAGGCGTTTGCGATAGCCAAAGAGGCCGAACCGCGCCCCGTGCCCGAAAGCGTGTCCGATGCGCCCGCCGCGATCGGCGCCAAGGTGGAAGTGACCCCGTCGGACTACGGCAAGGTGCCGGTCTCGGGAACCCTGGCTGCGTTCACCGATGACCGTATCGTCGTCGCACGGGACACCCGGGAATTCGGATTGCTGCACGTGCATTTCCCGCGTGCCGGGTACGCTCTGACCGCAGCGTAATGGATCGCGGCCGACTGAGTTCATCTCTTATCGGTCGTCGCGAATCGTCCGATCGTTTCATTCGACAGAAGCCAGAGTAACGATCCTGGAGGAGGGGTATAGCTTCACACCACGCCCCGGTCTGCGCGATTCGGGCAGCGGCGAATTGCGCCAGCGCGTTTGATTAGCAGGCCGTGCGAGCGCGCTTTTACATGTCGCTTGGCCGTAGCTGGCTAGCCGCCGTTAGCGAACCTTGATGATTGCGTGACCGAACCCGATAGAAGTTACAGTCGAGAATCCGAAGCGACTCCATGAACCGATCCATGCTTTCAACCGAATCACATCAGCGGCAGATTCAAGGTTAATGAGAGTCAGGTGCGAACTCGAATATGAAGATAGGTGATCTAGCAAAGCGGACGGGGCTGGCCGCATCGCGTATCCGCTACTACGAACGGATCGGACTGTTAAGGACGGTAGAACGCCAGGCCAATGGATACCGGAGTTATCCGCCAGAAGCCGAACTCGTGCTTAACCTGATCACGCAGGGGCAAGCCGCCGGCTTCAGCCTGGACGAACTGCAAAAACTCATGCCGCCCGATCTCGCGCATTGGGATCATGATTCTCTGGTCGAGGCGCTTCGTCGCAAAGTGGCGGATATCGAGTCACTCGAAACGCAGCTGGGTGAGAGCAAGGCACAGCTGCAAGCGGTGATCCGCGATATCGAAACCAAGCCGGAGTCGATCGACTGTGAAGCGAATGCAAAACGGGTGCTGTCGCGAATCGGCCTGAGCGAGATGGCCGATACCGCGACATTCGATGCCACAGCCGCGCCTTCGAGCGTGCACCGCCCGCGTCGTCGAACCCGTTAATCGGCGGGCCGCGAAGCTGTAACGTTCTATAGCAGCGCGGCGACCCGCTTTGCGGTTGCCTTGGCCGATTGCGGGTTCTGTCCGGTCACCAGCCGATCGTCCACCGTCACCTTGCTCACGAACGGCAACCAGGCTTTCTCGTAGCGCGCACCGCGATTCTTCATTTCCTGCTCGGCGTTATACGGCATCTTCCTGGCGACACCGGCGAGTATTTCTTCTGTCCAGGAAAACCCGGTCACGCGTCGCCCGCCAACCAGCAAGGTGCCATCGGACAGCTTTGTATTGAGTAGCCCGCAGTAGCCATGACAGACGGCTGAAACGATGCCACCGCGCTCGAATATCTCGCGCGTGATCCGTTGCAGGCCGGCGCTGTCGGGGAAATCCCACATCACCGCGTGACCGCCGGTGAAATAGATCGCATCGAATTGCTCTGCGTCGATGTCCTGCGGTGCGGCGGTGTTCGATAACAGCGTACGACGCGCCCCATCGGCCAGCCAGGCACGGGCCGACGCATCGAGCAGCGGCCACTTGAGCGCGCGCGGCTCAAGCGGTATCGGCCCGCCGCTCGGGCTGACCAGGTGCTGCTCGTGACCCTGGGCGGCGAAAACGTCCCAGGCATGGGTCAGCTCCGACAGCCACAGTCCGGTCGGATGCGCCGGATCTTCGTAGTGCGACACGTTGCTGACGACGTGCAGGATGCGCTTGCTCATGGCGTCAGTCCTTTCTGGTTCTATGTTGTAAGTCATTACAAGCTGCCTTCTTCCCGTCGGATCACGGACTAACGGTCGGACGTACGCAGCGGCGCAGGCAGATTCAGTACGGTCTGGGCGTTGCGAACCACATCCATTCGCAGGATCTTGGCGGCCCCCAGACCGTCTAGCAACTGACTTATTGGCCCGCCGTGGCGTTCCAAGTGCACGTCGTGCGGGAAGGAACGCTGGGCGTACGACAGCGTGTTCGAGCGAACGACGGTTTGATGCCATCGACCGTCGACCTGATGCAGCATCGTGCTCGTGCCCATATGCGACTGCGACGCGGCTTCCGTAAATGTAGGCACTGGCGCGCTCATAGACAGGTCCGGCGAACCGTTGGTCGTCTGGATTTCGGCCTGCACGGCATCATCGGTTGCGATATCGATAGTCGTCCGCCACTTGGGCAGCTGATACCCATGCACGCCGCGCACCCGAGCAATCTCGGTGTCGACCGGTAGCGCGAGCACGTGGGCGAAGAAACTGCGGCGCCGCATTGAATCAAGCAACTCGAACGAATGCGGGCCGCGTGCGCCGGGCCGGCGCACCACCGCGGCGATGGATACCTCGCGATACGGGTCGTTATCACACACGTCGTAGGCGAAGAACGTCAACGCCACGAGTCCGCGGCCCGGAAACGCGCGCAACGGCTCCAACGGCTCGGGGAGCATGGCGCGCAGCCGCGCGACGGGCGCGGTCATCAGGAGTTGAATGCTGCGGGCACGATAGTAGAAGTTCGGTGCCCATATCGACCCGACGCGGGATTCGACGCGCTGTTTGGGAATCCGTCGAAACCAGCTGACATCATCCACTGCCGCATCCTGCGCGACCGCGTCCAGATCGGGGTTCATGCGAAACCGATCGTAGTAGCCGCCCTTGGGCACCGCGACGGTCTGTGATCCAAACTCGATCTCCGTAAAGCCTTCGTCCATAGCGTCGCCTTGGTGTCGATGTCTTCTTCGATCCGATCGCGCGATGCGGTCGGCTTTCCCATTTAGCGACTCTATGGTTGAAGCTAGATTTAAGGTCAAGTGCGGGTCGGCGTTCGCATTGTTGGGTGCCTCGCGCATAGTTTATGCATGACGTTGACCTTAAACCGGGCTTCAATCCTAGGTTTGGGTCGCAGACTGATAAGTGCGTTGGGCTTCAACGCACAGGGATTCGAGATCGATCTCGTCAACACCCGCCAACAGGAGATACGGACATGGGATACGTAACGACGACCGACGGTGTGGATATCTTCTATAAGGACTGGGGCCCGCGCGATGCGCCGGTCATCTTCTTTCACCACGGCTGGCCGCTCAGCGCGGACGACTGGGATGCACAGATGATGTTCTTCCTGGCCGAGGGCTATCGCGTGATCGCGCACGATCGTCGCGGCCACGGTCGGTCCAGCCAGGTATGGGACGGCCATGACATGGATCACTACGCCGACGATGTCGCCGCGGTGGTCCAGCATCTCGGCGTGCAGGGCGCGGTCCATGTCGGTCATTCCACTGGCGGTGGCGAGGTCATCCACTATGTGGCACGCCACGACGAAGACAACGTCGCCAAGGCGGTGCTGATCAGTGCCGTGCCGCCGTTGATGGTTAAAACTGACGCCAACCCGGACGGCCTGGATCAATCGGTGTTCGACGATTTCCAGGCGCAGGTGGCGACCAACCGGGCCCAGTTCTACTACGACGTCCCCGCCGGTCCGTTCTACGGCTACAACCGCGACGGCGCAGACCCGTCCGAAGCCGTGATCTGGAACTGGTGGCGCCAAGGGATGATGGGCGGCGCGAAAGCGCACTACGATGGCATCGTTGCCTTTTCCCAGACCGATTTCACCGAGGATCTGAAAAGCGCGACCCTGCCTGTGCTGGTCATGCACGGCGAGGACGACCAGGTCGTGCCGTTCGAGATCGCCGGCAAGAAATCCGCGGAGTTGGCGCCTAACGCCACGCTCAAGACCTACCCGGGCGCGCCGCACGGCCTGCCCACCACACACGCCGATGCGGTCAACGCCGATTTGTTGGCGTTCATTCGAGATTGATTATGACCGCGGCGCCACGGGTCAAACCTCGCGGCGCCGCGGTTCCCCATAGGAGTGGTTGAGGAGGCATCGCAACACATGGCTTGGATGCTCTATGGCGCCAACGGCTACACCGGCGAAATGATCGCGCGCGAGGCCGTATCACGCGGCATGCACCCGGTGCTCGCGGGCCGCAGTCGGCACAAGATAGCGCCACTGGCCGAGGAGCTCGGTCTTGAGACACGGGTCTTCACCCTCGACGAGACAACCAGCGCAGCCGCGCATCTCGAAAACATCGAGCTCGTCCTGCTCACTGCCGGCCCGTTCTCGAAAACAAGCGCGCAGATGGTGCAAGCCTGCATCGCAGCCGGTGCCCATTATCTGGATATCACCGGCGAGATCGATATCTTCGAACAGGTCGCGGCATCAGATCGCGCCGCCCGCGAGGCGGGCGTTGTGCTTTGTCCGGGTGTGGGTTTCGATGTCGTGCCGACCGATTGCGTGGCTGCCGCCCTTAAAGAAGCACTGCCGGATGCCACGGAGCTCGACCTTGGCTTCGATACCGACATGAAGATGTCGCCCGGGACACTGAAAACGACGATAGAAGGGGCAGCCGTTGGCGGCCGGATTCGTCGTGATGGCGTCATTCGTACCGTTGGCCACGGGTACGCCACGCGGCGTATCGATTATGGCCGCGGCGAAAAACTGGCGGCCTCTTTCCCATGGGGTGATGTCGCCACTGCATACCATTCGACAGGCATAGGCGACATCACCGTCTATGTGCCCACAAGCCGCGCCGAACTGATCGGCATGCGCATCATCAACCCGCTCCGACCCATACTGCGACAGCGTTGGCTTCAGTCGCTCTTGGGCCGCGCGATATCGCGGTTCGTGAAGGGCCCGGATGAATTGGCTCGATCAAAGACACCGGTGTATATCTGGGGCGAAGCTCGAAACCCGAGCGGCGAACGCCGGGTGGCACGGGTCAAGACCACCAACAGTTACAGCCTGACTATCCCGGCGGCGCTCGCGGTCACCAGGTTCTTGCTGGATAACAGCCCTGCGCCCGGCTTCACCACGCCGTCACGCCTGATGGGCCATGATTTGATCGCCCGGGTCGAAGGAGGTGGAACGATCGAGATGTCTGGATCTTGAGCACCCTCGCGTTTGGCTGCGCGTCGACGATTCCGCCCGCCCGGGCGCAGCGACACTCACTACCCCGGTCAGTACAAGCAAGCGCCTCAGGCGGTAGACCCCTCACGTTTAATAGCGCTCAAACCATCTTGATATGACGTGACGCCAAACTCGGGAAAGCGCTTTTTGAATTTGTTCGACTCGAAAATATTATCCACGGCATAGCGGGGCAAGAGTTCTGCGGCATCCCTGACCTGCTGACTGAATAATCCGGCCAGGCGAAGCTGCCATCGCTTGAGCACCTTATAGCGCGCGCTCGTGTTAAAGATCTCGGCCGCCAACTGGATGAATTGCCGATAGGTCAGGCGATCGTCGTCGCAGGGCAGATGCCAGGTCTGACCGTACGCGTCCGGCGTATTGCCGAGCAGGGCCAGCGCACGGCTCGCGTCCGGCGTGTAGATGAGCGTGCGCCGGGTGTCGTCTCGCAGGAAGACCTTTGCGGCTTTGCCGGCCTTCAGGTTGTCGACAATCGTGGCATTCGTGATGCTCTGGGTCTTGCCCGGACCGTAGAACTCCGGCGCCCGACCAATCACCGCCTCGACACGTTTGTCCTCCATGGCCTGAAGCAGATCGCGCACGATGTCGGCCCGCACCTGTCCTTTGCGGCCGTTCGGAGTAAACGGCGTTTTTTCGGTCTGTGGCGTGGCGGTCTGCGGATACATATAGGTATTGTCGAAGAATACGAGCTTGGCACCATGTTTTTCACAGGCATCGATGATGTTTCGCATCAAGACCGGCCATTGCTCGACCCACCTTCGAGTATCCATGGGCAGCCCGACGGTTACGTACGCGATGTCCGAGCCTTCTACCGCGCGCATCGTCTGTTCGGCGTCAAGCAGGTCGGCGCTCAGAAGCTCGTCCGTCTCGTTCACACGATGAGGATGACGGCTCACCAGCCGAATCTCACTGGTGAAGTCCTGTTTTAGCTGCCGCGCGAGTTCACGCCCGATTTGGCCGCTTGCGCCTAATATCGTTTGCATCGTGGTTGTTCCTCGAACTATCAGAACGCGTTTCCGTGCAGCGGCCCGATATTACGTTGAAGACCTGCTTGAAGAAGAACCCTAACCTTTAAGCAGGCTTTAACGTCAACTTCAATGGCTACGCGATCTCTGCACGACCGTACTTCCGGCTGGACACGTCCATGCGCTGTGAGACACGTCCAGTAGTCGATGGTGGACAGGGTACTGACTTGGTGACGCCGAACGATCGGTTGACGGTTGAACGGTTGGGACAGGCGAACGATCTAGCCCAATCGGTCGCAGCGGACCGATGTCCGCTCGGATTCAGAAGCGGCCAAGGAAAACCGGCGGCACTATCCAAATAGACGATGGATCACGGGCGGGGACACTCAAGGTCGCGCGGTTACAGTCGTCGGAAATCGGTTCGAACTTTATAATTTATCCAGCGGCCAGCCAGCCGTACATGCTGATGCTTGAGAATGGCGCTCGACATTCGCGTGGCTAGCGCCGTTATAGCTATAAAGCTTGCGCGGCGACAATTTGTCGCACCGTGAAAGCCCTTATTTCGACAGTTTTTCCTCTAATATCCGCCGGGCTGGTTCAAAAACACCTGACGTTGCCCGCGAAGGGTTGAGCGCAACGCCGATGCGGCGGTTTTAGGGGAAAACATGCACACTGGACGTCGCGCACGGCACACAGCAATGGGGCGCCGTCGCACCTTGAGCACGAGGGCCTGCAAGCTCGCGCTCGCTTTGACGGGCATCGCGCCGCTATCTCTGGGATGGGCACAGACTTCGACCCGCGATTCGAGTGTCGAAAGTCTCGCGATGGAGCCATTGACCATCAATGCGCCGGCGCTTTCCGACGAGCATGGCAGCATCACCGTACCCACCACACCTGAGGCCATCGCGGATATCCGTCGCACGCCCGGCGGTGTCGAGGTGGTGCCAGATACACAGTTCAAGAATAGCCGCGCCCAGACCGTTAAGGATGTGCTGGATTGGGTGCCCGGCGTGTTCGTCCAACCGCGGTTCGGCGACGACGCGCGCGTCTCGATCCGGGGCTCCGGACTGTCGCGCAACTACGGTAATCGCGGCGTGAACATGTTCATCGACGGCGTCCCGATCAACACATCGGACGGACTGGTCGATCTTTTCGAAATCGATCCGACCGCGTACCGCTATGTGGAGGTCTACAAGGGCGCCAATGCGCTGCGATATGGCGGCAACTCGCTGGGCGGTGCGGTCAATTTCGTGACCCCGACAGGCCGCGATGCGGCGCCTTTTGCCGGGCGCTTGGACGTCGGCAGTTTCGGTTATCGCAAAGCGCAAGCCAGCACCGGCGGCGCTGAGGGTGCGTACGACTATTTCATCACCGCATCAGCGCAGCGCTTCGATGGCTATCGCGACCATAGCGATGGCGACCAGCAACGGTTGAGTTCCAATATCGGCTATCGGTTCTCGCCGGATGCCGAGACCCGCTTCTATCTGAATCTGAACCGGATCCGGCAGCGCCTGCCGGGCGAGGTCTCCAAACGTTCGGCCCTTGAAACGCCTCGTACGGCGAACCCGGAATTCGAACGACTCGACCAGCAGCGCAATATCGACTCGGTACGCATCGCCAACAAGACCACGCTACGCTTCGACGATACAACGCTCGAGTTCGGTGCATTCGGTGTGCACCGGCATGTCGATCACCCGATCTTTCAGTGGCTCGACTACGATGTCGACGATTACGGCGGCTTCGTTCGGCTCACCGATAATCTAAGGTTCGCCGGGTTCGATAATGAAGTGATCGCGGGCGCGAATATTCACAACGGCGAAATCGATAATCGGCAATATGCCAATCAGACAGACGCAGTCAAAGGCGAACTGCTCTCGTCGAATGTGGACAAGTCAGAAAACATATCCGCATACCTGCAGAATTCGTTTTATCTCCGGTCGGACCTCGCCCTGATCGCGGGTCTTCAGTTTCAGTACGCCAAGCGTGACCGGCGAGATCGATTCCTATCCGACGGCGATCAATCAGGCAGCCGCAGTTACCGCAACTATAGCCCCCGGATTGGCGTGCTCTGGGATATCGACCCGCAGTGGCAGGCATTTGCCAACGTGTCGCGTAGCGCCGAAGTGCCCAGCTACGACGCCAACACCTTCGCGACGCCGGCGAGTTCGACCGTCGACGACCAGACCGCCACCACCTACGAGATCGGCACCCGCGGCGAGCGGCCCAATTTCCATTGGGATATCGCGCTCTACCGATCCGAGATCGACAACGAGCTGCAGTGCCTGACCACGTCGCCATTCAGTCCCTGCACGGTGGTCAACGCCGACCGTACCGTGCATCAGGGCGTTGAATTGGGTCTGGGCCTCGGGTTGCTCGAATCGGTTCTTGTCGCGGGCGACCGTGTCGGGTTCAACGCAACCTATACCTACAGCGATTTCTTTTTCGACGACGATCGCCGCTATGGCGATAACGAGCTTCCCGGGGTGCCGCCGCACTATGTCCGCGCGGAAGTGCGCTACGACCATCCCGACGGGTTCTACGCCGCTCCGAGCACGGAATGGGTACCGGAGAGTTACTACGTCGACAATAGGAACCAAGTCACGGCCGACGACTACGCACTGCTGAACTTCAGAATCGGCTACGAACCAGACACCAGCAACTGGTCGGCCTATATCGAAGGGCGAAACCTGCTCGACAAACGATATATCGGCACGGTGGCGATCGCCGGCACCGCCGATGAGCAAGCGGCCCTGTTCAACCCGGGTACTGGACGCGCGGTCTATAGCGGCGTGCAGTACGAGTGGTGACCGTTCGAAGCGATTTCTTTGCATAGCGTCGGGCGGCAGCGCTCATCATCCAGCGATGCGCAAGACGTTGACCGGCGCGCTCAGAACGCGCCGCCACTACGGCCAGTTTCCTGATTGGATATCGCCGCATGCTGAGAATCGCGATCGTTTTCTATAGGCGGGCAATCGACATGTACCGTTGGCGAGTCTTTCCAGCCCACCCGATGGTTGCAATAGCGGCTGTCCGCTCGGCCAATGAACTAAGGATTAGCCAGGACTGTTCGCAAGCGGTGGACCGACGCCATTGCATCGTCCGCCGTCGCAAAGTTGGCAAACCCCATCAACAAGCCGCGTTGCGATGCCTTGTTGATCTGCCAATTGCTTAATGCGTCGAGGGCAAGCCCCTCGGCCTTTGCGGACTCGGCCAGCGCTTTATCGTTCTGCCGAGTGGTCAGGTGAGCCAGTATATGAATGCCGCCTGCCTGTCGCTGGACATCCAGACTTTCTCCTAAGGTTCGCGTGAGTGCATCGACGAGATAACCGCGTCTGACCGCATAAAGCGAGCGCATCTTGCGTAGATGGCGGGAGAAATGGCCCTGTTCCATGAAGTGGGCAACCATGGCTTGCGGCAGGATCGAACCCGGCCCGCGAAGAAGATGCACCGTCTCCTCGAATTTGTCGACCAGAGATTCGTCGACCACCAGATATGCCAGCCGTAAACCCGGAAACAACACCTTGCTGAATGTGCCGGTGTAGAGCACTCGCCCACCACGATCGAGGCTTTTCAAGGCGGGCAGGGGCCGGCCGTGGTATCGGAACTCGCTGTCGTAGTCGTCCTCGATAACCCAGGCATGACGGTCATTGGCCCACTCCAGCAGTTCCAGGCGCCGGGGCAATGACAAGGCCGCGCCCGTCGGGCTTTGATGGGTAGGCGTCACCACGGCGAAGCGGGCCGCGGCGGCGCGTTGTTTGCCGGCCGCGACGCTCAAACCTTCTTCATCGACCGGGACCGCGGCCAGGCGCATGCCGGCACGCTCGAGATACTGGCGCGCGAGGATGTATCCCGGGTCCTCGTACCAGCCCAGGTCGCCAACCTTCAGCAGCGTACGACACACCAGGTCCAGCGCCCCGTGATAACCGGGCGTGATGAAGACCTGCTCATGCGAACACGCAATTCCGCGTGAGATACCCAGATAAGTGGCGATGGCACGCCGAAGCGGTTCGTATCCTGCCGGATCGGGATAGTCCATCGCCGCCGTGTCCAGGGTGCGTACGCTGCGCCCGGCCAGCCGTGCCCAGGTCTTTCGCGGAAACGCGTCCAACGCCGGCATACCGAGTTGAAACGGCAATGCCTTACCCGCTACGGCCTGGGGGCGGGGCGACGATTGGGCAGGGGGTTCAGGCGTCGGCGCCTGACTTGGCTCACCCAGGCGTCCCAGCCGGGGCGACACGACAGTGCCCGCCGCACCGCGCGTCACGAAATAGCCTTCGCTCACCAGCATCTGATAGGCCGTTTCGACGGTTCCACGCGACAGGCTGAGATCACTGGCGAGGCTACGTACGGAGGGTACTCGGTCCCCCGGGTGAAGCCGACCGGCCGCGATCGCCTCCCGATAGCGTCGATACAGCTGCAGGTAGATCGGTGCGTCTTGCGCCCGGTTGGGTCTCAGGTGTTTCAGGTCCATGGGCGATGTCCTACTCGTTTGTTCAATTCTTGGACCTATCGAGCAGGTCATCGTCCGGCTAATTTTGCAGCCTGTACCACACGGAAATCCACATGAGCGTCTTTCAACTGCGGTCGGTCGATAGCGACCCGGAGTACCAGGCCTGTTTCAACGTCATGCGTGAACTGCGTCCCCATCTGAGCGATGCGGCCGCATTCACCGCGCAGGCACGTCGTCAAGCCACGCAGGGGTATCGCCTGCTCGCCGCGTGGCAGGACGACGAAGTCAAAGGTTTGGCGGGCTATCGAATTCAGGAAAACCTGATCTATGGGCGCTTTCTCTATGTCGATGATCTGGTCGCGGCCCCCGAGGCCCGTCGCCACGGTCTGGGCGGCGAGCTGATCGATACCTTGCGCGAACAGGCGAAGCAACAGGGCTGCGCGCACTTTGTTCTGGATACCGCCCTGGCCAACGCGCTGGGACAACGTTTCTATTTTCGCCAAGGCTTGTTGGCTAGAGGAATCCATTTCTGCCAACCGCTGTAGGTTCGATGAATCAAGTCGTTTTGCTTGTTTTCTTTCTGGAGATTTAAGAATGAGTGCTCTTCGTTTGCCTTACTGGTCCCTCTCGCCCGACGCATACAAAGGCCTGGGCGCTACCAAGAAAGCACTGGAAAAAAGCAGTCTTGGCAGGGAATTGATTGAGCTCGTCTGGCTTCGAATGTCGCAGATCAACGGCTGCCCGTATTGCCTGACGATGCATACGAAAGCACTGCGCACGGGCGGCATGCCAGACGCCAAGCTCGACAGCCTGGCGGGATGGCGCGTCGGCGAGCATTTCGACGCGCGTGAGCGTGCCGCACTGGCCTGGACGGAGTCGCTGACGCACGTGGATCACACGCATGCGCCTGATGACGATTTCGAGCCGCTCAGAGCGCAGTTCAGCGACGTCGAAATATCCGACTTGTGCTTCGCCATTGCACTGATGAGTGCGTTCAACCGCTTGGCGATCGGCATGCGGCAATAGCAAACGAAACGCAGCGCGTGCCAAGCGCCGTGTACGCACTCATCGAAATGATCCGAGGCCGGTCAAGCCGAGCGCGTTTCAAGTCGTGACTATCGAAGCAGCAGCTCTGCTCAGCATCTGAAACAAATACCCGTTCCAGGAGAACGACCCATGTCGAAACAGATTCTTGTCATTGGCGCCGGCTTCGCCGGTATGTGGAGCGCGCTGGGCGCGGCCCGGCTGCTGGAACAGGCCGGGCGCAGCGATGTCGAGGTCTCGCTGATCGCACCGGAGCCGGCGCTGCATGTCCGGCCCCGTCTGTACGAGCAAAACCCGGAAGGCATGAAGGCGCCGCTGCTGGAGATCTTCAAGACCGCAGGCGTGAAATTCATCCAGGGCCTGGTGAAGCACATCGATGTGGCGAATCAGCAGGTCCGCTTGATCGGCACCGGCGCGGACACGTCAGGTTGCGACATCAAATATGACCGGCTGGTACTCGCCGCCGGCAGCCGTCTGAACTGCCCGCCGATCCCCGGCCTGAAGGACCATGCATTCAACGTCGACCAGATTGCCGATGCCGCAAGACTTGAAGCGCATCTCCACGGGTTAGCAGAACGCGCCGACAGCGCCGGCCGCAACACGGTGGTGGTTGCCGGGGCCGGCTTCACCGGCATCGAGACCGCGGCAGAGATGCCCGCACGTCTACGTGAAATCCTGGGGCCGAACGTGGCCGTGAACGTGATCATGGTCGAACGCGCCGGCGAGGTGGGCCCGGACCTGGGTCCCGGCCCGCGGCCCGTCATCACGCAGGCACTGACCGAATTGGGTGTGACGTGGCGGCTCGGCTCCGGTGTTGCAGTCGTCGACGCGGCAGGGGTGACGCTGGAAAACGGGGAGCGGATCGAAGCCGACACCGTCATCTGGACCGCCGGCGCGCGGGCCAGCGAACTCACGGCCCAGATTCCAGGCGAGCACGACCGCTTCGGGCGCCTTCATGTGGATCGCAATCTGAAGGTCAAGGGTATCGATGCGGTGTTCGCAACAGGTGATTGTGCCTACGCCGCCACCGACGACAAAGGCAACCACACGATGATGTCCTGCCAGCACGCGAATAATCTCGGCCGCTCGGCGGGCCACAACGTCGCGGCAGATTTGTTGGGTCTTGACCCGATCGCGTACAGCCAGTCGGAGTACGTGACCTGCCTGGCGCTGGGGCCGTGGGGCGCTGTCTATACGGAAGGCTGGGATCGCCAGGTGAAACTGAAGGGGCCGGAGGCCGGGGCACTCAAGACGATGATCAATACCCAATGGATCTATCCGCCGAACGGTGACCGTGCCGAGATTCTGGCCTCAGCGGATCCCGCCCGCGTCATTGTCGCTTGATCCGTATGCGATGGCCTGAACGACACGGTGATAGCCAATGACATCCGAACTCTACGGTCTGAACATCGCCGTTCTGATTGCCGGCGGCTTCGAGCACGTCGAATATCTGCTGCCGCGGCGCCACCTGGAATCCACCGGCGCGAAAGTGACGGTGGTGTCGTCGTCTCGCCGGCCGGTGCGGAGTTGGGATGTGAACGACTGGGGCGAGGCCGTCGCGGTCGACGTGCCGCTGGCCACGGCCGATTCGAATGATTACCACGCACTTGTCCTGCCCGGTGGCCTCATGAACGCCGACGCGCTGCGGACCGAGCAGGCAGCGCTGGCTTTCATACGTGCGTTTTTCGATAACGACAAGCCAGTGGCCACCATCCGTCATGGTGCCTGGCCTTTGATCGATGCCGACGTGGTTCGCGGACGGCGTCTCACCTCGTGGCCTTCATTGCGACGCGATCTTGAAAACGCCGGTGCCTACTGGATGGACGAATCGGTCGTCGTGGATGCAGGCCTCGTCTCGACGCGCTGGCCGAGCGACTTGGCGGATTTCAACCGCGTCATGATCCGAACATTGGCCCGCGCCCCTTTGACGGGCAATGCGATATCCACGGGTCTATCCCGTGCCGACCCAGTCTGTCTTACCCACAGGAGCCCGCAATGAGTCAGGAATCTCTCAGCAACCCGCAGGGCCTGTCGGTTCGCATCAGCCAGCCCCAAATCATGGATGCCGCGAGCGTCACCGCATCCACGAACATGGGTCAACGCTTGAGCCTCGACATGAACAGACTGTTTTACAACGGATATGCCCAGGTTCTAAACCATGCGGCGGATGATCGCGATGCGCCGACGGCCGTGGACGGCAACAGTTGTCGCGTACTCAATCAATGCATCGCGGACTGCGTGGATCTGCAGAGCCAGTGTCGCCAGGTCCGGTGGCATCTAACCGACAGCGCTTACCTTGAGCACCGCGCGGTCTGCACTCAGGCCATACGACGGATCGAGCAGCACGTGAACCTGATGGGCGAACGCGTTGTGCAATTGAACGGCCACGTCGAGGGCACGCTGGCACAGGTTGTCGAGCGCTCGGGATTGAGCGGATACCCGGTCATGGTCGAGGAGGCAGAAAGCCTTGTCGATGCAGTCAATGGGGCTTTATGGCTGGTGAGTCAGACCATGCGCGAGGACAGTGCCGAGCTCATCCGACGCGGTGATGCCATGAGCCATGAGTTGCTCGAACAGGCGGCGGCGTCGCTGGAGCAATGTCTGGAATTGCTTTGCTCGCGCAACACGCTTGCGACCCATCCGTAACGTGGCCACTCCCTGAAGGACGTTGTATGAAAATTCTCCATATCGATTGCAGTCCAAGACCCGACTCTCATAGCCGGAAACTGTCGGCAGCCATCGTTGCGCAGCTGCTCGACATGGCTCCCGATGCGAGGGTCACGCGTCGCGACCTCGGCCGAGAACCCATACCACATCCCGACATGGACTACGCGTCGGCGCTGTCTTCGCCGAAGACTCTGGCTCACGATCAAATGGACAGGGCGACACGACTGTCGGAAACACTGATACAGGAGGTCGAAGCGGCCGACATCCTCGTGATTGGCACGCCCATCAACAATTTTACCGTGCCCTCGGTACTCAAGGCCTGGATCGATCAAATCCTGAGGATGGGTCGCACGATCGGGACAACGCCGAGCGGCGAAAAGATGGGCCTGTTAGACGACAAACCCGTCTATATCGGTATCGCCGCGGGCGGTGTGTTCACGGGTGATCGTGCAAAGCAGCCCGACTTTCTGATCCCCTATCTGACCGCCGCACTCGGATGCGTGGGTTTGTCTTCCTTGCAGTTCTTTCCCTTGCAGGCAACCGTGTTCCTCAGCGAAGAGCAATTGGAGGAAGGGCGGGCGGCACTGATTGCCTCAATGGCTACCTGACCAACGGCAGGTGAAAGATGGGACACGCCGGTACGCTTTGGCGTCGAGCAGAACCAGGTCGCTTCTTGCTGAGCTGCACTGTTCGGTCTTCGGAAAGTCGAATTTCTGGCTCGACGGCATGCTGCGGCATCGCGACATTCCCGATTTCCATCGTAAGGCCGCGGCCCGCAGATTCCCAGACCGCGGCGGCAAGCGCCGGCCCGGATTCATCGGTATACGCAATTACCCTGATTTAGCTGCATACTGCACGCTGTTATGATCGCGCCGTTTTTTTAAACCAAGCGAGATCGACAACCGAAGCAGCTGCTCGAACAGGCCCGTGGGGCTGGTGTCGAGTCCGTGCCGGCGCTGATGATCGCCCACGGTCTAATGGGTCGAAGGCGAGATTCGTTCGTCACGTTCGCGTCCGGCGCGGTCAACCATGGGCTGTAGCGTCCATCCACGCGGTGCGAGGCTGGCTTGCCCGCGGCCCTGTATCGGCTGAGGGCATACCGGCCACGGTCACGTGATTAGCGTTGCCGGAAGCAGGCTGCCGAATCTCGCTATGCGTTGTCCTGCGCGGCGGCCGCATGCCGGCGGCCGGGCGAGGGCATAGGACCCTTGAGCGGGTGACAGACGAGGCGCGATACAAATGACAACAGACGACAAACCCGTTTGGTCAGCAGGCCCATGGTGAAACAGGTCGCTGGATACTGCGTCGTTTTCGCGGCGGTTCTGCTTCTACCAGGCTGCGGGCTGACCGACCATGGCTTTCTCGCCTCGGCGGGTCCGGTAGCACAGGCCGAGCGCGACCACTTCTTTTCCATTATCGGATGGACGCTGATCGTCATCGTGCCGCTGTTCGTGGCCGCGCCGATCGTGCTGTGGAAATACCGCATCGGCAAAAAGGGGGCGGTCTATCGGCCGAACTGGGATTTTTCCTGGATCCTGGAAGGGCTGATCTGGGGTTTGCCCGTCGTCGTCGTGGCTGTTCTGGGCTGGAATCTCTGGCAGGTCTCGCACAAGCTCGATCCGTACAAGCCGATCGCACACGACCGGCCCGCGCTGGATGTTCAGGTGGTCAGTCTCGACTGGAAATGGCTGTTCATCTACCCGGATCAGCACATGGCGGCGGTCAACGAATTGGTGCTGCCGGTGGATCGCCCGATCCACTTCAGCCTGACCAGCGCCACGGTGATGCAGTCGTTCATGATTCCGCGCCTGGGCAGCCAGATCTACACCATGCCGGGCATGGTGACCCAGTTGCACCTGCTGGCCGCGAAACCGGGCCGTTACGGCGGCCTGAATACGCAATACAACGGCGAGGGATTCGCCGAACAGAAGTTCAGCGTCCAGGCGGTAAGTGCGGCGCGGTTCCACGAATGGGTCGCCGATCAGCGCTCGCGGCCAGCGCTGGATATGGCCGAATATCGCAAGCTGAGCGAACGCTCCATTCTGCCCGAGCCCAAGACGTTCGGCAGGGCCCCATCGAAGCTGTTCGAGCGCATCGTGTCCGATGCCAAGCGTATACCGGCGGCGTCGACCGCAGTGGCCGCGCCCAAGTCCGATCATGAAAAACAGCGCGAGAAAGAGCGTTTGAAGCAGCAACGGCGCGACTATCGAGAGCAGCAGTCATGATCACGCATCCGCTTCATTTCTGGTTGGGCAAGCTCGGTGTCGATTCATTGCCGTTCGTCGAGCTCATCAAGGACCCCAATTCCAGCACGGTGATCGGCGCGGTCGCCGCGGCTATCGCCATCGGCGGTGCCGTGGCCGCGCTCGTGCTGATCACCTGGTTCGGCAAGTGGCGCAGCTTCTGGAGCGAATGGCTGACCACGCTCGAC